>NZ_RCOC01000103.1:0-151408 GCF_004307515.1 Pseudomonas sp. Sample_14 | reverse complement strand
CGAGCTTAGATCTCATTCATGCTGGTGTGTGGGGAACATACAAGGAGCTGCCGAAGGCTGCGATCTTTTTGGGCCGCTGCGGTTACGCGCCGGGTACGAAATGCTTCTGCGCAGTGCCCCGGGCGATCAGGCGCGAGATGTAGTCGAGCTTCTGCGCATCCTGGTCGACAAAGCGGAAGGTCAGTTGCAGCCAGTCGCTGTCAGCTTTCTGCTCGTGGGCGACGATGGCGTGCAGGTAACCGTTGAGGCGCGCGATCTCGGCGTTGTCACCCTGCTCCAGATCGAGCACGGCGCTGTCGAGGATCTGCGGCAGGGTTTCGGTGCGCTTCACTACCAGCAGGGCTTCCTTGATGCTCAAGGCCTTGATCACGCATTGCTGAGTACCGCTCGGCAGGCGCAACTGGCCCTGACCACGACCGCCCACCGGCGCCTTGGATGCACCGGGCGCCTGAACTGGCGGGCTGTTGAGCAAACCGCGCGACGGCGCAGCGGCTGGAGCGGGTGCAGCAGCGACAGGCCTGGCCGCAGCGCCGCCGACCACGGCCGGCTTGCCGCCGGTCAGTGCGCTCAGAGAGTCGTTGCCGAACGCCGAATTCATCTTGGTCGGCGCGCTGTTCATCAAGGTGTCGAGCTTGCCGACCTTGTTCAGTGCCTGCTTGACCTTGGTCAGCAGTTGCTCGTTGGTGAACGGCTTGCTGACGTAGCCGGAAACGCCGGCTTGAATCGCCTGCACGACGTTTTCCTTGTCTCCACGGCTGGTGACCATGACGAACGGCATGGTCTTGAGGTTGTCCTGCTCGCGGCACCAGGTCAGCAGTTCGAGGCCGGACATTTCCGGCATTTCCCAGTCGCACAGCACCAGGTCGAAAGCCTCTTTGGCCAGCATGGCCTGGGCCTTTTTGCCGTTGATGGCGTCCTCGGTGCGGATCCCCGGGAAGTAATTACGCAGGCACTTTTTCACCAGGTCACGAATGAACGAAGCATCGTCCACGACCAACACACTGATCTTGCTCATCCAACACCCCTATTAAAATCCCGGCAAGCATAACGCTGGCTGATGGCACATTGCCAAAACTCTTCAGTCACGCCGGGACTTTTCGTTCGCGGGTGCTGCTTTTGATACGAATCCGCTTCTGAAAAGCAGAAACAAAAACGCCCGGCCAGAGGGCCGGGCGCTTTTCTCAGGCAATCTTACTTATCGTCAGCTTCGCCCGGAACATTAGCGGTTTCAGCGCTTGTGCCTTCAACTTCTTCTTTCATGCGCTTGAGGCCCATGTGGCGCACGTCGGTACCGCGCACCAGGTAGATCACCAGTTCGGAGATGTTGCGCGCATGATCGCCGATGCGCTCCAGTGAACGCAGGACCCAGATGATGCTCAGCACCCGCGAGATAGAGCGCGGATCTTCCATCATGTAGGTGGCCAGCTCACGCAGGGCGGTTTTGTATTCGCGGTCGATGATCTTGTCGTACTGCGCCACCGACAAGGCCAGATCGGCGTCGAAACGCGCGAAGGCGTCCAGCGCATCGCGCACCATGTTGCGTACCTGGTCGCCAATGTGACGGACCTCGACGTAACCACGCGGCGCTTCACCTTCTTCGCACAACTGGATGGCACGACGGGCGATCTTGGTGGCTTCGTCGCCGATACGCTCAAGGTCGATCACCGACTTGGAAATGCTGATGATCAAGCGCAGGTCCGACGCCGCTGGCTGACGACGGGCGAGAATGCGCAGGCATTCTTCGTCGATGTTGCGTTCCATCTGGTTGATCTGGTCGTCGATCTCACGCACCTGCTGAGCCAGGCCGGAATCGGCCTCGATCAGCGCCGTGACCGCGTCGTTGACCTGCTTCTCGACCAGCCCGCCCATGGCAAGGAGGTGGCTGCGCACTTCCTCCAGTTCAGCGTTGAACTGCGCGGAAATGTGATGGGTAAGGCCTTCTTTGGAAATCATTGTTCGCTCCGCGAAAGTTGCAAGCTTCAAGCTGCAAGCTTCAAGCAGTTATGTGTAAGTCCTGATATCGCACCGCATCTTTCTTGCCGCTTGTAGCTTGCGGCTTGCAGCTGCCCCAATCAGCCATAGCGACCGGTGATGTAGTCTTCGGTCTGCTTCTTCGCCGGATTGGTGAACAGGGTATCGGTGTCGCCGAATTCCACCAGTTTGCCCATGTACATGAACGCGGTGTAGTCGGACACCCGTGCCGCCTGTTGCATGTTGTGGGTAACGATGACGATGGTGAACTTGGACTTCAGCTCATAGATCAGCTCTTCGACTTTCAGCGTCGAGATCGGGTCGAGAGCCGAGCACGGTTCGTCGAGCAGCAGCACTTCCGGCTCAACCGCGATGGTGCGCGCGATCACCAGACGCTGTTGCTGACCGCCGGACAGACCGAGGGCCGAGTCGTGCAGACGGTCTTTGACCTCGTCCCACAATGCCGCGCCTTTCAACGCCCATTCAACGGCTTCGTCGAGGATGCGCTTCTTGTTGATGCCCTGGATGCGCAGGCCATAGACCACGTTTTCGTAGATGGTCTTCGGGAACGGGTTGGGTTTCTGGAACACCATGCCGACGCGACGACGCAGCTCGGCAACATCTTCGCCCTTGCGATAGATGTTGTTGCCGTACAGGTTGATCGCGCCCTCGACACGGCAGCCGTCGACCAGATCGTTCATCCGGTTGAAGGTACGCAGCAGCGTCGACTTACCGCAGCCCGACGGGCCGATGAACGCGGTCACGCGCTGTTTCGGGATGTTCATGCTGACGTCGAACAGTGCCTGTTTCTCGCCGTAGTAGAGGCTCAGGCCCGGTACTTCGATGGCAACGGTTTCCTGCGCCAGGTCCAGGCTCTGCTTGTCGCGGCCCAGGGCAGACATGTTGATGCCGTGGCTGTGTGTTTCGTGCTGCATGGGAGGCTCCCTGTGCTAACAAATTCGGTTCGGAACACTGCTTGTTGCAGCTTCCATCAATATTCCAGTGGACGCGGTTCAATGTGGGAGCGAGCTTGCTCGCGAAGGGGCCCTTACGGCCGCCAAAAGCTTCGCGAGCAAGCTCGCTCCCACAGGGTTCGTGTCGTCCTTAGCTGTCCAGTGCTTTGTATTTTTCGCGCAGGTGGTTGCGGATATACACCGCCGACAGGTTCAGCGTCGCGATCACCAGCACCAGCAGCAGCGCGGTGGCGTACACCAGCGGGCGGGCTGCTTCGACGTTGGGGCTCTGGAAGCCGACGTCATAGATGTGGAAGCCCAGGTGCATGATCTTCTGGTCCAGGTGCAGGTACGGGTAGTTGCCGTCCACCGGCAGCGACGGCGCCAGTTTCACCACACCCACCAGCATCAGCGGCGCCACTTCACCGGCGGCGCGGGCCACGGCGAGGATCATCCCGGTCATCATGGCCGGGCTGGCCATCGGGATAACGATTTTCCACAGCGTTTCCGCTTTGGTCGCACCGAGGGCCAGCGAACCTTCACGCACGGTACGCGGAATCCGTGCCAGACCTTCTTCGGTCGCTACAATCACCACCGGCACAGCCAGCAGCGCCAGAGTCAGCGAAGCCCAGAGCAGGCCCGGCGTACCGAACGTCGGCGCCGGCAGAGCTTCAGGGAAGAACAAGCGGTCGACCGAGCCACCCAGCACGTAAACGAAGAAGCCCAGACCGAACACGCCGTAAACGATCGCCGGTACGCCAGCGAGGTTGTTCACCGCAATGCGAATCACACGGGTCAGGGTGTTCTGCTTGGCGTATTCGCGCAGGTACACCGCTGCCAGCACGCCGAACGGTGTAACGATCATCGCCATGATCAGGGTCATCATCACGGTGCCGAAGATCGCCGGGAAGATCCCGCCTTCGGTGTTCGCTTCACGCGGGTCGTCGGAGAGGAATTCCCAGATCTTGCTGAAGTAGAAACCAACCTTGGTCAAGGTGCTCATGCCGTTTGGCTGGTAGGCATGCACGACTTTGCCCAGACCGATTTCGATTTCCTTGCCGTTGGCGTCACGGGCGGTCAAGGCGTCGCGGTTGAACTGAGCATGCAAATCAGACAGACGTGCTTCGATATCTTTGTAGCGAGCGTCCAGCTCGGCGCGCTCGGATTCCATGTCCGCTTGTGCGGTGGCGTCGAGTTTGCCTTCCAGCTCGAGCTTGCGCCCATGCAGTCGGATGCGTTCAAGACCGGCGTTGATTGCGCCGATGTCGGTTTTTTCCAGCGTCTTCAGTTGAGCCGCGAGATCGTTCACCCGATCGATGCGCGCTTGCAGTTCAGGCCATGCGGCCTCGCCCTCGGCGATGACCTTGCCATCCTGTTTGACGTTGACCAGATAGCCGTAGAAGTTGCCCCACTCGCGACGCTCGATCGCCATCAATTCTGGCGGTGTGGTCTGCTTGGTCAGCCACTCGCCGACGATCCACGTGAAGTCGTTGCCGTTCAGGTCACGGTTGCCGACCTTGATCAGCTCGCGGGTCATGAATTCCGGACCTTCGTCCGGCACCGGCAGACCGGCGCTCTTCAGACGTGCGCGCGGCACTTCTTCTTTCTGCACCACTTCGCCGATCACCAGGTGATTGGCCTGGCCCGGCACGTCGTAATGGGCGTGGATCAGATCCGCCGGCCAGAAGTGACCGAGACCGCGCACGGCAATCACCGCCAACAGGCCAATGGTCATGATGACCGCGATGGACACCGCGCCACCGCTGATCCAGACGCCCGGGGCGCCGCTCTTGAACCATCCTTTCAGGGAGTTCTGTTTCACAGACTTCTACCTTTGCTTAAAGCGACGAGTATTTCTTGCGCAGACGCTGACGAATCAGTTCTGCCAGGGTGTTCATGACGAAGGTGAACAGCAGCAGCACCAGCGCCGAGAGGAACAGCACGCGGTAGTGGCTGCCACCGACCTCCGACTCGGGCATTTCCACCGCGACGTTGGCGGCCAGGGTGCGCAGGCCTTCGAACAGGTTCATCTCCATCACCGGGGTGTTGCCGGTGGCCATCAGCACGATCATGGTTTCGCCGACCGCACGGCCCATGCCGATCATCAGCGCCGAAAAAATCCCCGGGCTGGCGGTCAGGATCACCACGCGGGTCATGGTCTGCCATGGCGTGGCACCGAGGGCCAGGGAACCCAGGGTCAGGCCGCGCGGCACGCTGAACACGGCGTCTTCGGCGATCGAGTAGATGTTCGGGATCACCGCGAACCCCATGGCCAGACCGACCACCAGAGCGTTGCGCTGGTCGTAGGTGATGCCCAGGTCGTGGGAGATCCACATGCGCATGTCGCCGCCGAAGAACCAGTTCTCCATGAACGGACTCATGTACAGCGACAGCCAGCCCACAAACAGGATCACCGGAATCAGCAGCGCACTTTCCCAACCGTCCGGGACTTTCAGGCGGATCGATTCGGGCAGGCGGCTGAAGGTGAAACCGGCGACCAGAATGCCGATCGGCAGCAACATCAGCAGGCTGAAGATGCCCGGCAGATGCCCTTCTACATATGGAGCCAAGAACAGACCGGCGAAGAAACCGAGGATCACCGTCGGCATCGCTTCCATCAGTTCGATCACCGGTTTGACCTTGCGGCGCATGCCCGGGGCCATGAAGTACGCGGTGTAGATCGCCGCAGCGACGGCCAATGGTGCGGCCAGCAGCATGGCGTAGAACGCGGCTTTCAGGGTGCCGAAGGTCAGCGGCGAGAGGCTCAGTTTCGGTTCGAAATCAGTGTTGGCCGCGGTCGACTGCCAGACGTATTTAGGCTCGTCGTAGTTCTCGTACCAGACCTTGCTCCACAGCGCGCTCCACGATACTTCCGGGTGCGGGTTGTCGAGGAGCAGCGGTTGCAGCTTGCCGCCGGCTTCGACGATCACTCGGTTGGCGCGTGGCGACAGACCGAACAGGCCCTGGCCTTCAACCACCTGATCGACCAGCAACGTGCGGTGTGCGGTGCTGTGGAACACGCCGAGCTTGCCGCTGGCATCAAGGGCGAGGAAGCCTTTGCGGCGCTCTTCGGCAGCGATTTCAACGATCGGCGTGGTGCCCATCTGAAAGGTGCGGATCTGCTTCAGACGCTGCTCGCCATCGGTATCGCGAGCCATGAACCACTGGGCCAGACCGCCCTTGGAATCGCCGACGATCAGTGAGATACCGCCGACCAGCTGCGCGGTGGCGGTGACTTGGGCGTCAGCGTTTTCCAGTAGTTTGTAGCGCCCGTTGAGGCTCTTGTCGCGCAGGCTGAACACGTCGGCCTGAGCTCGCCCGTTGACCACGTACAGCCACTGCTGGCGCGGGTCGACGAAGATGTTTTTCACAGGCTCGGTCATCTGCGGCAGATCGATGCGCGTCTGCTCGTTGGTGACTTCGCCGGTCATCATGTTTTCTTCGCTGGTCAGCGACAGCACATTGAGTTGCGAGCCAGTGGAGCCGACCAGCATCAGCGTCGAGTCGGTGGCATTGAGGCTGACATGCTCCAGCGCGCCGCCGCTTTCGTTCAGCGCGATCGGCGCCTCGCCATAGGGATATTCGATGGCCGGGCTGATGGTTTTCTTGCCATCGGGGTAGCTGACTTTATAGGTATGACGGAACACCAGCGCCTGACCGTTGGACAGCCCCACGGCCACCAGCGGATGACCCGGCTGGTCTTCGCCAATAGATGTCACGGTAGCGCCCGCTGGCAGCGGCAGATCGACACGCCTCAATTCAGCGCCACTGTCGAGATCGAAGAACAGCGCCTGGCCCTTGTCGGATACACGCATGGCCACCTGATTCTGCTCTTCGAGCGAGATCATCAGCGGCTTGCCCGCGTCCTGCATCCAGGCCGGGGTGATCGAGTCTTTCGCGGTCAGGTCGGCACCTTGAAACAACGGCGCTACAACGTAAGCTAGGAAGAAGAAGATCAGGGTGATCGCCGCGAGCACCGCCAGGCCGCCAACGAGGACGTACCAACGGGTGAAGCGATCCTTGAGCGCGCGGATGCGGCGCTTGCGTTGCAGCTCAGGCGTATTGAAATCAATGCGCTTGGGAGGGGAAGACGTAGTCATTGGGGAATTGGCCAGATCATTCATGCGCACACCCTAGCGATCCTGTATGACAGAAAGATGACAGTGCAGTGACGCAGCAAATCCGCCAGCCGGAAGTCCGGCAGCGGAGTCGAAAATTTGGTGGTTGCAGGAGCGCGTCTGCTCGCCAAGGCGTCGGGTCAGTCACATCGATGCTGCATGTGACCACCCCTTCGCGAGCAGGCTAGCTCCCACAGGAGTCCGGCTTCAGGCCGGCCTCAGGGTGTTACTTCTTGGCGACAGCGCCGCCTTCCTGCAAACCGAGGTCAGCCAGTGCCTTGGCGGCAACCTTGGCTGGCAGCGGGATGTAGCCGTCTTTCACTACCACTTCCTGGCCCTGCTTCGACAGCACCAGCTTCACGAACTCGGCTTCCAGCGGGGCCAGAGGCTTGTTCGGGGCTTTGTTGACGTAAACGTAGAGGAAGCGCGACAGCGGATACTTGCCGTTCAGGGCGTTTTCTTCGGTGTCTTCGATGAACTCGCCGCCTTCTTTCTTGGCCAGGGCGACGGTTTTCACGCTGGCGGTCTTGTAGCCGATGCCCGAGTAGCCGACGCCGTTAAGCGAGCTGCTGATCGACTGCACCACCGACGCCGAACCTGGTTGTTCGTTGACGTTAGGCTTGTAGTCGCCTTTGCACAGGGCTTCTTCCTTGAAGTAGCCGTAGGTGCCGGACACCGAGTTACGGCCGAACAGCTGGACTGGCTTGTTGGCCAGGTCACCGGTCACGCCCAGGTCACCCCAGGTCTTGACGTCAGCTTTGGCACCGCACAGGCGCGTCGAGGAGAAGATCGCATCGACCTGAGCCATGGTCAGGTGCTTGATCGGGTTGTCCTTGTGCACGAACACCGCCAGGGCATCCACGGCAACCGGGATTGCCGTCGGCTTGTAGCCGTACTTCTGCTCGAAAGCCTGCAGCTCGTTGTCCTTCATCTTGCGGCTCATCGGGCCCAGGTTGGCGGTGCCTTCGGTGAGCGCAGGTGGCGCGGTGGAAGAACCGGCAGCCTGAATCTGGATGTTGACGTTCGGGTATTCTTTTTTGTAGTTCTCAGCCCACAGGGTCATGAGGTTGGCCAGGGTATCGGAACCGACGCTGGACAGGTTGCCCGACACACCAGTGGTCTTGGTGTAGCTCGGGATAGCAGGGTCAACAGCGGCGAACGCGTTGGCAGTCGCAACGCCAGCAGCGACAAAAGTCATTGCCGCCATCAAACGCTTCAGTTTCATGCCTTACTCCTAGCAGATAGGGTGTGTTAAGTCGGGGCCAAGTATCAGCAGGCCATGTGAACACTCTATGGCTGAAATATGACAATTGGATGAAAGGCCAGCATCGGGTTTTGCTGGATGAACAGATCGTTCCCACGCTCTGCGTGGGAACGCCGCCATGGACGCTCTGCGTCCGCATTTGAGACGTGACGCGGAGCGTCACAGGATGCGTTCCCACGCGGAGCGTGGGAACGATCAGGCGGGAGAGAAAATCAACGCCCCTTCTTCCAGAGCCACGCCCCGACCAGAATCCCCATCCCGCACAGCACTGCCACATAGTACGCAGGCCCCATCGCGCTTTCTTTCAGCAGCAGGCTCACCACCATCGGCGTCAAGCCACCGAAGATCGCGTACGCCACGTTGTACGAGAACGACAAGCCACTGAAGCGAACCACCGGCGGGAACGCCTTCACCATCACGTACGGCACCGCGCCGATGGTGCCGACCAGCAAACCGGTCAATGCGTACAGCGGGAACAGCCAGTCCGGGTGGTCGGCGAGGCTGTGGTAGAAGGTCCAGGAGCTGATCAGCAGGCCCAAGCAGCCAAAGACGAAGACGCGACCGGCGCCGAAGCGATCGGCCAGCGCGCCGGCGCCAATGCAGCCGAGGCTGAGGAAGACGATGGCCAGGCTGTTGGCTTGCAGCGCCGTGGTCGGCGAAAAGTGGTAGACCGTTTGCAGCACGGTCGGGGTCATCAGGATCACTACGACGACGCCGGCCGACAGCAGCCAGGTCAGCAGCATCGAAATGGCGATGGCGCCGCGATGATCCCGCAGCACCGCGCGCAACGGCACTTCTTCGGCCAGCGCTTTACGCAGTTGCAGTTCGGCGAACACCGGAGTTTCGTGCAGCCAGCGGCGCAGGTACACAGAGAACAGGCCGAACACGCCGCCGAGCAGGAACGGGATCCGCCAGGCGTAATCCGACACTTCGGCTGGCGTATAAATGCTGTTGATCGCCGTGGCGACCAGCGAGCCGAGGAGGATGCCGGCAGTCAGGCCACTGGTGAGCGTGCCGCAGGCATAACCGATGTGCTTTTGCGGTACGTGTTCGGAAACGAAGACCCACGCTCCCGGCACTTCGCCGCCAATCGCCGCGCCCTGGATCACCCGCATCAGCAGCAACAGGATCGGCGCCCAGATGCCGATCTGCGCGTAGGTCGGCAGCAGGCCCATGATCAGCGTCGGCACGGCCATCATGAAAATGCTCAGGGTGAACATCTTCTTGCGCCCCAGCAGGTCACCGAAGTGCGCCATGACGATGCCGCCCAAAGGGCGCGCCAGATAGCCGGCAGCAAAGATGCCGAATGTCTGCATCAAGCGCAGCCACTCGGGCATGTCGGCCGGGAAGAACAGCTTGCCGACGACGGTGGCGAAGAAAACGAAGATGATGAAATCGTAGAACTCCAGCGCCCCGCCGAGGGCGGACAGCGACAGAGTCTTGTAGTCATTGCGGGTCAACGGTCGTGCGGGTTGCTCGGGCTGCGCGAGGCTCGAAGGCGCTGTGGTCATGGCAAGGGCTTCTCTTATAGTCGAATCTGTCGCCACAACAACGCTGGCGGTGGCTCGGACAGGTTCGGCACCATAGCAAATTGTTCGAAAAAGCACATAGAGGCGCGTAATTGACGGTCGAAATCAGAACCGGGTGGTCGTCGCGGGGTCTATCGACCGATATACTCGCCACCTGCGCAGGATTTGTAAGAGGTTGCTGTGCGAAAACGTTGTTGGCCCGTCCTTTGCTCGGGATTTAGCCTTTTTCGCAGAGTTTCCCTTTAGGCGCCTGATGGAAAACGTGACGAACGCAGTGTGTTCGGTGTTGAATCGTTTTTCTTGAAGACGGCTACCACCCGCAATACCCACGAAGAGTCACGGGTCAGAGGCCCCTCGGCATGATAGAGCTCGAACAAGAAGATCCGATCCCACAGGGCGACCTGGCCCTGCAAATCACCGCACTTCCCCGCGAAACCAACGGCTTTGGCGATATTTTCGGCGGCTGGCTGGTCGCGCAGATGGATCTGGCCGGCACTGCCATGGCCAGCCGGGTGGCCGGTGGCCGCGTTGCCACTGTCGCCATCGACCGCATGGCGTTCCTCGTCCCGGTCGCCGTCGGCGCGCAGTTGTCCTTTTATACCCAGACCCTGGAAATCGGCCGCAGCTCGATCCAGATGATGGTCGAAGTGTGGAGCGATGACCCACTGTCCAGCGAATGGCGCAAGGTCACCGAAGCGGTTTTCGTTTTCGTCGCCATCGACGGCAGCGGTCGCACCCGTTCGGTGCCGCCACGCGCGCGTTAAACCTCGCGGCCGTTTTGCGGTCGATAGTCGTCCCCAGTGTCTGATCGAGAGTTGCCCATGAACACGCCCAACGTTGAAGCCGTGAAACAGGATGAACTGAACTGCTGGCGCATCCGCCACGGCAAGGCCGAAGTGCTGGTGGCCCAGCAAGGCGCGCACATCCTCAGTTATCAGATCGACGGCCAGCCGCCGATCATCTGGCTCAACGACAAGGCCGAGTTCAAGACCGGCAAGAGCATCCGCGCCGGCGTGCCGGTGTGCTGGCCGTGGTTCGGCAAATTCGAACGCAATCCGAGCAGCGTGCAGGCCATGTACACCGGCGAGCAACCGGCCCCCGCGCACGGTCTGGTGCGGGCGATGGATTGGCAGTTGGGCAACATCGAATCAGAGGCTGACGGCATCAAGGTCGAATTCAAGCTGCCCTACCCGGAAGGTGGCCTGCCGGGCTGGCCCCACGAGGTCGATCTGACCCTGACCCTGCATCTGGCGGATCAACTGCACTACAGCCTGACCAGCCATAACCGTGGTAATGACACCGTCACGCTGAGTCAGGCGCTGCACACCTATTTCGCCGTGAGTGACGTGCGCAATGTGCATGTCGACGGCGTGGCCGGGCTGAATTATATCGAGACCCTGGATGACTGGAACACGGCCAGCCAGAGCGGCGATCTGCATTTCGCCGGCGAGACCGACCGCATCTACCTCGACGTTCCGCCGCAATTGAGCATCATTGATCCGACCTGGGAACGACGCATCGTGCTGACCTCCACCGGCTCGCGCACGGCGGTGATCTGGAACCCATGGATCGACCGCGCCGCCGCCCTGCCGGACATGGACAACGATGGCTGGCAGCGCATGCTGTGCATCGAAACGGCGAATGTGATGGATGATCTGGTGACCCTGGCGCCGGGGGCGAGCCATACCATGGGTGTCAGCGTGGCCAGCAAACCGCTCTAAGCAACACCCGATAAAACTGTGGGAGCGAGCTTGCTCGCGAAAGCGTCGTATCAGTCAACATCAATGTGACTGAGAGACAGCATTCGCGAGCAAGCTCGCTCCCACAGTTGTTTTGTATCGGTCCTACAGATCAGCCTCCTGCACCACCCGCACCTTCTCCGCCTCCAGCGCATACGCCGCATCAGCGAGGTCATTGCTGACCTTCTCGATTTTCAGCGTGCCGGTCACCCACAGCGGTGTGTAGATATCGTCCAGCTTCAAACCCTTCGGATATCGCACCAGCACCAATTGATTGGGCGGCGGTGGCGGAACATGGATGCAGGCGCCCGGATACGGCACGAGGAAGAACAACGTGCTGCGGCCCTTGGCATCGGACTCCAGCGGCACCGGGTAACCACCGATGCGGATGTGTTTGTCATTCATCGACGCCACGGTTTTCGTCGAATACATCACCGCCGGCAGACCTTTGGCCTGCTTCATCCCGCCCTTCTCGGTGAAGGTGCCGGTGGCTTCGGGGGAGTTGTGGTCGATTTCCGGCATGGCCTCGAGGGCCTTTTGATCCGACTTGGGCATCAGTTCCAGCCAGTCGGTTTCCGGCAGTTCGCCGGCGTGGGCGAGACTGCTGCCCAGCAAGAGGAGAGTCAACAGAAGACGGCGCATGAAGGTGCTCGGCAGGCAAAGGAATGGACGGTGAGTCGCCGCGCATTCTAGCCCTCCCGGCCGCGCGGGCCGAGAGGGCTTTGTCGCTTTCGATCAGTTCTTTTTGATCAGACCGTAGATCACCAGCAACACGACAGCGCCTACCAGTGCGCCGAGGAAACCAGCGCCCTCGCCCGCCTGATAGATGCCCAGAGCCTGGCCGCCGTAGGTGGCCGCCAGCGAACCGCCGATACCGAGCAGGATGGTCATGATCCAGCCCATGCTGTCATCGCCCGGTTTCAGGAACCGAGCCAGCAGGCCGACGATCAAGCCGATAAAGATGGTTCCGATAATTCCCATGGCATTTCCCTCTGATTTGGTAGATATGCCAAAGCCTAGACAGACTTTGGCATCCTGCCATGAGAGAACGGCGGCCCCTGAATGGTTCCGCCGCGGCCACATGAAACTGGTTTACTCGGCGATCAGCGCTTGGACCTTGATGATCTGCGCTTGCAGCGTGGCCATGTCGGCGCAGCGCAGGTTGGCATGGCCGACCTTGCGTCCGGCCTTGAAAGCTTTGCCGTAGTGATGCAGATGGCAGTCTTCGATGGCGATGACTTTTTCCACCGGCGGCACTACACCGATGAAGTTGAGCATCGCGCTCTCGCCGACCTTGGCGGTCGAACCCAGCGGCAGGCCGGCCACGGCACGCAGGTGGTTTTCGAACTGGCTGCACTCGGCACCTTCGGTGGTCCAGTGCCCGGAGTTGTGCACGCGCGGGGCGATTTCGTTGGCTTTCAGGCCACCGTCGACTTCGAAGAACTCGAAAGCCATCACGCCGACGTAGTCGAGGTGCTTGAGCACACGGCTGGAATAATCTTCGGCTAGCGCCTGCAACGGGTGATCGGTGCTGGCCACCGACAGATTGAGGATGCCGCTGTCGTGGGTGTTGTGCACCAGCGGATAGAACTTCGTTTCACCATCGCGGGCACGCACGGCGATCAGCGACACTTCGCCGGTGAATGGCACGAAGCCCTCCAGCAGGCAGGCAACGCTGCCCAGTTCGGCGAACGTACCGGCAACATCTTCCGGCTTGCGCAGGACTTTCTGGCCCTTGCCGTCATAACCCAGGGTGCGGGTTTTCAGCACGGCCGGCAGACCGATGGAAGCGACGGCGGCGTCCAGGTCGGCTTGCGACTGGATGTCGGCGAAGGCCGGGGTCGGAATGCCGAGGTCTTTGAACATGCTCTTTTCGAACCAGCGGTCACGAGCAATGCGCAGGGCTTCGGCGCTCGGGTAGACCGGCACGAATTGCGAAAGAAACGCCACGGTTTCGGCCGGGACGCTTTCGAATTCGAAGGTCACCAGATCGACTTCATCGGCCAGTTGGCGCAGATGATCCTGATCGCCGTAATCGGCCCGCAGGTGTTCGCCCAACGCAGCGGCGCAAGCGTCCGGCGCAGGGTCGAGAAAAGCGAAGTTCATGCCCAGCGGAGTGCCCGCCAGAGCCAACATGCGACCCAACTGGCCGCCACCGATTACACCGATCTTCATCTCAACAACCTCAGGCAATACGTGGGTCTGGATTGTCCAGGACGCTGTCTGTCTGCTCGGCACGGAAGGTTTTCAGTACCGCATGAAATTGCGGGTGCTTGGCGCCGAGGATGCTCGCCGAGAGCAGGGCGGCGTTGATTGCGCCGGCCTTGCCGATGGCCAGGGTGGCGACCGGAATGCCCGCCGGCATCTGCACGATCGACAGCAGCGAATCGACGCCCGAGAGCATGGCCGACTGCACCGGCACGCCCAGCACCGGCAGGTGGGTCTTGGCCGCACACATGCCTGGCAGGTGGGCGGCGCCACCGGCACCGGCGATGATCACCTCGATGCCGCGGCTTTCAGCCTCTTCGGCGTACTGGAACAGCAGATCCGGGGTGCGGTGGGCGGAAACCACCTTGACCTCGTACGGGATGCCGAGCTTTTCCAGCATATCGGCGGTGTGGCTAAGGGTGGACCAATCGGACTTGGAGCCCATGATCACGCCAACCAGTGCACTCATCGTCGCGCCTCTTCTCTCTGGAGCGCCCGCAGGCGCGTCATAAAACAACAAGCCACGCAGGTTGCGTGGCTTGATTGTACGAAAAATGGCCGGACGTGCCGGCCGAAGGCCGCGCAGTATACCGCAAAGAAAGCAATAAACAGCCCCCGAAACGACCATCTGTCAAATGAGCGAAAGGCCCGGTTTTATTGACCTTGAGGTCAGCGAAAGAACAGCGCAAAAATCCCCCTGTGGGAGCGAGCCTGCTCGCGAAAGCGTTGTGTCAGACGATACCTCAGGGCCTGACACTGCGCATTCGCGAGCAGGCTCGCTCCCACATTCAATCTTCATCAGCTTCAAGCGTTTTGGGCAGCACCGCCTTCAAGCTTGCGCCACAGCAAGCGCACGTTGGCCTTGCGTACCAGGGCGCAGCGGTACAAACGAATCTCCAGCGGCACATGCCACTGCGGGCCGCCGCACACCACCAGTTCACCGCGGGCCAGCTCAGCGCGCACGCTCAGTTGCGGCACCCAGGCGATGCCGAGGCCTTCCAGGGCCATGCTTTTCAGGCTGTCGGCCATGGCGGTTTCGTAGATCGTGGTGAAGCGCAACTGGCGCTGGCGCAACAATCCATTCACCGAACGCCCAAGAAACGCACCGGCGCTGTACGCCAGCAACGGCACGCTCGCCTCGCCTTCCAGATCGAACAGCGGTTTGCCATCCAGATCTGCCGCGCACACCGGCAGCATTTCGGTCTGGCCCAAATGCAGCGACGGGAAGATTTCCGGGTCCATCTGCATCGCCGAATCCGGGTCGTAGAACGCCAGCATCAGATCGCAGCCACCTTCACGCAAAGCGTGCACGGCGTCGCCAACGTTGGTCGCCACCAGCCGCGTGGCGATGTTCAGCCCTTCGTTGCGCAACTGGGCGATCCAGCGCGGGAAAAAGCCCAGCGCCAGCGAGTGTGCCGCCGCCACCTGCATCACCTCGCCCTGCCCGCCTTCCAGATGATGCAGATGGCGCAGCACTTCGCCGAGCTGTTCGACCACGGTGCGCGCGGTCACCAGGAACAACTGCCCCGCCGCCGTCAGTTCGACCGGCGTGCGCGAGCGATTGACCAGGGTCAGCCCCAGCGCGGCTTCGAGGCTGCGGATCCGCCGACTGAACGCCGGCTGGGTCACGAAGCGCCGTTCGGCCGCCTGCGAGAAACTGCGGGTGGCGGCCAGGGCACTGAAGTCCTCGAGCCATTTGCTTTCCAGATTCATCACGTCCTCCCGGACACGCACCAAAACAGGTCACACGTCTGCCGCACCGGCGGCGTCACATGGGCATTATGCCGAATGTGCATAGGGCAGTGCTGAACAGCATTGGCCCAAAAATCCCCACAAGCCTAGCATTCGCAGCGTTCCGGCACAGACCGGGTCCTTATCGAGATGATTTCTATCATGTCCTCCGCTGCATCTTTCCGCACAGAAACCGACCTGCTTGGCGCCCTCGAAGTACCGGCCCATGCGTACTACGGCATCCAGACCCTGCGAGCGGTGAACAACTTCCGCCTCTCGGGCGTTCCGATTTCGCATTACCCGAAACTGGTTGTGGGCCTGGCGATGGTCAAACAGGCCGCCGCTGATGCCAACCGCGAGCTGGGTCACCTGAGCGAAGCCAAGCACGCTGCCATCAGCGAAGCCTGTGCGCGATTGATCCGCGGCGATTACCACGAAGAGTTCGTGGTCGACATGATTCAAGGTGGCGCCGGCACCTCTACCAACATGAACGCCAACGAAGTGATCGCCAACATTGCTCTGGAAGCGATGGGCCACGAGAAAGGCGAATACCAGTACCTGCACCCGAACGACGACGTGAACATGGCGCAGTCGACCAACGACGCCTACCCGACGGCGATCCGTCTGGGTCTGCTGCTGGGTCACGACGCGCTGCTGGCCAGCCTCGACAGCCTGATTCAGGCGTTCGCGGCCAAGGGCAAAGAGTTCGACCACGTCCTGAAAATGGGCCGTACCCAGCTGCAAGACGCCGTGCCGATGACCCTCGGCCAGGAATTCCGCGCGTTCGCCACCACCATGGGCGAAGACCTCGCGCGTCTGAAGACGCTGGCCCCGGAACTGCTGACCGAAGTCAACCTCGGCGGCACCGCGATCGGCACCGGCATCAACGCCGACCCGCGTTATCAGGCACTGGCTGTTCAACGTCTGGCTTTGATCAGCGGCCAACCGCTGGTACCGGCCGCCGACCTGATCGAAGCGACCTCCGACATGGGCGCCTTCGTGCTGTTCTCCGGCATGCTCAAGCGCACCGCGGTCAAGCTGTCGAAGATCTGCAACGACCTGCGCCTGCTGTCCAGCGGCCCACGCACCGGCATCAATGAAATCAACCTGCCGGCGCGTCAGCCAGGCAGCTCGATCATGCCCGGCAAGGTCAACCCGGTGATCCCGGAAGCCGTGAACCAGGTCGCGTTCCAGGTCATCGGTAACGACTTGGCGCTGACCATGGCAGCCGAAGGCGGCCAGCTGCAACTGAACGTGATGGAGCCGCTGATCGCTTTCAAGATCCTCGATTCGATCCGCCTGCTGCAACGCGCCATGGACATGCTGCGCGAGCACTGCATCGTCGGCATCACCGCCAACGAAGCGCGCTGCCGCGAACTGGTCGAGCATTCGATCGGTCTGGTCACCGCACTGAACCCGTACATCGGCTACAAAAACGCCACCCGCATCGCCCGTATCGCCCTTGAAAGCGGCCGCGGCGTGCTGGAACTGGTGCGCGAAGAAGGTCTGCTCGACGAAGCCATGCTCGCCGACATCCTGCGCCCGGAAAACATGATTGCCCCGCGTCTGGTTCCGCTCAAAGCCTGAGCCGACGCGAACTTGTAGCACCGCTCACCAGGTCGAGGGACTAGACACCTCTCACCTTTTGAGGGCTTGGGGATTTTGTCCCCGAGCCCTTTTTTTTAACTGTTTGATCCTGAAACCCGAACGTAGAGGACTGAACAATATGCAGGTGAGCCCTTGTGGCGAGGGGATTTATCCCCGTTGGGCTGCGAAGCGGCCCCGATACCAATAATAAGGATGTACCAGAAACACCGCGTGCAATGGTCTACGACTGCGTCGCAGCCGAACGGGGATAAATCCCCTAGCCACAAACACCAAGTGTTTCAAAGCTTCGTTTCGTCGCTTGCACCACTACCGTGCAGACGGGCGCGCCACTGATCGGTATAGTGCCGCCCCTCTTCGCGTGAGCGGTCGTCGGTAACGAGGCCATAACCCATGCGAAACCCGAACTAATAACAAAACCCGCGATATGGATCCGGGACGAAACCTTCACCTCACCCGTCGTGCCGCGTGCATGCCGGTGTAACACGATGTTTCTCCGATCCAGCATTTGCACCCACAAAAAACAGCGAGGATAAATCCATGCTCGAAGTCATCAACGACTTCCTCTCAGGGAAAGTACTGATCGTGCTCATTGTCGGGCTCGGTAGCTACTTCACGATTCGCTCGCGTTTCGTTCAACTGCGTCATTTCTTCCACATGTTCGCGGTGTTCCGCGACAGCCTCAAAGGCAGCGCCGGGCAACTCAGCTCGTTCCAGGCCTTGATGCTCAGCCTCGCCGGCCGCGTCGGTGCAGGCAACATTGCCGGTGTCGGCATCGCCGTGACCCTCGGTGGTCCGGGTGCGGTGTTCTGGATGTGGGTGACCGCACTGGTCGGTATGTCCAGCAGCTTCTTCGAGTGCACCCTCGCCCAGGTCTACAAGCGCGCCGATGGCGACGGCCTGTACCGTGGTGGCCCGGCGTATTACATCCAGCACGGGCTCAAGCTCAAGGGCATGGCGATAGTCTTCTCCGTTCTGCTGCTGGTCACCTACGGCTTCGCCTTCATCGGCCTGCAGTCCTACACCGTGACCCACTCGCTGCAGAACGCCTTTGACTTCAACCCACAACACACCGGGATCGTCCTCGCGGTGCTGCTGGCCATCACCTTTATCGGCGGGATCAAGCGCATCGCTTCGGTCTCCGACCTGCTGGTACCGATCAAGACCCTGGCCTACATCGGCGTGACCCTGTACGTGATCGGCACCCAGATCGAACACGTACCGGCCATGCTGGAAACCATCTTCAAGAGCGCCTTCGGCCTCGACCCGGCCTTTGCGGGTCTGCTCGGCAGCGCCATTGTCATGGGCGTGAAGCGTGGCGTGTTCGCCAACGAAGCGGGCCTGGGCAGTGCGCCGAACGTCGCCGCTGTGGCCGCCGTCAAGCACCCGGGCGCGCAGGGCGTGGTCCAGGCTTTCAGCGTGTTCCTCGACACCTTCGTGATCTGCACCTGCACCGCGCTGCTGATCCTGCTGTCGGGCTTCTACACCCCGGGCTTCGAAGGTGACGGCATCGTCCTGACCCAGAACTCGCTGGCTGCCGTGGTCGGTGACTGGGGTCGCATGTTCGTCAGCGTCGCGCTGTCGCTGTTCGTCTTCACCTGCATCCTCTACAACTACTACCTGGGCGAGAACAGCTTGCAGTTCCTCAGCCGCAACCGCGCCCTGCTGATGCTGTTCCGCGGCCTGGTGCTGGCGCTGGTGGTGTGGGGTTCGATGCAGGACCTGACGACGGTATTCGCCTTCGCCGACATCACCATGACCTGTCTGGCCTTCGTCAACCTCGTGGCCCTGGCCATGCTGTTCAAGGTCGGCCTGCGGGTGATGCGCGACTACGACGAGCAGCGTCGCGCCGGCGTCAAACAACCAGTGTTCGACTCGAGCAAATTCGCCGACCTGGATCTGGATCGCAACGCCTGGCCGGTGAACCCGCCAGCAGCGGCGGGCCAGACTGAAACTGCGCCGCAAGGCGTACCTGCAGCGCAACGCTGACAGGTGAATGACGGGCGCATCCCCCGCGCCCGTCAGTTATTGTGATGCAATAACCTGCAGGAGCGAGCCTGCTCGCTCCTGCAAGGCCCTCATCGTTTCGGAGAATCCTATGAGCTCGTCGACCTATCCCGCCGCTCAACACGTCATGGTGCTCTACACCGGTGGCACCATCGGCATGCAGGCCAGCGCCAACGGGCTGGCCCCGGCGTCCGGTTTCGAAGCGCGGATGCGCGACTACTTGCACAGCCAGCCTGAGCTGGTAGTGCCGCAGTGGCAGTTTCGGGAAATGTCGCCGCTGATCGACAGCGCCAACATGACCCCGGCCTACTGGCAGCAACTGCGCGAAGCGGTGGTCGATGCCGTGGACGTGCAAGGCTGCGACAGCGTGCTGATTCTGCACGGCACCGACACGCTGGCGTACAGCGCGGCGGCGATGAGTTTTCAGTTGCTCGGCCTGCATGCCCGCGTGTGTTTCACCGGCTCGATGTTGCCGGCGGGCGTGACCGACAGCGATGCCTGGGAAAACCTCGGCGGCGCGCTGGTCGCCCTCGGCCAGGGCCTGGCGCCGGGCGTGCATTTGTACTTCCACGGTGAACTGCTGGCGCCGACCCGCTGCGCGAAAGTGCGCAGCTTCGGCCGCCATCCGTTCAAACGCCTGGAGCGTCAGGGCGGTGGTGTGAAGGCGCCGTCGATCCCAGTCGCGCTGAACTACAACCAGCCGAAGCAACTGGCGAAAGTCGCGGTGTTGCCGCTGTTTCCCGGGATCAGTGCCGAGGTTCTCGACGGTCTGCTCGACAGCGGCATTCAAGGTCTGGTGCTGGAATGCTACGGCAGCGGGACCGGGCCGAGCGACAATCCAGAGTTCCTCGCCAGCCTTGGCCGCGCACGGGATAACGGCGTGGTGGTGGCTGCAGTGACGCAATGCCATGAAGGTGGGGTCGAGCTGGATATCTACGAGGCTGGCAGCCGCTTGCGTGGGGTCGGCGTGTTGTCCGGTGGCGGCATGACGCGCGAGGCGGCGTTCGGCAAGTTGCATGGCTTGCTGGGGGCCGGGCTGGAAACGGCTGAAGTGCGTCGATTGATCGAGCTGGATTTGTGTGGTGAGTTGATCTGAGCACGGCGCTGGATTGCCCCTCACCCTAACCCTCTCCCAGAGGGAGAGGGAACTGATCGTAGTGTCTTGCGCTATACACCGACCTGATAAACAGTGTCGATTATGGATTCGGCGGCGGCGTCTCACGTCGGTGTATTTCTGCAATATCCCCGTTCGGCCCCCTCTCCCTCTGGGAGAGGGCTGGGGTGAGGGCCTGCGGCATGCAACTTGCTGCGTTCCAGCCACCTCCAGGCTGGAAGATCCCATGCTCCACTCCCACCTCACCACCCTCAACGCGGTCTCGCTGATCCTCAACACGTTCAAGGCCGAAGGCCTGTCGAGCGAGGCGCTGCTGGCTGGCAGCGGCATCGTGGCGGCGGATCTGCAGCGTGCCGATACGCGCATCACCACCCATCAAGAGATGCAGGTCTGCACCAACGCGGTTGCGCTCAAGCGTGACATCGGTCTCGAATTGGGCCGGCGCATGCACGTGTCCTGTTACGGCATGCTCGGTTACGCCCTGCTGACCTGTGCCACCTTCGGTGACGCTTTGCGTCTGGCGATCCGTTATCCGGCGCTGCTGGGCACGTTGTTCGAACTGAGCCTGGAAGACGATGGCGAGCAGGTGTGGTTCGTCGCTGCTGATTACCGTGAAAGCCCGGCGATGGCGGTGTTCAACGCCGAATTCTGTCTGGTTTCGCTGAAGGTCATCTGCGACGACTTGCTCGGCCATCCGCTGCCGCTGCGCGCCACGCGTTTCGAACATGCAGCGCCGGACTATCGCGCCAGCTACGCCGAACCCTTCGACTCGCCGCTGCACTTTTCGGCCAAGGACAACGCCTTCGCCTTCGACCGCCACTGGCTCGATCAGCCGCTGCCGCTGGCCGACGCGATCACCCATCAGGCCATGGCAGAGCGCTGCCGCAAACAGAATCTGGAATTCACCGGACGTCAGGCCTGGCTGGGGCGGATTCGGCAGTTGCTCAGCGCACAATTGAATGCCGCGCCGGGACTGGAAGGTCTGGCACAGCAGATGAAGTGCTCACCGCGCACCCTGCGCCGGCATTTGAAAGACATGGGCAGCAGCTATCAGGAACTGCTCGATGAACTGCGCTTCGAACGGGCCAAGCAGATGTTGTGTGAAGACCAGTTGCCAATCTATCGGATCGCCGAGACGCTGGGCTTCAGCGAGACCGCGAGTTTCCGCCATGCGTTTGTGCGCTGGAGTGGCGTGGCGCCGAGTCAGTTCCGACCGCATTGATGGCTGCTCCAGGCATGAGCCTGCATGAACAAGGGGCGAATTGCGGTCAGAGGTTTTGGCCATATCGATCCCCTTTTGGCCGCTCCCGACGTTCTCCGATTCAAGTTGCGCCGCAACACTGAAGACCACCGAATCAGCCTTGCGGAGAACAACAAATGCTGACGATCTACTCAGACGATCACCACTTGCACCATGGCCGCTGCGAACTCATCGATGGCCAGCTCAAGCCGTGCTTCGAGATGCCGTCGCGTGCCGACCATGTGCTGCAACGCGTGCGCAAGCAAAACCTCGGTGCGGTCGAAGCGCCGAAGGATTTCGGCCTGGAGCCGATCGCGCGCATTCACAGCCGCGACTATCTGGAGTTTTTCAAAGGTGCATGGCAGCGCTGGACCGAGTTCAACACTGACGGCGACTTGCTGCCCTACACCTGGCCGGCGCGCACGCTGCGTGCGATCAAACCGACCAGCCTGCATGGCCAGCTCGGTTATTACAGCTTCGACGGCGGCGCGCCGATTACCGCCGGTACCTGGCAAGCGGCCTACAGCGCAGCGCAAGTGGCCCTGACCGCACAAGCAGAAATCCAGCGTGGCGCACGCGCGGCCTTCGCCCTGTGCCGTCCGCCGGGACATCACGCCGCCAGCGACTTGATGGGCGGTTATTGCTACCTCAACAACGCCGCCATCGCCGCTCAGGCCTTTCTCGAGCAGGGCCACAAGAAAGTCGCGATTCTTGACGTCGACTACCACCATGGCAACGGCACTCAGTCGATTTTCTACGAACGCAGCGACGTCCTGTTCACTTCGATCCACGGCCACCCGGAAGCGGAGTTTCCATTCTTCCTCGGCTACGACGACGAGCGTGGCGAAGGTGCCGGTGAAGGTTTCAATTTCAACTATCCGCTGCCGGCCGGTTCCGGCTGGGATGTCTGGAGCGCGGCGCTGGATCAGGCCTGCGACGAGATCGATCGCTATGGCGCGGACATCATCGTCGTCTCCCTCGGCGTCGACACGTTCAAGGACGACCCGATCTCGCAGTTCAAACTCGACAGCCCGGATTATCTGGCCATGGGCAAACGCATCGCCGCCCTCGGCAAGCCGACCCTGTTCGTCATGGAAGGTGGCTACGCGGTGGAGGAAATCGGCATCAACGCGGTGAACGTGCTGGAAGGTTTCGAACAATGAAAAAGCGACTGATCGCCTCGGCGCTGTGCGCGGCTCTGCTCAGCGCTGGCGCCTACGCCGAAGAACGCACGCTGCGCGTCTATAACTGGTTCGACTACATCACGCCCAAGGCGCTGGACGACTTCAAGGCACAGAACAGCCAGACCAAACTGATCTACGACATCTTCGACACCAACGAAGCACTCGAAGCCAAGCTGCTCACCGGCAATTCCGGTTATGACGTGGTGGTGCCGTCCAACGTGTTCCTCGCCAAGCAGATCGAGGCCGGGGTGTTCCAGCCGCTGGATCGCAGCAAACTGCCGACCTGGAACCACCTTGATCCGAAACTGATGAAGCTGATCGAGGCCAACGACCCGGGGAACAAGTTCGCCGTGCCGTACATGTACGGCACCATCCTGATTGGTTTCAACCCGGCCAGGATCAAGGCGGCCCTGGGCGACAACGCGCCCGTGGACAGTTGGGATCTGATCTTCAAAGAGGAAAACATCAGCAAGCTCAAGCAGTGCGGCGTCGCCCTGCTCGACTCGCCGTCGGAGATTCTGCCGCTGGCTCTGCAACACCTCGGTCTCGACCCCAACAGCAAGAAGCCGGCGGATTACGCCAAGGCCGAAGCGCTGCTGATGAAAATCCGCCCTTATGTGACGTACTTCCATTCCTCCAAGTACATGGCCGACATTGCCAACGGCGACATCTGCGTGGCCGTCGGTTATTCCGGCAGCTTCTCGCAAGCGGCCAACCGCGCCAAGGAAGCGAAAAACGGCGTGGTGGTCGATATGCGTTTGCCGAAAGAAGGCGCGCCGATCTGGTTCGACATGCTCGCCATTCCCAAGGGCGCGAAGAACACCGAAGACGCCTACACCTTCATCAACTATCTGCTGCAACCGGCGGTGATTGCTCCGGTCAGCGACTTTGTCGGTTATCCAAACCCGAACAAGGACGCCACCGGCCTGGTCGATCCAGCCATTCGCAACAACCCGAACCTGTATCCGAGCGATGCGGCAATGAGCACGCTCTACACCTTGCAGCCGCTGCCTCGGGATGCCGAACGCGCACGCACGCGGGCCTGGACGAAAATCAAGTCCGGGACCTGAACCGGCTCGTTTGCCGGAGACCCGCCGAGGCGGGTCTTTTTTTTGCCTGGCAGCTTTATCTACCGCACGGGTCGCTGTCGCGCCTTTTAACTTGACCTGCTCCGCCGCCCTCGCGGCGTCCCGACAGAGCAGGAAACCACCATGACCGCCATTCCCAAAGCCAGTGCCGTCGATATCGTGACTCAGCTGGTTACCGGCCCCTCGCTGCAAGAGGTCGCTTCAAAAACGCTGCGCGAAGCCCTCAAGACGTTGTATCCGAATCTCGACATAGACCCGCGTCTGGCGATGGTCGTGCAACCCACCTGGGCCATTGTGGAGGGTCGAGTGGTACCCGACGGGTATCAGGCTGGATCGCTGACCAACGCGCTGGTGCGGCTCGGCCTGTCCGGTACCACGGTGACGTACCTCGATGGTGAGCATTACCTGACCCTGCAACCCGGCGTGCCCGCCCCTGCGCATCTGCCGGTGAAGATCGATGCGATCGGCCTGTTGCTCAACGAACTGGCACCGCTGCTGTTCATCGCCTACAAGGAGCAGCACGTCGACTACTGGGACGAGTTCACCTATCCCGGGCAACCGCGCTGGCAGCAATTGTCCGAGGCACTGCGCAACCTGTGGAACGTCGATGCCAGCGTCGGCTGGGATGCCGATGAAATCGCCATGGCCCAGGCGATTTTCAAACAGCCCGACCCGCAACAACGCCTGGCCCCCGCCCCGTACTCGGCAAAGGCATATCTGATTGATCTCGATCAGGGGAACGCCGACACGCAAAGCCACTTGACCCTGCTCGACGCCGCAGTGTTGGTCGGCAGCATCGCAGACCGTACATTGATTCTCACCCACGCGATTACTCAGGGCTTTCAGCGTTTCGATTCACTGGAAGAACTCGGCGAGGCTCTGCTGCGGATATATGGCGCAAACGCCTCGGGCGAAGATCTCAAGTGGCGGCTGGTCGAACCCCAGGGAAATTTCTTCGACCAGCAGGCCTGCACCCTGATTTCCCTGGAAGCGGATGCCTTGGGCAAAATCAGTTTTTTTCAGGACTCCCCTGATAAACGCGTCTATCCGCATACCGGCACGGCCGGCAAACCGGCACAACCGACACCGCGCCTCGAAGCGCACTTCGAGCGTTTACAGCCGATGCTTCCGGACTGGCTGAACGACGCCTTGCCCATCGATCAGACACGTTACAGCCGGCACCTGCTGGACCTGACGACGCTGCAGCACGAGAACAACGGCAAATCCTTTCAGAACGAAATCACCAGCCTGCAGGCGTTCACTCGGGCAGCGCTGATCAAACAGATTCTCAAGGAGCAGCCCGACGCCAAAGACCTGGACATCGACAACATCGAAATCACCATCACCAGTCTCGTGGTCTGGGGCACGTTTGTGTTGCCGGGAAATACTCAGACTCAGACATGGACGCTGACCGAGCTTGCCCTGCAAAACCTCGCCGGCCTGCCCTTGGGCAACAAGACTGTGCGGTACAAGGATGGCAGCCCCGTACCCGAGTGGATGAGCGCGACTTTTCTGGAGAAGCTGGTCAGCACGGTCGACATCGGCAAGACCTACCCGGCGCATCTCAAGGCCGTACTGATAGACGACTCAGTGCAAGCGTCACGGTTGGAAAGGCTGTATACCAGTCAGCTACGCGTCGAGCTGCCATTGCTGGCGTTGCAGCACAAGATCCAGGGCAGAGCCGGCATTGACGAATCGGGTTATCGATACGTGGTTGCCGCATTGGCCACGACTGACGCAGAACGCTACGTCGATGGTGAGGAAATCGTCATTCGCCCATTGGCGTTCGTGGCCCATCGCAGCCGCTCCACCGCAGACACTGTCGACAACATGTATGTCATAGGCCCGCGCGATGCCGACAAAGGGCCGTGCGTGCTGTATCGACCGTTGTTCGACAAGGCTCTGCTGCAATATCCGGGATTTGCCAATCTGCTCTTTGCGATCCAGCATTCGCGACATCTGCGCGATTCGGTACTGGCCTGGTTGCCGGACGATGTGCGCTTCAATTACAGCCAGTTCGTCTTCACCGCCAGGCTGCCGTCGGTGTGGACGATCCCGCAACTGATGATCAACCCGACCACAGCACTGGACATGTCCGGCGCGGTCGCGCTGGGCACTCAGGTGATCGCCAGCGATGTCCTCGCCACCCTGCACGAACGCAACGTCAAGGCGCTTGTCACTCAAGCCGACCGGCAATCGGTATCCGATGCAGAAGCACGCTGGGCCTCGCTGAAACAGGGTGGCTGGGTGATGCTCAATGCCGCACTGCCGTTTCTGGGCCGCAGCGTAGGCACAGCGGCGTGGATCTGGCAGATCATGGATGATCTGCAGGAAATCACCGACGGCGCCAACGAGCAATCGGCGAAAGTCGCCTGGACGGCCATCGCCGATATCCTCCTGGCGCTGGGCATGGTGCTCGCCCATCGTGCGGCAATGGGTGATGCGCCATCGACGCCCGTGGCCACAACGCTCGAAGAGGACACAGCGACGAGCAAACCTGCCGCCAGAATCGTCAAAGCGCTGCGCCAGCCGGACATCACCGGCCCGCAATTGACCGAAGCCCATGGCACATCGATCGACAGCATCACGGCGCTGAAACGATCTCCGTTGGCCCTCGCCAAGCTGTTGGATACGTTCAAGGTCGGCAAGCCCAAAGGGCTTGGCGCTGCCACCAGAGAGGGTGCGCAGCGAGGCCTCTACGCCCACGCAGACAAATGGTACGCCCGCGTCGGTGAACGCTGGTTCGAAGTCGCGCGCAACGCGCATGGCGATGTGCACATCGTCGATACGCGTCAGCCCACCCGACCTGCCGGACCCAGGCTGGCCTATACCGCCAACGGCCAGTGGGTAATCGATCTGCGCTTGCGTCTGCGCGGCGGCGGATTGGAAGAAGGTCGCCAAGCCGCGCAAGGCATAAGAACCAAGGAGGTGGCCGTATTGGCCGAGCAGATTACTGCGTTCGATTTGACGATGGAGAGCAAAGGGAGCCGTCTCGATGCGGACCGCAACAGCCTGCACGATGCCCCTGCGCAGGCACGCGAGCAAGCGCTTGCGCAGTACCTTGCCACGCTCGATTCACAGCACAACGAATATGCCGCAAACATAAAGCTGATCAAGAAACTCAACTGCAAGCAGTCGATCCCCAACTACCGCACGGTAATGCCGGAGCGGTTGGACATGCAGTTGTTTCTGGGACAGGAGTGGCTGAGTAATAACGCTTCGGATTACCAGCAGCGGGTACTGGCGGTGCAGGCGATACTCGACGACGAACTGCGCAGCGAATCGCAGGCCGCCACCTCTGCGTTCGAACAGTTGAACGATGTCACTCAAACCATTATCGAGAAAATGGAGTCGGCTGAAGCCTGCATGGTGGAGCTCACCAGGCTGGGACCGGATGGCTTTGATGTAAAGCAGAAATACAACATCAGCCTTGCGCCCTACCCGCTGGATGATCTGAAGACTCTGCAGATCAGTCTCGGCCAGTACACCTGCATCAAGCCCGGCGATTCCACCGCTCATGTCGAGGCACAACAAGCGCTGGCCGGTCTGTTCGAAGATGCTGCGCTGAACGTTCAGAGTTCACGGGACCTGAGCGCCGATGAAAGCCTCAGTGATCTGCGCATACGCATCGACGCCCTGAGCCAGGTGAGCGAACAGTTTGCTTCCGTGGACAAGCGATTCGATGACCTGGCGAGTGAATATTCCGAACACATACACACGGAGCGACTCAAGCAGTTGCAGGCGCGCGTGGCCGCATTCAAGGAAAACGCCGACAATCGACTCGCCGATCTGTTGCGCTACCGGCATTTACTGGTGCCGCAAGCCGGTCCGTCGAGACCTTCAACGTCATCTTCGAATCGGCAGATCATCAAGACGCGCAACAAGGGCATCCTGGTCGGCGAACGGAAAAAAAGCCTCGACGGCAAAGACACCGATCTGGTCGAGGTCAGTACAGCACTGACGAGAGTCATCGCGACATTCAAGGAGGAGTCGCCAGGTATCTGGGTCGAGCAGAATGCACGGCCGGCACCGTCGCCAAAAGCCCGGCCCAACCTCAACAACAGCATCAGCGCAGGGCAGGCCTTGATCGACGGGCTGGCGGCGTTCCATCGGCGCATCGAGGCGCGCCTCAAACGCGGCTCGCGCATTCCGGTGGAAGTCGAAGAGGAATACCACAACCACGCCGCCCTGTTGCGCAAGGCCGGTGCCGCCATCGATGAAGCGTTGACGGTGAGTAACCTCACCGCAGCTCTGCATGAACCGTCCGAAACGCTCAACCACAAGCTCGACGCTGCGGCTACGACGCTGGAGGAAAAGGGCACCAGCACGCGAATCCGTCTGGTCAAGCAACAACTACCAACAGCCGCCGGGGTCGAGTGGCTCAAGGACAAGGGCGAAGTGAACATTTCGAAAACCCTGACCCGACGGCGCCTGAGGCGCCATAAGAATGACTTCCTCGACGAGTATCAGATTCGTGATGCGCATACCGACAAGGTCCTCTGCTATGCGCATTTCCATTACAGCAGCGCCGACGCGCCCGATGGCGCATTTTTGCGTGGACACATGAAGACAGTTGCCCAGCACCGCCTGGGAGGCACCTCTGAAATAACCGATGTGGATAATCAGAGGCTGATCGAAATCCATCGCAGCGAAATTTCCAGTCGCAGCGCCGAAACGCTGTTCTTCAATCTCGCCAAGCCTGCCGCAGACGCGACAGCGCCGCTTTGATTGCTGGCTCTGGTACAGCAGCGAACCCCAGCACCAGGCCGGCGCGCTTATCCATGGGCGTAGTCGAATCGGGGAGCCAGTAGCTGCTCAGGCCGTTGATTTCGACATCGACCTCAGCGGCCCGAGCGATCAATTGCTGCTCGCGCTCGATGCTGTCCACGGCGACGGTCAAGTGCAGCCCGGCCGGCATGGCGGGCAGTTGACCGACGCCGGCGACCGTCGGCCAGCCTTCGAGCAGGCAGTTGCGTCGGCTCAGCGCAGCCCGGCGCATGCGGCGGATATGCCGCTGGAAATGCCCGGCGGCCATGAATTCGGCCATCACCGCTTGCGTGCTGACCTCCGAGTGCCGCACATCGACGGCGCGGCGTTGCGCGAACGCCTCGACCAGCGCGGGCGGCAGCACCAGATAGCCCAGGCGCAACGCCGGAAAAGCGACCTTGCCGAACGTACCGACGTAGAGCACACGCCCCTGACGATCAAGTGCCGCCAACGGTGCCAGCGGTGCGCCGGTGTAGCGATACTCGCCGTCGTAATCATCCTCGACGATCCAGCCGCCGACACGCTCGGCCCAGGCGAGCAGCTCCAGACGCCGGGCCAGGCTCATCACCACGCCGGTCGGGTACTGATGAGACGGCGTCACGTAAGCCACTCGACAATCACTGAGCTGAGCCATGGCGCTGCAATCGATGCCGTCGCTGTCCACCGCCACCCCATGCAATTGCGCCCCCGCTACAGCGAAGGCATGTCCGGCGGCGCGATAGCCCGGATTCTCGATCGCCACACCGTCCCCAGGCTCGACCAGCAGCTGTGCACAAAGGCTGATGCCCTGCTGCGCGCCACTGGTGATCACAATTTGCTCAGCCGTGCACTGCATGCCGCGCGAGCTGCGCAAATACGCAGCAATCATGCCGCGCAGCCGCGCGTCACCGGCCGGGTCGCCGTAACACAGCTGCTGCAGATCCGGTTTGCGCCAGAAAGCCGCGTTGAGCTTGGCCCAGACCTCGAACGGAAACAGATCGAATGCAGGCACACCCACCCGAAAAGCACGCGGCGGACCGCTCGGTGGTCGCGGCAAATGATGCTTTTCAATGCGGGAAAATCCGTCGCTGTGGATAACTTTGCTGGATGAATTCACAGGTAAATCCAGCCAATTTGTGGATAAGGCTGTGGGTAAGCCTGTTGACAAGCCTGTGGATGAATTTGTGGATAGTTTTTTCTCAGGCGTGGATGCCTGAGCCAATTGCGCCACGTAAGTACCGTCGCCAACGCGTCCTTCGATAAATCCCTCGGCATACAACTGATCGTAGGCGCGCACGACGCTGTTGCGGGAAATGCCCAGCGCCGAGGCCAGATCTCGGCTGGCCGGCAATCGCGTGCCACTGGCCAGACGTCCATCCAGCACCCGCTGGCGCAGAGCCTGATAGAGCTGGCGGCTCAGGCCCTGACGGCGATCAAGCTCGATTCCGGCCGGATTGAAAGGCATCGACAAGGGTGGCAGATCGGGCATGGCGAATGGACCTATGAAATGGCTCAGCAATGGCTCTTACAACGGACCAATAGCCTGCCTAGGATGCAGGCATTCGCCAAGGAAAATCTGTCCATGTACACGCCACGCGCCTTTGCCATCGAAGACTTGTCCCAACTGCACGAACTGATCCTCGCCACTCGCCTGGCCATTCTGGTCAGCCACGGCGAAAGCGGCCTGCAAGCCAGCCACGTGCCGGTGCTGCTGCATCGCGAACAGGGCGAATACGGCACGCTCTACGGCCATCTGGCCAAGGCCAATCCGCAATGGAAAGACCTGCGTGACGGCGCCGAGGCGATGCTGATCTTTGCCGGACCAGACGCCTACGTCAGCCCAAGCTTCTATCCGAGCAAGGCCGAGCACGGCAAGGTCGTGCCGACCTGGAACTACATCGCCGTGCACGCCTACGGTCAGGCTGAGACCTTCAGCGATGGCGGCCGCTTGCTCGACATCGTCAGCACCCTCACCGACCGTCACGAGGCAGGCCGTGCCCAGCCGTGGTCGGTGGACGATGCGCCAGCCGATTACATCGACACCATGCTCAAAGCCATCGTCGGTTTTGCCATTCCCATCGACCGCCTCGAAGGCAAACGCAAGCTCAGCCAGAACCGCAGCGCCGAAGATATTGCCGGGGTGCGCGAAGGTCTCGCCGCCAGCCCCGACGCCAACGATCAAACCCTCGCCCGCCTGATGCGCTAAGGAAATCACCATGACCCAGATCGACATTCGCCCGGTCAGCGCCAACGACCAAGCCGCTTGGCTGCCGCTGTGGCAGGCGTACCTGCGCTTCTACAACACGGAACTGCCGGACGCCGTCACCGAGAGCACCTGGCAGCGCTTTCTCGACCCGAATGAACCGACCCACGCCGCCCTCGCCTGGGCTGAAGGCAAAGCGTTGGGCATGGTGCATTACATCTATCATCGCTCGAACTGGAGCATCGAAAATTCCTGCTATCTGCAGGATCTGCTGGTGCTGCCGGAAGCCCGTGGCACCGGTGTCGGTCGGCTGTTGATCGAGCATGTCTACGCTACCGCCAAGGCTGATGGTTGCTGCAAAGTCCACTGGCTGACCCATGAAACCAACGCCACCGCGATCCAGCTCTACGAGCGCATCGCTGAACGCCCGGGCTTCATCCAATTTCGCAAGGCACTGTAAGGAGACGCGCACATGACCGCTTCACTCGCTGACTGGAAAGGCGTCCCCGCCCCCTCCGCCACCCTGCTCGAGGGCCGTTTCATTCGTCTGGAAAAACTCGACCCGGCGCGGCATGCCGAGCAACTGTACGCCGCCCTCGAAGGGCCCGGTGCCGATCCGAAGCTCTGGGATTACTTGCCTTACGGTCCGTTTCGCGAGCGCAGCGCGTTCAACGACTGGCTGAACAATCATGCGGCCAACAGCGACCCGTATTTCTTCAGCGTCATCGACCGCGCGACTGGTCAGGTGCAAGGCATCCTCAGCCTGATGTCGATCGTCCCGGCGCAGGGCCGCATCGAAATCGGCCACGTCACTTTCGGTGCGCCAATGCAACGCTCGCCGAAAAGCACCGAGGCGGTGTACCTGCTGGCCAAGTATTCGTTCGAGCTGGGTTACCGGCGCCTGGAATGGAAGTGCAACAACGGCAACGCCCGCTCCAAATACGCGGCGGAGCGTCTGGGCTTCAGTTTCGAAGGGGTGTTTCGCCAGCACATGGTGGTCAAGGGGCAGAACCGCGACACCGCGTGGTATTCGATTCTGGATGCGGAATGGCCGGCGATCGGTGCGGGATTCGAGCGCTGGCTGAGCGATGAAAACCAGACGCCTGATGGCCAGGTGAAAGGCTTGGCCGAGTGCCGTAGCTGATCGTCACAAAGCCCCTGTGGGAGCGAGCCTGCTCGCGAAGGCGCTGTGTCAGTCACTGAAATATTGACTGACTGACCGCTTTCGCGAGCAGGCTCGCTCCCACAATTGGCGGGTTCTTTCTTAACGACGCAGTTCTTGCGCCAGCACCGCAATGTGCTCCGGGCCGATCCCGCAGCAGCCACCCAGATGACTGGCGCCGCGCTGTTGCCAGTCCAGCGCCCAGTGCAGATACCCCGGCGGATCGAGATCGTCACGCAACGGGTCGAGCCCGTCGTTGGCCGTGGCTTCTTTCGGTTGCGGAGGAAACGCGTTGGCATACGCGCCGATATTGATCGTGACGCCGAGACGCTCAAAGGTTGCGCGCGCCGCATCGATGGCCGCGCCAATCACTTCGGGCTGACTGCAGTTGAACAGCAGGGTTTCGACGCCGAGTTCAGCCGCCACCGCAGCCGCTTCGGCTACCGGCTCACCGGAGCGCAGGCGCGGCACTTCATCGGTGTCTTCATCCTTGAGGGTGAACGACAGCCAGAACGGTTTGCCGTCCTTCGGCAACCCGGCGTGAATGGCCCGCGCCTCGATAATCGAACTCTGGGTTTCCGCCAGCCACAGATCAACATGCGGGGCCAGCCCATTGACCAGCGGCGTCAGCAGCTCGGTCACGCGATCCGCTTCGAACAGATCCGGACGATACGAACCAAACAGCGGCGGCAACGAACCGGCAACACGCACTGACTTGCCGGATGCCTGCACCGCCCGCCGTGCCAACTCCCCCGCCAGTGCCGCAAGCGCCTGGCCTTCAGCCGCAAAGCGCGCCTCGCCAATGTGAAACGGCACCACCGCGTAACTGTTGCTGGTGATCACGTCGGCGCCGCTGTTGATGTACGCGGCATGCACCGCCTCGACCGCCTGCGGCGCTTCACTCAGCGCCAGTGCCGACCACTCCGGTTGGCGAAACGGCGCGCCGGCGCGTTGCAACTCGCGGCCCATGCCGCCATCGAGAATGACCCTGTTCGCTGCGCCCATATGCTTTTCACTCATATGCTTATGAAAATAACTCACTATCAGAGTCGTTCTTATAACTATTTAATACGCACCACTCGGTTAATAACAACCTCTTTTTTCAACAGGAAGCGACTGTGAAATTCCAACCGCTATTGGCCCTGGGCCTGACCATTCTGGCCTCCACCCAAGCCTTCGGCGGCGCGACGCTGGACCGCGTCGAACAGAAAAAAGAGCTGGTCGGCGTGCTCATGGAAAGCTATCCGCCCTTCTCGTTTCTCAATGAGCAGAATCAACTCGACGGTTTCGATGTCGACGTTGCCAAAGCGGTGGCGGACAAGCTTGGCGTCAAACTGCGTCTGGAAACGCCGTCCTGGGACGTGATCGCCGCCGGCCGCTGGAGCGGGCGCTACGACATCTGCATCTGCTCGATGACCCCGAGCAAGGCCCGCGCCGAAGTGTTCGACTTCCCGGTCGAGTACTACGCCTCGCCAGCGGTAATCGTGGTCAATGCCAAAGACGATCGCATTCACAGCGCCAAGGACCTGAGCGGCAAAAAGGTCGGCCTGACCAGCGCCTCCAGCTACGAAAGTTATCTGAACAAAAACCTGGTGATCGAAGGCGCCGAGGATACGCAGTTGCAGTATCCGTTCGAGGATGTGCAGATCGCCCCGTACGACACCGACAACGTCGCCTTCCAGGATCTGGGCCTGGGCGCCGGCGTGCGCCTGGATGCGATCCTCACCAATCTGGTCACCGCGCAGCCGCGCCTGAACCAGGACCAGCGCTTCAAATTGGCCGGCGAACCGCTGTACTCGGAACCCAACTCGGTAGCCATCGAAAAGGGTGACCCGCAGTGGGACGCCAAGGTGCGCGAGGTGTTCGCACAACTGAAACAGGACGGCACCCTGAGCAAGCTGTCGCAAAAATGGATCGGCGCCGATATCAGCCAATGACTTCCTTTCCGACCCCGCCACAGCCACCGCAACCGGTGGCTGAAACACGCCTGCAAAAGCTCTTTGGTTTCCGTACGCGCCTGTACCTGACGTGGGCGGCGCTGTTCTGCCTGTTTGCCGGATTCTTCCTCAGCTTCGACCTGAAGTTCGCGATCATCCTCGACAAGCTGCCCAACCTCGTTGGCCTGAAGCTGGCGCCGAACGGCTTCCTGCAAGGCGCAGCGCTGACGCTGTTTCTCTGCGCATGCTCGATCATCGCCTCGTCGCTGCTCGGTTTCATCACCGCGCTGGCGCGCCTGTCGAACAGCGCCGTGGCATTTGGCATCGCCAGTTTCTACACCTCGTTCTTTCGCGGCACGCCATTGCTGATCCAGATCCTGCTGATCTACCTCGGCCTGCCGCAACTGGGCATCGTCCCCGGCGCCATCGTCGCCGGGATCATTGCCCTGTCGCTGAACTATGGCGCCTACCTGAGCGAAATCTTCCGCGCCGGGATCCTCGGCGTCGATCACGGCCAACGCGAAGCATCCCTGGCGCTGGGCCTGCGCGAAAGCGTGATCTTCTGGCGCATCACCCTGCCCCAGGCCATGCGCACGATTATCCCGCCGACCACCAACCAGTTCATCTCGATGCTCAAGGACTCGTCGCTGATCTCGGTAATGGGCGTCTGGGAAGTGATGTTTCTCGCCCAGTCCTACGGGCGCTCGAGCTATCGCTACATCGAAATGCTCACCACGGCGGCGATCATCTACTGGCTGCTGTCGATCGGGCTGGAGCTGATTCAGGCACGGATGGAGCGGCATTACGGCAAGGCGTATGTGCGCCGTAGTTGAGGTGCATTCAAATGGTGTCCCGGCGAATCCGCACTACGCCCATTTTCATGCCGAACGGGCGGAACACCGCGTTCAGCGACTTCAGGGTCTGATTGCCTTCGCCATGTTCGATATGCACCAGCGTGCGCACTGAAATCTTGCACATCTTCGCGAACTGGGACTGATGCAGACCGGTGACTTCGACCCGTAAACGGCGCACGGCGTCACCGATTTCCAGAGTGCCTTCGGCCAGTGATTGCTGAATGCTTTCGATGAGCGCCGTGCGCTCGAGGACGGTCAGACTCATTGCAGGTCCCACTCTTTCAAACGTTGCTCGAGATTTTTCAGATGAACGCTTGGGTGATTCATGGTTCTGGCGGGCAAACCGCTGGCCGTAAGAATATCCGGCAGTGCGGCCAGACGGCGGGCATCCGCGCGCAGGCCTTCGAACAGCGCCGAGGCATCCAGCCCCGCCAACGAATCGTGCGGATCTGCGCTATCGGCCAATACGCGGCAGACACCTCGCCAATCGACATCGCCCGCCCGCTCCAATTCTCTTGGCCATTTGGTCGTACGAGTCACGCCTTCGTCATCCATGACCATCGGGGCGAGGTCATAAATCGGCGCGAGCTGGAAAGCGTTCTCTTGCCGGATGATCGCCGTGTTACGACCGTGGTTATCTGAGTTTCCGAGGATTTTATTGATCAGGTCGCGACGCAGATAATCGGCGACGAGGCCGGCAATCTGGCTGGCCTGACCCGCTTTGCGCCAGAGCCCGGCGAGCATGCGGATCACTTCCAGATGATTCATGGCGCTGCCTGGCGTCGTCACTTCTGCCAGCGAATAAATCGATTCGACGGCAAAGCGCGACACCGCCCCATCTTTCACTTGTCGATCAAAACGCCGCATCCACAAACTCGGTTTGTTCGCCTCTTCCAAGGCCAGGCCTTCTGCCGCGACCGTTTCGATGCCCAATGTTTGCAGCGCTTTGTAGTAATGGAATTCGCTGCGCAGGATGTCCTGGTCGGTCTGCCCGCCCCTGTTTCTGGCGAATTTCACAAACCAGTGCTGTCGCACTTCTTCATCGTCCAGTACCGCATCGGGATACAGAAGCCCGGCGCTGTTCTCTGCCAGTAATAGCTTCGGAGCTTCCCCACCTGCCCCCGTCGCGCCACCGATGGCCGCGCCCAGCTCGTAGGCATATTCAAGAAAGCGGTTGTCGCGGCTAATGACCTCCTCGCGCTTGAATCCGATCGGCTTCCTCTCATCGACTGCTTCCGCCGATTCCTTTATTCGCATGTTGCCAATGGGAGCCGGTGTACTGCGACCCAGCAGAAACAGATCGGCGCTGATCTCGGCGGGTCTTTCCTGACCCAGGCGGGCGAGCAGAAACCGCTTGGCTGCGCCCGCCGGTGCGATGTCGTGGACAAAGGCTGGTGTCTTCGCGCGCCGACCTTCCCAATCCAGCGGATACAGGGCACTCACGGCTTGGGAAAAAGGCGACCCGATCAACTCGATGTTTTCCACCAGATAGTCCGCTTCATAGCCAAAACTGCAGCGGCTTTCGAAGCCTTTTTCCGGATCATCGAAGTCAAGAATCATCGCGTCGTGCCATTGCCCGGCGGTGAAGATCTGGAGTGTCAGGTTGTACATGTTGATTCCGTATGCATTTAAATGCAGCTGGAGGACAGAAAACTGTCTATAAATGCAATATAGTGCATTCGCGGAGTTTCAGTTGCAGGATATCTGCAACAAAATGCAGTTCTATCTTAGCCATTGGCAGGGTGCATGCAAAATAATGCAGGTAAGCGCCTGACCTCACTCCGATAAGAATGCGCCAACAGTACCAAGCCGTAGGAAAAAGAACCGGCGATGCTGCGTAAAAGCTCTGTTTGCGAAATCCCGCGAGGATTTTCGACAGAACGATCCGATGTAGCCTGCACAGCATCAGGAACCGACCGACATCGTTTTTTTCAAGGCAGCAATAGAGTTGAGCCTTTCATACAAGGAGGTTGAACTCGATGCCTGCCCTACACAAATACCGTCCCCATCACCTCGCTTTGGCGATCGCGCTGACGATCGGATCTGCCGAGGCGTCCATCGAACAGCTGCCCGACGTCCAGGTTTCTGCGCAGATCAGCGAAGACAAAACCGCCAAGCCTCGAAAGAAGAAAACACCCACACCGAAAGTGGATCCTGATGACTTGTTTGCGATCAAGGAATTCATCGGCCCGCTGGAGCACACTTCTCCGTCGCCCACGCAGGCCTCTGACGCGCCTTCGGTCGATGCCGTACGCGCGACGGTTGCGATCGAGGATTTCAGTCCGGCCTTTTATGAAGGGCTGGAGTTTCCAGAGTTCGTAGTGGTGGAAACCGGCGATGAGGAATTCGATCTTGTCGACCCGTTTGAACGCGACATGTTGGCGATCACGACGCAGCGCTCTTTTGTCTCGAGCCCGCTCGAGAATATCGACGGCGTATCCCTGCAACTGGGCGATGGAGATGACCTGCTGGTGATCAATAAGGGCGCCCGTTGGGACGGTCGCCTGGACGGTGGCAAAGGTGCGAACGGGTTGCTGTTCAATGCCGTAGAAGGCGGCGAGATCGGTGAGACGCGCAATTTCTCAGCCATGCGTATCGCACGTGGACAGTGGACCCTGCGTCACGCTTTCGAGGGTGATGCTGACGTCAAAGCCGACGCCGTGCTGCTCAACTACGCATCGATCAATGGTGTCGATGTCGACCCGGGAGCGGTTTTTGGCGGTTATGGACACGTGACGGGGCTATATGTCGCAGGAACCCTGCTTGCCAGCCAGCAACACGGCTCTCCCAATATCAAAGGCAATCTGACGCTCCATGAGGACGCTGTGTTTTCTTACGCCGTATCTGCCGACCGCGGCTCAGATCCCGTGCATGTTCAGGGCACCGCGAGCCTGGGAGGTGCGCGTGTCGAGATTTATGGCGTACCGGGCGACTACGCTCGTACCAATGAGTATCGGCTGTTGTCTGCAAACGTCATTGATGGCGAGTTCGGTGAGGTCACCACCAATCTGGCCTACATGACACCAACGCTCTCCTATGAGCCAAGCGCGGTGAACCTGCACTACGTGCGCAACGATGTAGGGTTCGAACAACTGGCCCGAACACGCAGTGCTCGTTCGATTGCGCAGAGCTTGGATAATCGAGGGGCTTCCACTCAAGCTTTCGATATCGGCACCAACAGGGCCGTCGCCGCACTGCTGACCAGCGATAAAACCACCGCGCCCATCGCCCTCGATCAACTTGCCGCAGGCAGCAATGCCAACCTCGCCAAAGCCACGCTGAGCAGTATCACGCCGGTCAGTACGAGCATGCTCTCGGCGATGCGCCAACTGGACAACCGTTCCGGCTCTACTGACGGCTCGCGCAGTTCACCGCGTCAGGCCGCAGGCAGCGAAGACTCCGGGCGGGTGTGGATTCAGGCGTTGGGCCTCGGCGGCAAGGTTGATCGCGACGCTGACGGTATCCTCCAACATGCCACGCAAGGGCTGGTCGTGGGCGCTGACTGGCGACTCGACGAGCACTGGCATGTCGGCCTGATTGGCGGCAAATCGCAGACGAAATTCGATGCCCGCCAGTACGACGGCGATCTCGACAGCTCGCACCTCGGCGCCTACGCCATGCGTCAGGATGGCCCGCTGTCACTGCGCCTCGGCGCGACCTACGCCAGCCATGACGGCAGCAGCACACGGCGGGTCGCGTTCAAGAGTTTCAGCGATCGTCTCAAGGGTAACTACGACGCCCATACTCAACAGGCATTCGCCGAAGTCGGGTTCAATCTGGGCCGGGATAGCGTCACCCTCGAGCCCTACGCCAGCCTCGGCTATCAGCGTTATCAGCGCGACAGCTACAACGAAAAGGGCGGCGACGCGGCACTGAAAATCTACGGCCAGACCCGCGACAACTTCAGCAGCACCTTCGGTCTGCGTGTTGCGCAGGTCAATACGCTGGATAACGGCATGCATTTGACCCCGCGATTGAGCGCAGGCTGGAAACATACCTACGGTGACATCGACAGTGGCACCCGCCAGCAACTGCGCAAGGGCGGCAAGCGCTTTGAAGTGACCGGGGCGGCACTGGATCGGAACAGCCTCGCGGTGGATGCGGGGCTCGACCTTGATCTTTCGGCGGCGCACACACTGGGCGTGGGCTTAACGGGTGAGCTAGGTAATGACAGCCGAACGTATGGCGTAGCGGGTCAATGGCGCATGGCGTTCTGACGGATCAAGCACGCCTCCTGTGGGAGCGAGCCTGCTCGCGAAAGCTGTGGATCATGCAAAGATGCTATTGGCTGACCTGGCGCATTCGCGAGCAGGCTCGCTCCCATATGTGATCCCTGGCAATGACCTGACAAGGTCGGAAAATCACAGGCAAAAAAAAGGGGAGCACATGCTCCCCCGAGGTTTAAAGCGTTGGATCGCGACTGTTATGTCAGCCTTCGATCTCGATGAGGATTTCGCCCGGGTTGACCCGGTCGCCCTTGGCCACATGAATCGCGGTGACCTTGCCGGCAATGGCGGCCTGGACTTCGGTTTCCATCTTCATCGCTTCGGTGATCAGTACCGCCTGGCCAGCCTTGACGCTGTCGCCCTCCTTGACCAGCACATCGACGATGTTGCCGGGCATGGTGGTGCTGACATGGCCTGGTGCCGAGGCCTGTTTGCGTTTGCTGCTGCCGCCGCCAACGAATTCGTTGAGCGGCTCGAACACCACTTCTTCCGGCATGCCGTCGATGGACAGATAGAAGTGGCGCTTGCCTTCAGCCTTGACGCCGACACCGGTGATGTCGACGCGATAGGTTTCGCCGTGGACGTCGATGACGAACTCGGTCGGCACGCCTTCGCCGCCCGCCGAAGCAACGGCGCCCGCTTCCGGGATTGGCAACAGCACTTCCGGCGTGAGGGTGCCGGCGGCACGCTCTTCGAGGAACTTGCGGCCGATGTCCGGGAACATGGCGAAGGTCAGTACGTCTTCTTCGGACTTGGCCAGTGCACCGATATCGGCACGCAGCTTGGTCATTTCCGGCTTGAGCAGATCGGCCGGGCGCACGTCGATGACGTCTTCGCTGCCGATCGCCTGACGGCGCAGTTTTTCATTGACCACGCCCGGTGCCTTGCCGTAGCCGCCCTGCAGATACAGCTTCACTTCGTTGGTGATGGTCTTGTAGCGCTCGCCGGCCAGTACGTTGAAAAATGCCTGGGTGCCGACGATCTGCGAGGTTGGAGTCACCAGCGGCGGGAAGCCAAGGTCTTCACGCACGCGCGGGATTTCTGCGAGCACTTCGCTCATGCGGTTCAGAGCGCCCTGCTCTTTCAACTGGTTGGCGAGGTTGGAAATCATCCCGCCCGGCACCTGGTTGACCTGCACACGGGTATCGACGGCGGTGAATTCGCTTTCGAACTGGTGGTACTTCTTGCGCACGGCATAGAAGTACAGGCCGATTTCCTGGAGCAGCTCCAGATTCAGGCCGGTGTCGTACTCGGTGCCCTTGAGCGCAGCGACCATTGATTCGGTGCCCGGGTGGCTGGTGCCCGAGGCGAAGCTGGAGATCGCGGTGTCGATGTGGTCGGCACCGTTTTCGATCGCCTTCAGCTGGCACATGGCGGCCAGGCCAGCGGTGTCGTGGGAGTGGATGAACACCGGCAGCGACTGCTCGGCTTTCAACGCGCGCACCAGTTCACCGGTGGCGTATGGAGTCAGCAGACCGGCCATGTCCTTGATCGCCACCGAGTCGCAGCCCATGGATTCCATTTGCTTGGCCTGGGTGACGAAAGCCTCGATGGTGTGCACCGGGCTGGTGGTGTAGGCGATGGTGCCTTGCGCATGTTTGCCGGCAGCCTTCACTGCTTCAATGGCAACACGCAGGTTACGCACATCGTTCATCGCATCGAAAATGCGGAACACGTCGATGCCGTTCACCGCTGCTTTGGCGACGAAGGCTTTGACCACGTCGTCGCTGTAATGGCGATAGCCGAGCAGATTCTGCCCGCGCAGGAGCATTTGCAGACGGGTGTTGGGCAACGCCGCACGCAGTTGGCGCAGGCGCTCCCACGGGTCTTCCTTGAGAAAGCGCACACAGGCGTCGAACGTCGCGCCGCCCCAGCATTCCAGCGACCAGTAGCCGACCTTGTCGAGCTTGTCGCAGATCGGCAGCATGTCTTCGGTGCGCATGCGGGTGGCGAGCAGCGATTGGTGAGCGTCGCGCAGGATGGTGTCTGTTACGAAGATTTTCTTGCTCATTCTTGTATTCCTCACAGGCCTGCGTGGGCGGCGATGGCGGCGGCGATGGCCAGGGCCAGCTCTTCGGGTTTGCGCTTGATCGAGTAGTTGGTCAGTTCCGGGTGGCTTTCAACGAAGCTGGTGTTGAACTGGCCGCTACGGAATTCCGGGTTGCGCAGGATTTCCTGGTAGTACGCGGCGGTGGTCTTCACGCCCTGCAGACGCATGTCGTCCAGCGCCCGCAGACCACGGTCCATCGCCTCTTCCCAAGTCAGCGCCCAGACCACCAGTTTCAGGCACATCGAGTCGTAGAACGGCGGAATGGTGTAGCCGGTGTAGATTGCCGTGTCGGTGCGCACGCCCGGGCCGCCGGGGGCGTAGTAACGGGTGATCTTGCCGAAGCTCGGCAGGAAGTTGTTCTTCGGGTCTTCGGCGTTGATACGGAACTGCAACGCAAAGCCACGGTGCTGAATGTCTTCCTGCTTTACCGAAAGTGGCAGGCCGGAAGCGATGCGAATCTGTTCGCGGACGATGTCGATGCCGGTGATTTCTTCGGTGATGGTGTGTTCCACCTGAACCCGCGTGTTCATCTCCATGAAGTACACCTCGCCCTCGGCGAGCAGGAACTCCACGGTGCCGGCATTCTCGTAACCCACTGCCTTGGCCGCACGGACCGACAGGTCGCCGATGTAGGCGCGCTGTTCCGGGGTCAGCTGCGGGCTCGGCGCGATCTCGATCAGCTTCTGATTGCGGCGCTGGATCGAGCAGTCACGCTCGAACAGATGCACGACGTTGCCGAAGCTGTCGCCAAGGATCTGCGCTTCGATGTGCTTGGGATTGACGATGCATTTTTCCAGGAACACTTCCGCCGAACCGAACGCCTTGGTGGCTTCGGAGATGACCCGGGGGAAGTTCTGTTCGAGTTCTTCGCGGCTGTTGCAGCGACGGATACCGCGACCGCCACCACCGGAGGTGGCCTTGAGCATTACCGGGTAACCGATGCGGTCGCCCTCAACCAAGGCTTCTTCGATGCCGGAGACGTTGCCCTCGGTACCGGGCGTCACCGGTACGCCGGCCTTGATCATGCTGCGCCGCGCTTCGGTCTTGTCGCCCATGCGCCGGATGACTTCCGCCGACGGGCCGATGAATTTGATGCCGCGCTCAGCGCAGATTTCCGCCAGCTCGGCGTTTTCCGACAGGAAACCGTAGCCGGGGTGCAGCGCATCGCAGCCGGTTTCCACGGCGAGGTTCACCAGCTTGCGCGGGTTCAGGTAACCGGCTAGTGGCTCGGCACCGACGCTGTGGGCCTCGTCCGCACGCTTTACATGCAAGGCATGGCGATCGGCATCGGAGAAAATCGCAACCGAGCGAATGCCCATTTCGGCGCAGGCTCGTACGATGCGTACGGCGATCTCACCACGGTTGGCGATCAGGATCTTTTTTATCACTTGGAGGTTCCCTTGAGCCGGTGGCACCACGACCTGCTGGAGCTAGGTCGACGCGTGACCAAATGTTTCAATTCAGTCGCAGGTCCACACTAGCGCTGCTGAGGGATTAACAAAAATGAATAAAAATTGGGTCAGGCATAAGTAAACACTTATAGTCAAAGTATCCGTGTTCCGTGAGAGCCTGAATAAAATGCGTAAGTCATTGATGCGTATGACATTGCGTCAGTTGCAGATCTTCAATGAGGTGTGTGATTTACGCTCCTACAGCCGCGCCGCCGAGGAAATGTCCCTCACACAACCAGCCGTGAGCCTACAGATTCGTCAGCTGGAAGAGCTGATTGGCCAGCCGCTGTTCGACTATGTCGGCAAAAAACTCTACATGACCGAGGCGGCCGAAGCCCTTCAACGCGCCAGCCGCGACATTTTCGGACGACTGGAAAACCTCGATATGCAACTGTCGGACATGCAGGGTTCGCTGCAGGGTCAGCTGAAACTGGCAGTGGAATCGAGCGCGAAATATTTCGTGCCGCATCTGTTTGCTGCGTTCAAGCGCCAGCATCCGGAAGTCAATTTGCAGCTGACTGTGGTCAACCGTGGCCAGGTCATTCGCCGCCTCTCGGACAATCGCGATGATCTGGTGATCATGTCGATGGTGCCGCAGGACATGGGCCTGGAATTTCTGCCGTTTCTCAACAATCCGATTGTCGCCGTGGCGCGCCCGGATCACCCGCTGGCGCACATGGGCCCGCTGCGCTTGCAGGATCTGGAGCCGTATACGCTGCTGATCCGCGAGCCGGGCTCGGGCACGCGTCTGGCCTGCGAAGAATATTTCAAGGAAAAGCGCGTGCATTTCACCCAGACCCAGGAAGTAGCGTCCGCCGAAGCCCAGCGCGAATGCGTGGTGGCGGGTCTGGGCCTGGCGCTGCTGACGCGCCACGCCCTGAACCTGGAGCTGGCGACCGGCGGCCTGGTCGAGCTGCCGGTCGAAGAGTTGCCGCTGCTGCGCAGCTGGTGTCTGGTGCAGGCCAAAGCCAAGCGGCTGTCACCGGTGGCGCACGCCTTTCTGGCGTTCATCCGCAGCGAGCGGGCGCAGATTATTGCGATGGTTGAGCGTTTCGACGGGAAGCTGCAGGCGTCGCCTGCCAGTGCGTGATCTCGGGAAAATCGCCGATCTCAGCCTGAAGCTGGCGAAGTTCGAAGCGATCTTCGATTGCGCGGCGAAATTCCATGCGGCGCTGGTCTTCCTGCTGACGACGGGTTTTCGCGGCGCTGTTGCGTTCTTCGTAGGGCTGAGCCATTTCGAGTCTCCCAGGGCGAGTACGGGAGTTTCACGATAGGCGTGGGGGATGACGATTTGGCTGCGCGGGGATGACAATGTGATGAAATGTGCGCAGGGATGTGCTGTTGTTGAAGACGCTTTCGCGAGCAGGCTCGCTCCCACATTTGATTCCGTTATGACCCAGAATTTATGTTCTCAGGAGATCTCCTGTGGGAGCGAGCCTGCTCGCGAACAAGGTCGGAACGACCTTGCTCAATCATCCAGGGCTTTCACGGCTTTCGGAGACAAACGCAAACTGCGCAGACTGCGCTTCACGCTTTTGAGGTGATTGACCAGGCTCGGCCCGCGCGCCATGGCCACGCCCATTGCCAGCACGTCGATCACCACCAGGTGGGCGATTCGCGAGGTCAGCGGCGTGTAGATCTCGGTGTCTTCGTGCACATCGATCGCCAGATTGACGGTCGACAGTTCGGCCAACGGCGTCTGGCTCGGGCACAGGGTGATCAACGACGCCCCGCTTTCGCGAACGAGGTTAGCGGTGATCAGCAAATCCTTGGAGCGCCCCGACTGGGAAATACAGATCGCCACATCGGTAGGCTTCAGCGTCACAGCCGACATCGCCTGCATATGCGGATCGGAATACGCCGCTGCGGTCAGCAGCAAACGGAAGAACTTGTGCTGTGCATCCGCGGCCACCGCACCGGAAGCACCGAAGCCGTAGAACTCGACACGCTGCGCCTGGGACATCAGCGTCACCGCGCGCTGCAGCTCCACCGGATCGAGCTTCTCGCGCACTTCCATCAAGGTGTGCAGCGTGGTGTCAAAAATCTTCAGGCTGTAGTCGGCGACGGAGTCGTCTTCGTGAATCGCGAACTGGCCGAAGCTGGCGCCGGCGGCCAGGCTTTGCGCCAGTTTCAGTTTGAGATCCTGAAAGCCGGAACAACCGATCGCGCGGCAGAAGCGCACGATGGTCGGCTCGCTGATACCGACGCTGTGAGCCAGGTCGGCCATGGAACTGTGCATCACTGCCGCAGGGTCAAGCAGCACGTGGTCGGCGACCTTGAGCTCCGACTTGCGTAACAGGTGACGTGACTGGGCGATGTGTTGCAGCAGATTCAAGGGGCTGGACTCTTCTTGTGGGCAAGGATGTAGCAAGCTTGTAGTTATACTACATGAATGGGCATTTTGCCTGCTCAAAGCGTAACTCGATGTCCCGGCATCAGGCACGCTGAGGAGCATGTAGCCCTTACTGCGGATTTTTCTGATCACGCAAAAGCCCGGCCAGACAAGCAGCGTCTACCGGCCGGCTGATCAGATAACCCTGCACTTCATCGCAGTGTTCGGCGCGCAGAAATGCCAGTTGATCCTCACGTTCGACGCCCTCGGCCACGACTTTCAGGGCCAGCCCGTGGGCCATGGCGATGATCGCGCGAGTGATCGCCGCGTCCGCACTGCCCTCGCTCAAGCCGCGAATGAACGCCTGATCGATCTTCACGTAATCCACCGGAATGCGCTTGAGGTAACTCAACGACGAATAACCGGTACCGAAATCATCGATCGCCAGTTTCACTCCCAGATCGCGCAGTTGCTGGAACGTCGCAATGATGTGTTCGACGCTGTCGAGCAAATGACTTTCGGTCAGCTCCAGCTCGAGGCAGTGCGGCGCCAGCCCGGTTTCTTCCAGCACTTGCCGGACCAGACTGACCAGCTTGCCCTGGCGCAGCTGATGCACCGACAGGTTCACCGACACGCGGATCGGCGCCAGGCCCTGGCGCTGCCATTCGCACGCTTGCCAGCACGCCTGACGCAAAACGAATTCGCCGATCGGCCCGATCAGACCGGTCTCTTCGGCCAGGCCAATGAAGTCCGCCGGCGGCACCTGGCCCATGCTCGGATGATCCCAGCGCACCAGCGCTTCAGCGGCATTCATGCGGCCGGTTTGCAGGCACAGTTTCGGTTGGTAGAACACCGTCAGTTGCTGTTCTTCAATGGCCCTGCGCAAGTGGTTTTCCAGCTGCAAACGCTCGAGTGTACTGGCTTGCAGACTGTCGGTGAAGAACTGGAAATTGTTGCCGCCCAGATGTTTGGCATGCTGCATGGCCATGTTCGACTGGCTGACCAGCGCCGAGATCTCACGCGCGTTGTCCGGCAACAGGCTGATGCCCATCGAAGCGCTGACCACCAGTTCATGCCCGTCAACGCTCAGCGGCAAACGCAGCTTGGCCGACAACCGCGTCGCTACCCGTGCCAGGCTCGACAGATTGCCGTAGGCATCGAACAGCACGGCAAATTCGTCACCGGACAAGCGCGCAATGGTGTCGGCTTCCGGCAAGGCATTGACCAGCCGCCGGGCCATCTTCTGCAGGAGCTGATCGGCGACTTCATGGCCGAGACTGTCATTGAGCAATTTGAAGCGATCGAGATTGATGTGCAGCAACGCCAGACTGCGGCGCCCGCCCTGGCGCACGCGCTGATGGGCTTCGTGCAGGCGTTCGCGGAACAGCGAACGGTTGGCCAGGCCGGTGAGCTCGTCGTAATGGGTCAGATAGCGCAGGCGTTCTTCCGAGGCCCGCCGCGCCGAGAGATCGGCGAAGAAGCCGACGATGTGGCTGACATTGCCACGGCTATCACGCACGGCATTGAGTTGCAGCCACTGCGGATACAGCTCGCCGTTCTTGCGGGTTTCCACGAGTTCGCCCTGCCAACTGCCGTACTGCTCCAGCGCATGACGGATCGCCACATAGTGACGACGGGCATCGCGGCTGCACGGCAACTCGACGACGTTGCGCCCGAGCATGTCGTCTATCTCGTAACCGGTAACCCGGCTGAAAGCCTGGTTGATCGCGATCAGCGCGTATTCCGGGTCCAGAATCACGATGCCTTCGCTGGCCGCTTCGAACACCGTCGCCGCCAGCCGCTGCTGCTCTTCAAGGCTTTTGCTGGCGCTGATATCGCGGCGAGTGCCGACCATGCGGATCACCCGGCCGTTGGCGCTGCGTTCTACGGCGCGGCCACGGTCCTCGATCCATACCCAATGGCCGTCGCCGTGGCGCAGGCGATATTCGACCTGATAATCCTCGGTGCGCCCCTTCAGATGCTCGACCAGGGCGAACTTGAGTGACGGCACATCTTCAGGATGCAGTCGTGGCTTGAGGTCGCGCAGCAGCGCCGTGACGTATTCCGGGGCGAGGCCGAACAGTTCCTGAATCTGCGTGTGATGGACCTCGTCGGTCTGCAGGTTCCAGTCCCACAATCCGAGCTCACTGGCCTTGAGCGCCAGCGCCAGGCGCGCTTCGCTTTTGCTCAGGGCCTGATTGGCGGCATCCAGTTCGCGGCTGCGCTGGGCCACGCGATCTTCGAGATCGACCTGCGCTTCACGCAACTGCGCCTCGGCACAGCGGCGCTGTTCGATCTCTTTGCCCAGCTCCTGATTGAGTTGTTCGCTGCGCGTCTGCGCTTGCTGCAAATGCTCGATCAGGTGCTGATTCTGGAAACGCCGAAGCAATCCACGGTCGATCAGCCGATTGACCTGCCACGCCACCACGCTCAACGAACCGAGCAGGATCAGACCCAGCCAGCCCCAGCCCCGAGCCTGATCGTCGCCGCCCCAGAACAGGTAGCCGATCGCTGGCAGCAGGCACGGCAAGGTAAACGAGAGGAACGCCGGCAGGCTCACCGCGTAGGCGACGCTGGCGGACAGCGTTGCCGCGCCGATCAGGCCAAACACCCAGGCTTGCTGCATGAAGTTGTCAGCGGGTACCAGAGCGATGCCGGCTCCCGCCAGCGTCAGGCCGGTCATGGTCGAACCGAGCAGGAACATGCGGAACCAGATCGGCTGGGCCTGACGATCGGGAATCGCCGAATCGAACGCAGCTACCTGAATCACCCGCAGCGCGACCAGCGACAGCAGCCACACCAGCCAGACGCTGACCACGAAGTAGCGCTGCGGGCTCCAGAGCAAAGCGGCGCAGACCAGACCATTGATCAACATGAACAGCGTGGGCAACAGCGAGCCCTGATACAGCAGACGCGTGCGCTCCACCGCCATTTCGACGGCATAGTGCTTGCGGATCACCCGGGGGTCCACGGAGGGCCCCGACAGTTCGGCGCTGAGGATCATGGGCAACGTTCTTGTTCTTATAGGAGGGCGTGCGCCCGAAACGTGGACGGAGCATACACAAGCCGATCCCGATGCCAAACTGCTGCGGATCACAATTGCAGGGAAATTTTCCGCCGCTTGCGCACCGCTGCAACCCCTCAGGCGAGACGGGCCGAAGCCTGCAGCCAGTGACCGACCGGTCGTCATCGGCAGCACTTTCATCGGCTAATGCAACGCACGGTTTGCCCGGGCCTGCGGCGCACCCTAGAATGCCCCGATGCGCGATGATCTCTCCCTTCTGCTGAACTCCCTCAACGATGCCCAACGCCAGGCCGTAGCAGCCCCCGTTGGCCGTCAGTTGGTCCTGGCCGGCGCCGGTTCCGGTAAAACCCGAGTGCTGGTGCACCGTATCGCCTGGTTGATCCAGGTCGAAAACGCCTCGCCTCACTCCATCCTGTCGGTGACCTTCACCAACAAGGCCGCTGCCGAGATGCGCCATCGCATCGAGCAGTTGCTGGGCATCAACCCGGCCGGCATGTGGGTCGGCACCTTCCACGGCCTCGCGCACCGCTTGCTGCGGGCGCACTGGCAGGAAGCGGGCCTGAGCCAGACCTTCCAGATTCTCGACAGCGATGACCAGCAGCGTCTGGTCAAGCGGGTGATCCGCGAGCTGGGCCTGGATGAGCAACGCTGGCCGGCGCGTCAGGCGCAGTGGTTCATCAACGGCCAGAAAGACGAAGGTCTGCGGCCGCAACACATTCAGGCCAGCGGCGACCTGTTCCTGGCCACCATGCGCGGCATCTACGAAGCCTACGAGGCAGCGTGCCTGCGGGCTGGCGTGATCGATTTCTCCGAACTGCTGCTGCGCGCACTCGATCTGTGGCGCGATCACCCGGGCCTGCTGGCGCACTACCAAAAGCGCTTCCGGCATATTCTGGTCGACGAGTTCCAGGACACCAACGCCGTGCAGTACGCCTGGTTGCGCCTGCTCGGCAAGGGCGGCGACAGCCTGATGGTGGTCGGCGACGACGACCAGTCGATTTACGGCTGGCGCGGGGCGAAGATCGAGAACATCCATCAGTACTCTTCCGACTTCCCGGACTCCGAGACGATTCGTCTGGAGCAGAACTACCGCTCCACCGCCGGGATCCTCAAAGCCGCCAACGCGCTGATCGCCAACAACACCGGGCGTCTCGGCAAAGAGCTGTGGACCGACGGCGGCGACGGCGAAGCGATCAACCTGTACGCCGCGTTCAACGAGCATGACGAAGCGCGCTACGTGGTAGAAACCATCGAAAGCGCGCTGAAAACCGGTCTGGCCCGTAGCGATATCGCCATTCTGTACCGTTCCAACGCCCAGTCGCGGGTGCTTGAAGAAGCCCTGCTGCGCGAGCGGATCCCGTACCGCATCTATGGCGGACAGCGCTTCTTCGAACGCGCGGAAATCAAGAACGCCATGGCGTACCTGCGTTTGCTTGAGGGTCGCGGCAACGACGCGGCGCTGGAGCGAGTGATCAACGTACCGGCGCGGGGCATCGGCGAGAAAACCGTCGAAGCGATTCGCGAGCATGCGCGACACAGCGACGTATCGATGTGGGAAGCGATGCGCCTACTGGTGGCCAACAAAGGCCTGACCGGTCGCGCCGCGAGTGCGCTCGGTGCGTTCATCGAACTGATCGAGAACCTCGCTGCCAAGTGCGCCGAGATGCCGCTGCACCTGATGACGCAAACCGTCATCGAGCAGTCCGGTCTGATCGCTTATCACGAAGCGGAAAAAGGTGAGAAAGGCCAGGCCCGGGTGGAAAACCTTGAGGAACTGGTCAGCGCCGCACGCAACTTCGAGAACACCGAAGAGGACGAAGAACTGACGCCACTGGCGGCCTTCCTCGGCCACGCTTCGCTGGAGGCCGGCGACACTCAGGCCGACGAGCACGAAGACAGCGTTCAGCTGATGACCCTGCACAGCGCCAAAGGCCTGGAATTCCCTTACGTGTTCCTCGTGGGCATGGAAGAAGGCCTGTTCCCGCACAAAATGAGCCTGGAAGAACCGGGGCGTCTTGAAGAGGAACGGCGTCTGGCTTACGTCGGTATCACCCGGGCGATGCAGAATCTGGTCATGACCTACGCGGAAACCCGGCGCCTGTACGGCAGCGAAACCTACAACAAGGTGTCGCGTTTCGTCCGCGAAGTGCCGAAAGGCCTGATTCAGGAAGTGCGCCTGTCCAATAGCGTCAGCCGACCGTTCGGCGGCAACCAGTCGATGAGCGGCAGCAGCCTGTTCAGCGGCAGCGAGATTCCGGAAACCGGTTTTGTGCTCGGTCAGGCCGTACGTCACTCGATCTTCGGCGAGGGCGTGATCCTCAACTTCGAAGGCTCCGGCGCCCAGGCCCGGGTGCAGGTGAACTTCAGCGAAGGCAGCAAGTGGCTGATGCTCGGCTATGCCAAGCTGGAAGCGATCTAACCACCGGCACTGACCCCATGTGGGAGCGAGCCTGCTCGCTCCCGCAGGTTATGCGACGCAAGTACATCAATCCCTCTGAACCTATCGCCTTTTCCTACAGACAAAAGTACATCGGCTGATTGCCTCGCCAAGCTGAACGCGACCTGTCAGGCAAAAGCCCGAAACACTCTCTCGCTAGCCAGTAACACTTCAGCTGTGCAACATGGCGCGCGTGTCTCCACAAAACGGGAATACCCTTTATGAAACGTTTTCTTAGCATCGCCATGGCGTTGTGCATCGGCCTGACGATGAGCCTCGACGCCAACGCCAAGCGCTTTGGTGGTGGCAAAAGCGCCGGCGCTGCGCCGACGCACCAGACCAGCCAGATGGCTCCTTCTTCTCCAGGCGTGGGCGGCGCAGCAGCGACCGCTGGCGCTGCCGGTGCTGCTGGCGCCGCAGCCAAGGCCGGCGGTGCGTCGCGCTGGCTCGGCCCGCTGGCGGGCATCGCCGCCGGTGGCCTGCTCGCGTCGATGTTCATGGGCGACGGCTTCCAGGGCATGCAGATCTTCGACATCCTGATCATGGCCCTGATCGCGTTCGTGATCTTCCGCTTCATCGCCGCCCGTCGTCGCAAGCAGCAGGAGCAATTCGCTCCGGCCGGCGCGCCGATGCAGCGTGAAGTGTTCGAGCAGAAGCCTGCCGCCATGGGTTCGATCTTCGGTGGTTCGGCCGCTCCGGCTGCTGCCCGTCCGGTGATCAATGCACCGGCCTGGTTCAACGAAGAGCGCTTCCTTGAAGCCGCGCGCAGCCACTTCCAGTCGCTGCAGCAGCACTGGGACGCCAACGAAATGGACAAGATCGCCGAGTTCGTGACCCCGCAAATGCTTGAGTTCCTCAAGCGTGAGCGTGCGGATCTGGGCGACGGCTTCCAGTCGACCTACATCGACAACCTGCAGGTGCAGCTGGACGGCGTCGACGATCGTGCCGACAAGACCATCGCCACCCTGACCTTCACCGGCGTGTCGAAAACCTCGCGTTTCGACCAGGGCGAAGTGTTCAGCGAAAGCTGGAACATGGAACGTCCGCAGGGCGACAACCAGCCTTGGCTGGTCGCCGGTATCCGCCAGAACGGCTGATCCCTGCTGCGCTTCACTTGCAGTAACAGAACCCCGGCCTCGGCCGGGGTTTTTCATTTCACGGTTGCATCTATGGCGAGCTACTGTATAAACCGGCCCATATAAACCGCGCCATTCAAGCAAGAGGATCCCGGACGTGGAAGAAATCATCGAACAACTGCGCGAAGCCAACGAACCCGTGCCGGTTCCATTGGAATTGCCAGACGAAGACCAATTGGTGGAGATCGAAGAAGAACTCTTCATCAACATTCCGTTCGTCTTCAAAGAGTTTTTGCTGACCGTCAGCGACGTGGTCTATGGCAGCCTCGAGCCGGTGACCGTCACCGACCCGCAATCGCACACCTATCTGCCGGACGTTGCCGCCAATGCCTGGGACGCCGGCGTGCCGCGTGACCTGATCCCGATCTGCCAGGACGGCGACGACTACTACTGCGTTGAAGAAGACGGCACCGTGGTGCTGTGGTCCGGCGAAGAAGAGCTGATCACCGAAGAATCATGGGAATCGGTGTGGCACTGGGCGCGGGACGTCTGGCTGGAAAGCTGATCCGCCACACGCCCCGGCAGGTCAATGCCCCGACGACTCCTTGTGGTTGTCGAGGGTTTCCAGCAAGGCCACCTGCATCCGCGTATGCACGCGGATGAACCAGCGCCACAGCAGCGCCGCCACGGCGGCCGCGACGACGGCGATCAGCACCAGCAGCTTGTTGGTCGGCAGGATACTGGCCGACAAGGCTGCCAACAGCAGGAAAATCACCAGCAGCGAGAGAATCGGGATCACTTCGGCGATCACCCGGCGCACTCGCTGCGTGTGACGCCCGGCCATCTCCGGCTTGACGCCCATCTCCGCCAGCAGCATCGACAGCGCCTTGAGCTTGCGGTAAGCGGCAATCAGGAACGGTAGCGAGACCAGCAACGCACCGCCCCAAATGAGAGCCTTCTGCCAGCTCGGATCGCTAATCCAGTCCTGCAGCCACAACGACATGCGCTCGGCGAAGTATGCGCCGGCAAAGAAGATCGCAATCACCAGCGCCAGATTGACCCCGACCTGCAACAGGATCCGCCGGATCATCGACGCCAGCAGCGCACCCTCGCCCTGCGGTTGAATACTGCGCAACCATTCGCCATACATGCCGAGCACCCGCCCGAGCCGCTTGGGCACAGCGGCCGAGAGCTTGATCGACAGCGGGTCCGCCGCACGGATCAGATACGGCGTCAGCAGCGTGGTGATCACCGACACGGCCACAGCGACCGGATAGAGGAAGTTGCTGGTGACCTGCAAGGTCATGCCCAGCGCGGCGATGATGAAGGAAAATTCGCCAATCTGTGACAGACCCATGCCGACTCGCAGCGAGGTCCGTCCGTCATTGCCGGCGATAAACGCACCGAGGCCGCAGGACAGCATCTTCCCGAGCACTACGGCGACGGTGATCACCGCAATCGGCCAGGCGTATTCGATGAGAATCAGCGGATCGAGCATCAGCCCGATGGCGACGAAAAAGATTGCGCTGAATAGATCGCGAACCGGCTCGACCAGCCGTTCGATTTTCAGCAATTGCCGCGACTCGGCCATGATCGCGCCGATCAGGAAAGCGCCGAGCACCATGCTGTATTCAAGCTTGACCACCAGCAGGCAGAAGCCGAAACACAGGCCGAGTACGGTGATCAGCAGCATCTCGTTGCTTTCGAATTTCGCCACATAAGCCAGCAGACGCGGTACCAACAGAATGCCGATGACCAGCGCGACGATCATGAACAGCGACAGCTTGCCGACCGTGGAGAAGACTTCGCCCGAGCTCACCGTGCCGCTGACGGCGATACTCGACAGCAGCGCAATGATGCCGATGCCAAGGATGTCCTCGACAATCAGCACACCGAAGATCAACTGCGCAAAGCGCTCGTTCTTCATCTTCAGGTCATTCAGCGCTTTGACGATGATGGTGGTGGAGGAGATCGCCAGAATCGCGCCGAGGAACAACGAATCCATGGTGTTCCAGTCGAACCAGCGGCCGATTTCGTAGCCGATCCAGATCATCAGGATGATTTCGAGAAACGCGGCAATGAACGCCGTTGCCCCAACCTTGAACAACTTGCGCAGGCTGAACTCCAGGCCAAGGCAGAACATCAGGAAGATCACCCCGAGTTCGGCCAGGGTCTTGATGGTTTCTTCGTCGTGAATCAGGCCGAACGGTGGCGTATGCGGGCCGATGATGAAGCCGGCGACGATGTAGCCGAGCACCACCGGTTGCTTGAAACGATGAAACAGCACGGTTACCACGCCCGCGACCAGCATGATCACTGCCAGATCCTGAATGAAACTGATGGCATGCATGGCGTGGGCTCCTTGATGACGAGGCGCGCGGACAGACGTCAGACGTTCTGCGCGAGCAGGGTAAAAATCCGCTTTTAATGTAGGAATTGCCCTTGGGCAGGGCTTTTGCAGGTTAACACCGCGACTTCGCTCTGGAAGCCGGTGCAATATATGGAAACAGATCGCTACCGGCGTGACGGCGGCCCGCCGCGCGGCGTCCCGATAACGGTGCTTTTTGAAAAGCCACCAGGTGCCCGCAGAGGCGCTTCCTGCAATCAGCCTTGATCCGTGAGAACGTTATGGAACCCGGAAACGCCCAGCTGTCGATGACGGTACTGATGACCCCCGACATGGCCAACTTCTCTGGCAATGTCCACGGTGGCACCCTGCTCAAATACCTCGACGAAGTGGCCTACGCCTGCGCCAGCCGTTATGCCGGGCGCTACGTGGTGACCCTGTCGGTGGATCAGGTGATTTTCCGCGAGCCGATTCATGTCGGCGAACTGGTGACGTTCCTCGCCTCGGTCAACTACACCGGCAACACGTCGATGGAAGTTGGCATCAAAGTGGTCACCGAAAATATCCGCGAACGCTCGGTGCGCCACACCAACAGCTGTTTCTTCACCATGGTCGCGGTGGATGATCAGCGCAAACCGGCCGCCGTGCCACCGCTGCAACCGCAGAACAGCGAAGACAAGCGCCGCTTCATACAGGCGCAGCAGCGCCGACAGATTCGTCAGGAACTGGAGAAGCGTTATCAGGAGATCAAGGGCGACGCCTGATCAGCCTTGATTGATGTTGCCTGACAAATGGCTTTCGCGAGCAGGCTCGCTCCCACATTTGGAATGCATTCTTCCTGTGGGAGCGAGCCTGCTCGCGAATAAAGACGACCCGGTCTCAGAGACTGATCGCTGTAGCCTCGAATTTCACCCGCGGATGCGCAATGCGATCCTGCGCCCGCACCAGTTGCAGCTCATAACTGGCGCACGCCTGGGTTTCCAGCAACACCTCATGCACCGCTGCTGCGGTGAATTCGAATGCCGCCAGCAGGCTGTCGCCCAGCAGTACCCGCGCCAGGAACAGACCAGAGGTCAGATCGCCGACGCCCACCGGCTGACGCGGAAACGCCAGCAACGGACGGCGCAGATGCCAGCTGCCCTCGGCGGTCACCAACAGCATTTCAAACCCATCCGCCGGTTTGCCCGGGTAATCCAGGTGCTTGACCAGTACCGCTTTCGGTCCGCGCGCCAGCAGCGCTCGTGCCATCGCCAGGCAATCGAACAACGACTGCGGCTTGCGCCCGGAAAAACTGTCCAGCTCCAATTGGTTCGGGCACATGATGTCCGCCACGGCCGCAGCTTCATCGAGGAGGAAATCGCTGACCTCGGTGGGCACGCTGCAACCCTTTTCCGGATGACCCATGACCGGATCACACAGGTACAGCATCTTCGGATTGACCGCTTTGATCCGCGCCACACCGCTGAGAATCGCCCGTCCCTGCGCGGCGCTGCCGAGGTAGCCGGACAGCACCGCGTCGCAATTGCCCAACTCGCCAATTGCGGCGATGCCTTCGATCAGCTCGGGAATCTGCTGCGGCGCCAGCACTTCCCCGGCCCACTGACCATACTGGGTGTGGTTGGAAAACTGCACGGTGTTGAGCGGCCAGACGTTGACCCCGACGCGCTGCATCGGAAAAACCGCAGCGCTGTTGCCGGCGTGGCCAAACACCACGTGGGACTGGATGGCGAGCAGATGAGGCGTACGTTTCATTCGGGTCATTCCGTAAAACGATTGAAATTCAAGCCGCGCAGTATGCGACGAAACACAGCCTGTACGACAGACCGGCGAGACAGTTAAGCTGACGCCATCATTTGGAGTTCGATGTAGATGCTGACCCTGGAAAACATCTTCGTGCTGATGCTGTTCGCCGCCGCTGGTGCCTGGCTATGGCACAACCACGGCTTGCGCGAGCGCGCGCTGGAGCGGGTCAAACAGCATTGCACCAATGTCGGCGTTGAACTGCTGGACGGTAACGTCGCGCTGAAAAAGATCGGGCTGATCAAGGATGCCAATGGTCGCCGGCGGCTGGCGCGGGTCTATAACTTCGAGTTCACCGTGACCGGCGAAAGCCGCCACAACGGCACCGTCACCCAGTTCGGCGCGCACAGTGCGCAGATTGAACTGGCGCCCTACCCGGCGCCGTTCGACGATACGCCGCCGGTGGTCGAAGTCCACAAGCCTCGCGCCGAAGTCATCGAGCTGAGCCAGTGGCGCCAGGAACATACCAAGTGGAAGCCTTGAGCTGACTCACTGAATCCGGCATTCAGCCAAACCGGCTTGCAGCTGTTCGATGTTCTGCGGTTCAGCGAAGATCAGCTCGATTCTTGAGTCTTTTCGCCATTCGCTGGCTTGCCAACTCAGCTCGGCATGCTCCAGCGCATTGCCCGCAACCCAGCCATCCGTGCTGTGGATAACGAGTTTCGCCCGCTTCCAGTCAAGCGCGCTCAGCCAATAGGCGATGCGTACTTGATCAAATACCTGCCGCGGATGCCAGCGCCAACCGATGCTCCACCCACCCTCCTGCGCCTGACTCAGGCAAATCGGTTCGGCCGGATCGCTCCAGACCGCTGGCAGCTGTGCCAATCCAGTGGGCAGCGGCAGATGCCCTGCGCCTTCGTTTGCTTTTGCTTTCAGACCCGGCAGCTCGCTCAGAGGCAGTTGCGCTTGCTGCGTCCAGATCAGCCTGACGGGCGGCAACTGGCTGGCGATTTTCTCTCGAACCGCTTCATCGAGATCTTCGGCCTTGTTCAACAACAGCAAACCCGCGCTGGCCAACGCTTGCTGCTGGGCGTCCGGCAGGGTTCTACCCGCGTGCAGTGCCTGAGCGTCCAGAACCAGCACACAGGGCTGGACCGCCAGCACGCCCAGCCACGGCGCCTCGTTCAATTGCTTGAGCAACTGCGCCGGATGGCCCAGCCCGGATGGCTCGATAAACAGTCGATCCGGCCTGGCCTTGCGCAGCAGGCGGCCGAGGCCGATCTGGAATGGCGCGCCATTGACGCAACACAGGCAGCCCCCGGCCACCTCACCCAGTGCGATACCATCGGCGTCATTCGTCAGCAATGCAGCATCCAGACCGATCTGGCCGAACTCGTTGATCAGCACCGCCCAGCGCTCGTCCGCAGGCCGTTGCGCCAGCAACTGACGAATCAGGCTGGTCTTGCCGGCGCCCAACGGGCCGGCGATGACGTGGGTCGGAATGTTCTGCAACATGGCGGGCACTTTTCTGCGGACAGTTATTGAGGAGATCGAAGATGCGCTGGTCGGGATGGTCGTTGCTGTTGGCGCTGCTGTCGAGTGAAGCGTGGGCTCAGGCCTGCGTGGTGCACACACAGGGCGAACGGCTCGACGTCAAAGTCTGTCAGCAGAACCGGACGATTCCGCAGAAATTGTTCAATGACGGCTTCTGCCAACCGACGCTGGCCGGGCAGAAGGTCGAGGTGCAATACGTCGACCAGTGCCCCAGCGGTGCTTTCGGCGTGTGCAGCAACGCGCAAGTCGCCAATATGCCCTATCGCCAGGATATCCACTATTACGGCGTGGCCACTGATGCGGCGTATCTCAAGCCGTATTGCGAAGGCCAGAGCCAGGGCGCCTGGCGCAAGCCCTGATGTGTCAGCCGAGCCAGTCGAGGGTCAGCAACAGACGGCGTTCACCGGGTGCCGGTTGCGGCGAACGATGGATCAGGCCGAAGCCTTCATTGCCGTGCCATTTTTCGCCTTTGAGCAGCGCGACGTCGCCGCTGTTGAGCTGACGAATCGACGCTGGATCTTGCGGTTCGGCATTGGCCTGGCCAAGTTGCAGGCGATCCATCGCGCCCTCCTCAAGCCATTGGCTGCCGATGCCAGCGTAAGTAGTGATCAAGCGCACCGGCACGTGATCGACGTGGAAGCGCGGACACATGGCCTTGTCCAGCACACGCAAACGCACGCCGATACGCCGCGCACCGAGCAGGCAGGCGAAGGCACTGATCAGCCATTTGAGATCGCTCATGAAACCTTCGAAACCTTGCAGATCACGCAGCCCTGCAGCCAGACCGGCGAGATCCGGTTCGGCATCTTCGTCGGGCAATTCCAGACACAACGACTCGGCCAAGGGCTCGTTGAGCGACAGCACCAATTGCGCAAAATCGGCAATGTGCACGGGCAGCTGACGTTGCCAGACGGCGAGATTGGTCTGGTCTTCGAGGATTCGCGTCAACGTTTCCGGTGTCAGCCCCTGGTGCTGATGACGGGTAAGCAGCGGCTGATCTTGGAGTGCGAGCATCAGGCGGCCTCTTCGTGCCAAGGGCCGAATGGATCAGGCAGCGAACGCCAGCCTTCTACACCCATGGCCATTTCTTCGTCGGTCAGCAGACAGGCATCGAGTTCGGCGGAGAGCTGTAGGAAATCTATGTTCTGACCGATGAAAACCAGCTCCTGGCGGCAATCTCCTACGCTTGGAATCCAGTTTCCCATGATCGCCTGGACACTTTCCTGATCCTGCGGCCATTGATTCTTTGGTACAAAACGCCACCAGCGACCGGCGAATCCATGCCGCATCAAGCCGCCTGCTTGGGACCAGCTACCGGCATCGGTGGGTTTGCTCGCGAGCCAGAAGAAGCCTTTGGAGCGCAGCAGCTTGCCGTTCAGCCAAGGCCGATCGATGAAGGTGAAGAAGCGTTGCGGGTGAAATGGCCGGCGCGCGCGGTAGGCCGTCGAGGCGATGCCGTATTCCTGTATCTCCGGGACGTGCTCACCGCGCAATTCTTGCAGCCATCCGGGCGCTTGTGCGGCTTTCTCGAAATCGAAACGACCGGTGTTGAGGATTTTCTCCAGGGGGATTTCGCCCATCACCATTGGAATGATTTCAGCCTGGGCATTGAGGCGCTTGAGGATGGCGGTGAGTTCTTCACGCTCGTGCTGGCTGATCAGGTCGATTTTGCTGATCAGCAGGACGTCGGCGAACTCGATCTGCTCGATCAACAGATCGGTGATGGAGCGCTCGTCTTCTTCACCGAGAATCTCGCCGCGAGAGGCGAGGCTTTCGGCCGCCTGGTAATCGAGCAGGAAATTCACACCGTCGACCACGGTGACCATGGTATCGAGGCGAGCAATGTCGGCGAGGCTTTGCCCCTGTTCATCGCGGAAGGTGAAGGTTTCAGCAACCGGAAGCGGTTCGGAAATGCCGGTGGATTCGATCAGCAGGTAATCGAAACGATCCTCGCGAGCGAGTTTGCTGACTTCTTCCAGTAAATCTTCACGTAACGTACAGCAGATACAGCCATTGCTCATTTCGATGAGTTTTTCCTCAGCGCGGTTCAGGCTGACATCGCGCTGGACTTCACTGCCATCGATGTTGATCTCGCTCATATCGTTGACGATCACCGCAACGCGCAAGCCGTCTCGGTTACGTAGTACGTAATTCAAAAGTGTACTTTTTCCGGCACCGAGAAATCCTGAAAGTACGGTTACGGGTAATTTGGCTGACACTGGATAATCCTCATAAAAGGCAGCCGATTTACGCTTTTAGGTGTGCGCTTGGCGTGTTGCGCTTCATTTAACCGGGTCAAAGAAGGCATACGATTGTGATCGGCAGCTCAGGCTGGTTGCGATTTATGTTATAGTATAACAACTTAAGTTTGCCAGTCCGACACAGGAGATTTCGCAAATTGCTGCACCACCGATCGTGGAAACTCGCAATGAACAAGGGGTTGAAATGCCTGCTTTTGAGCTTTGCCATGTCGCTGGCCAGCCAAGCACAGGCGCACATGCCGGGGCCGGCGCACTGCACACGCAGCGCTAATCTGCTGGCGTGTGTGGACGCCGACGGCAATGCCTATAGCGTCAATACGGTAGGCACCACGCTTTACCTGCGCGGATTCGAGAAGGACGGCCATCGCTATTGGGCGCAGACCAACAGCCGCTTCGGCCAATTGACCTTTTTTACCGGCATCGCCTCCGATGGCGAGGCTTGGGTTGGCTACACCCGCCGTGTCGGCTGGACAACCATCAACCGCTTCTCCAGCTCGGGAGGGAGCAGCGCAAGGTTCACTTGCAGCCGGCTGACGGGCTGCTAGTGAAATCCTTTTCATGAAAAAAGCATCGCTGAATGGATTGTTATAATGTAACGTAAATAGAGATCAACACGACGGTCTCAACCATGAATGCTCTTACTCTCCCGGATATCGCCGCCCAATCTGCACGCTTGGCACTGCCCCTCGACTGGGTAGGCATGCGTGGGATTGCTCTACCCGTTGTGCTTGAAGGCCAATGCCTCAGCGCCAGAGTCGACGCTGGCGTGAGTCTCGATGATGGTGAAGCGCGTGGTATTCACATGTCGCGCTTGTATCTGGCACTCGAAACCCTCGAACAGCGAAGCCTTTCTCCCGCTTTGCTGCATCAGGTACTCAAGTGTTTTCTGACAAGCCATCAAGGTCTATCCGCCTGCGCGTATCTGAATATTCACACCGAATTGTTGCTGAAACGACCCGCGTTGGTCAGCCCCTTGGCCGGCTGGAAATCCTATCCGGCGTCCATTTCAGCGAGCCTGAAACAGCAAATGTTCCACGTGGAACTAAAAATTGAACTGCCCTATTCCTCGACGTGCCCATGCTCCGCAGCCTTGGCAAGGCAATTGATCCAGCAGCAATTCGCCGACGATTTCGCCAACAAGGCTCTGCAACATGCAGATGTTTTAGCATGGCTTGGCTCAACCAAAGGGATCGTAGCGACGCCGCACAGCCAACGCAGCTATGCGCAACTGCACCTGCATCTCGACAATTTCATCGACGAGCTACCGCTGACCGCGATCATCAATGACGCTGAAGCGGCCCTCGGCACCGCCGTACAGACCGCAGTAAAGCGACCCGACGAGCAAGCCTTCGCACTCGCCAATGGGCAAAACCTGATGTTCTGCGAAGACGCCGCGCGCCGCCTCAATCTGGCACTGCAGCGCAAGCCCGGCATCAACCAATTCCACATCCGCGTGATCCACGCCGAAAGCCTGCATGCCCATGACGCCGTCGCCGAAAGCAGCTGGCGACGGGAGCAAAAATGATCCGCTGCCAATCCTTGGTATGGGGCGCACCCGGCCAACCGCTGACGACGCCTTTGAGTCTTGAGTTCGAAAGCGCCAGCCTGACCGCAATCATCGGCGCCAACGGCTGCGGCAAAAGCAGTCTGCTGAAAGTCATCGCCGGTTTGCAGAAGCCCTTGGCCGGCAAGGTGGAAATGGCTGTTCCACGCCAAAGCGGCATTTCCTTTCTGCCGCAACAGCAACATTTGGATCGGCAGTTTCCAATCAGCCTCGAAGAGCTCATCGCCGCAGGTTTCTGGGGCCGTCGGCTCTCGACACAGCTGCGCACGCAGCGACTGAAAAACGCATTGGAAGACTGGCATTTGAGTGGACTCGAACAGCGCCCGTTGATGGCCCTGTCCGGCGGTGAGCTACAACGTGCCCTGCTCGCGCGACTGAGCCTTGCTGACGCCCCGGTGCTGTTGCTGGACGAACCGCACGCCGCACTCGACGAACTCGGCCAGCAATTGCTCTGGCAGCACATTCACCACTGGCACGCCGAAGGCCGGACACTGCTTGTGGTCTGCCATGACCTGGCGGCTGTCCGCCAACACATTCCGCATACCCTGCTGATCAAAAACGGCCACTGCGTGTACGGAACCAGCCGAGAACTGATCCAGCCAACACCGCACATGCAGGTCGCCTGATGCTCGCCACCGTCAGCCATTTCTGGCAGCCGTTCAGCGAATTCGTGTTCATGCGCCGCGCCTTGCTCGGCGGCCTGGTGCTGGCATGCAGCACGGCGCCCTTGGGTGTTTTTCTGATACTCAGGCGTATGAGTTTGATCGGTGACGCCGTCGCCCACGGCATTCTCCCTGGTGCAGCGCTGGGATTCTGGTTTGCCGGTTTGAGTCTTCCCGCACTCACCCTCGGTGGCTTGGGAGCCGGGCTGAGCATGGCCGGACTCGCGGCCTGGATCACCCGGCGAACGGGGTTGCGAGAAGATGCCAGCCTCGCCGCGATCTATCCGATCTCACTGGCCAGCGGCGTTTTGATCCTTGGCATCGCCGGCAAGCGCCTCGACCTTCTGCACTTGCTGTTCGGCTCAGCGTTGGCCGTAGACGGGCCGACACTGACCGGCATGCTGTGGGTCTCGGCGGTCAGCCTCATGGCGATGGCGGCGATCTACAAACCTCTGCTGCTGGACACACTGGACCCATTGTTCTTGCGCACGGTCAGTCGCCTCGGGCCGCTGGCTCATGGCGTGTTCCTGACTCTGGTCGTGCTGAATCTGGTGATCGGCTTTCAGGCCATCGGCGCACTGATGGTAGTCGGCCTGATGATGCTTCCGGCTGCTGCGTCGAGATTTTGGAGTCGCCGCCTACCGCTACTGATTGCCGTCGCCGCGGTCATGGGCTGCGTGTCTGTGTGGCTCGGCTTGCTGCTGTCGTTCTACTACTCGCTGCCCAGCGGACCGGCCATCGTGCTGGTCGCGGGGGTCGGCTATCTGTTGTCGGTGGTGTTCGGACCGGTTCACGGTTTGCTGCGCCGCCCGCCTTTGCTCACATCCCAATGAGGTGTTTCCCGATGCGCGCTCTACTCGTGCTGTTCAGCCTGATGCTGTCGATGTCATTGTCAGCCGCCGAAAAACTGCCGGTGGTCACCAGCTTCAGCATCCTTGCCGACATGGTTCATCAGGTCGGCGGCGAGCACGTTGAGATCACCAACATGGTCGGCGCGGATGCCGATGCGCATACCTACGAGCCGACCCCGGACGATGCCAAGGCGTTGCTCAAAGCCAAAGTGATCATCAAGAACGGCCTCGGTTTCGAGCCTTGGCTGGATCGCCTGGTGACCAGCACCGAGAGCAAGGCAACGGTGATCAGTGCCAGTCGCGGGGTGATTCCACGTTCGCTCGATGAGGACGGCGAAACCGTTCCCGATCCACACGCCTGGCACAATCTGGCGAACGCCGAGTTGTACGTCGCCAACATCACCAAGGCGCTGATCGCCGCCGACCCGGCCAACAAGGCTGACTACGAGCGCAACAGCCAGACCTACCTCAAGCAGATCTACGCCCTGCTCACCGAAGCCAAAAGCAAACTCGGCGCGCTGCCGCCGGGCAATCGCAAGATCGTCACCAGCCACGACGCCTTTGGCTATCTGGGTCAGGCCTATGGCATCGACTTTATCGCGCCACAGGGTTTGTCCACCGAACGCGAACCCTCTGCCGCCGAAGTGGCTGCGCTGATCACGCAGATTCGCCAGGCCAAGGTCAAAGCGGTGTTCATGGAAAACATCAAGGACGCGCGCCTGCTCAAGCAGATTGCGGATGAAAGCGGCGCGCACATTGGCGGCACGTTGTACTCGGATGCACTGGCGGCGAGCGGACCGGCGAGCACCTTTACCGGGCTGTTCGAATACAACCTCAATACGCTGTACAAGGCGTTGAGTCAGCCATGACTTGAGGTGCACTTCCGATCTATTCGCGAGCAGGCTCGCCCACAGTTGGAATGGGTTCCAACTGTGGGCGTCGCAGAGGGTTCAAGCGCGGGGTTTTACCGTGCCGCAATCCTGACCCAGCCACACCGCACGGGTTTCCAGGCTGCCCTTCTGGTTGATGCCGATGGCGTTGAAGGTGCCATTGGCGACGGTGGTGAATTCGCGGTCACTGAGGAATGTCGCCACACCGGTGCCTTGGGCCTTCGGGCAGCTGAAGCGGAATTTCCACTGGTTGCCGGTGCGCTCGGTGATCTGCTGCTTGCAGCCCGATTGCGGGTCGGCCAACGGGATGTCGTTGGTCGCCACCTGCTGCGGCGTCAGGCAAGCGCGGATGCCTTTGCCGCCGATGTTGATGCCGTTTTTCTCCAGCGCCGCGCGCTGCTGCGGGGTGATCTGGCCTTGAATCTGGCCAAGAATCGATTGCACATCCATGGCCTGATCATCGACCTTCAGATTGCTCGAAGACATTTCCCACAACCCCGGCTGCAGCATTTGCGCCTGCGCAACCACCGGCAATGCCAAACCCAGGCCCAGCGCCAAACCCAGCAGACGAACGTTCATCGAGTAACTCCTGATCAGTTGTGGCCGTTAGACGCCGGCCGGTTGCGTCGGTTCATGCACCGATTAAATAGAGACATTCGCCGCAGAACATGGTCTGTTAAGCATTGCATCTCGCGGAGCAAGGCTGCCCCATGGATTTTTTCGGACCGCACATTTTCGGTTACCTGATCGCCCTGTTGCACACACTCGGTTCGATCGCTGCGATCCATGCGGTGCTCACCGTGCGCACTGCGCAAGGCTCGATCGCCTGGGCATTGTCGCTGATCTTCATTCCCTACCTCACGCTTATTCCATATCTGGTATTTGGTCGCAGCACCTTCGATGGCTACATCAAGGCGCGGCGCCAGGCCAACGAGCAGATGCGTCTGGCCATTTCCGAATTGAACTGGCGCCCGTGGGTGGAAGAAGCCTTGGCCGCTCGCGCGTCGAGTGCCTACGCCTCACTGCGCGCAATGCCGAAACTGGGGCGCATGCCGTGCCTGGCGAACAACGAGGTGCAACTGCTGGTGAACGGCACCGCGACCTTCGATGCGATTTTTCAGGCGATCGCACAAGCGAAGGAAGCCGTGCTGATCCAGTTCTTCATCATTCACGACGATCGGCTCGGCCAGCGCTTGCGTGATCTGCTGTTGAAGAAAGCCGCCGAAGGCGTATCAATTCATTTGCTCTACGACCGCATCGGCAGCCATGCCCTGCCCCATCATTACGTGCAGGCGCTACGTGATGCCGGCGTCGAGGTCAAAGCCTTTGCCACGCGCAGCGGCTGGCTCAACCGCTTTCAGGTCAACTTCCGCAACCACCGCAAAATCGTTGTGGTTGATGGCGTAGTCGGCTTTGTCGGCGGGCATAACGTCGGCGATGAATACATGGGTGAGAAGCCACCATTGGCGCCGTGGCGTGACACCCACGTCAAAGTCCGCGGGCCGGTGGTGGCCTGCATGCAGGAATCGTTCGCCGAAGATTGGTTCTGGGCTGCTCGTACTCTGCCGCCGTTGATCCTTCCGGATGCGTATCCGGAGGACGGCGTGCTTTGCCAATTGCTCGCCAGCGGCCCGGCGGATGCCTACGAAACCTGCTCGCTGTTTTTCGTCGAAGCCATTCACGCAGCAACGCAACGCGTATGGATCACCAGCCCTTACTTTGTCCCGGACGAAGCGGTATTTGCCGCGCTAAGGCTGGCAGTGTTGCGCGGTGTTGATGTGCGCCTGCTGTTGCCGTCGCGGCCTGATCATCGCATCGTCTATGCCGCCTCCAGCCTGTATGCCTTCGAGGCGGTGCGTGCCGGCGTGCGGGTGTTCCGCTATCGACCGGGTTTTCTGCATCAAAAAGTGGTGCTGATCGACAGCGAAATCAGCGCCATCGGCAGCGCTAATCTGGATAATCGCTCGTTCCGCCTGAATTTCGAAGTGATGTTACTGACCGTCGACAGCGAGTTCGCCGCCGCTGTGGAACACATGCTCAATGACGATTTCGCCCTGGCCGATGAAGTGGCCAAAGAAGAAAGCCGGGAGATCCACCGCCTGCAACAGGTCGGAATGCGGATCGCCCGGCTGATTTCGCCGATACTCTGAGCGCCCCGTTTCAGGGGTGGTAGATGTCGTCGCGGGTCCAGGGCAGTTCGTGGCTGCCATCCGGATGCGCTTTCACGGCGAGGATCTGATGCAGATTGATCCAGCCCCGGGCAAAGGCGTACGCGCAACCGGCCAGATACAGACGCCAGATACGCAGTGCTTGCTCAGGCACCAGTTTCGCCGCAGCTTCGAGGTTATCCTCCAGTCGCTCACTCCAGTGATCGAGCGTGCGCGCGTAGTGCAGGCGCAAGCTTTCGACATCGACGATTTCCAGCCCGGCTTCACTGATCTCGGCTGAGATCATCGCCAGATGCGGCAACTCGCCGTTGGGGAACACGTATTTTTCGATAAAGTCGCCAGCGCCGCGTCCAACCGGGCGGCCATCGGTGTGTTTGGCGGTGATGCCGTGGTTCATCACCAGGCCGCCCTCTTTCACCGCGCCAAACAGCGTTGCGCAATACTCGGCGAGATTGGCATGACCAACGTGTTCGAACATGCCGACGCTGACAACCTTGTCGAAGCGGCCGTCCTGCGGCAGATCGCGATAGTCGAGCAATTGCAGTTCGACCTGATCTTCCAGACCCTCGGCCTTGACCCGCTCCTGCGCCAGCGCCAACTGCTCCTTGCTCAAAGTAATACCGAACACCTTTACGCCGAACTCTCGCGCCGCATACCGCGCCAGACCGCCCCAACCGCAGCCGACATCCAGCAAATACTCGCCCGGCTGCAAGCGCAGCTTGCGGCACAGATGGCGGAATTTGGCTTGCTGCGCCTGTTCGAGGGTTTCGCTACCGGTTTCGAAATAGGCACAGGAATACGCCATGTCGCTATCCAGCCAGAGCTGGTAGAACGCATTCGACAGGTCGTAGTGATAGGAAATGGCTTTGGCGTCGGTGTCTTTGTCGTGATGCGCACGCACCGGCTGACTGCCTTCGTCTTCGTCGAGCAGCGCATTGCTCAACTCGTCGCAAACCCGAATGACCTCGCTGATCGAGCCCTCCAGTTCCAGCTTGCCTTCGACGAACGCCGCACCCAGCGCATCCAGGCTTGGGTGGGTGAATTGAGTAACCATCTGCGGGTCCTTGACGACGATGGTTACGCTGGGCGTCGGGCCCAGATTGAACTCGTGGCCGTCCCAGAGTCGCAGGCGAAGCGGTAACTGCAGATTCTGTAAGGCCGGTGGAAGTTGCGCGAGCATGGAAAATCCCCCCTTGTTTCAGACGTCTGATCTGAGGGTAGACCAACCTGGAAAAATAGCAGGCTATCGATTCGATCGGCCTTGTCTATCGTGATCGGCACATCGGCTGAACGCCACAGACGACGCGTCTTACGATAGATGACTGCCTGCGCACTCGGCGGTTCGATGAATTTTCTTTCATTTATCCTAAGCGTCGAGCCTGAGCAATGGCTCCTGAAAGCGCAGCAAACGTCCGGCGTTGCCCAATACCAACAAGGTACTCAGGTTATGCAGCAGCGCCGCGATCATCGCCCCGGCCGCACCAAGCCAGCCGAACGCCGCGAAGACCACGATGGCCAGGGTCCAGCCGAGGCCGATGATCACATTGACCTGCAAAGTACGCCGGCACTGACGACTTAAGCGCACGCAGGTACCCAGGCGGCGCAAATCGCTGCCGATCAAGACGATGTCCGCCGACGCCAGGGCAATGTCAGCGCCGCCAGCACCCATCGCCACGCCGACCACGCCGGCCTTGAGCGCGAGTGAATCGTTGATGCCGTCGCCTACTACCATCGGGCGGAAGCCGTGATCGATTTCCTTCAGTACGCGATTGAGTTTGTCCTCCGGAAGCGCTTGCGCTTGGACTTCGTTCAGCCCGACTTCCTGCGCCAACGTTCGCGCAACGCTCTGGCGATCCCCCGTCAGCAGGAGTTGGCGTCCCAGCCCCAATTCGCGTAACTCGTTCAAGGCAAAGCCCGCTTCCGGTTTGATGCTGTCGGCGAGCAAAAGCCAGGCGAGAAATTCACCGTTCAAAGCCAACCCGGCAATCGGCCCATCGTGCTCAGGAACAAGGGTGGTTGTGATACCCAGTTGCGCGAACAACTCTGGACGACCGAGCGCGGCATCGCCCTTTTCTGTCGTCGCCACTACGCCCAAGCCTTGGCGCTCATGGATGTTGGTCAGAGGCCAATACGCTTCCTGGTCAACCAGCCCAGCGAGTGCTCGGCTCACCGGATGACTGCTTGCCGCGCCAAGACTGGCGGCCAGTGTCTGCACTTCGGCGGTGTCCGCATCCGGGCTGTCGATCGACTGCAAACGCAAGGTGCCGTACGTCAGCGTGCCGGTCTTGTCGACCACCAGCGAGGTCAGATCGGCGAGTTCTTCGAGGAACGCCGAACTGCGAATCAGAATCCCGTGACGCGCGGCGACGGCAACACCGGCAATCGCCGTGGCCGGCGCCGACAGCACCAACGCACACGGACACGCCGCCACCAACACCGCGAGCATCGCCTGTGCATCATGGGTGACGAACCAGGTCACCGCCGCCAGCAACAAGACCAGCACCATGTAGCTGCCGGCATAGCGTTCGAGCAATCGCGTGATCGGCGGTTTCGAGCGCTCGGCGTTTTGCATCAGGGCGATGACTTTGCCCAAAGTGGATTCGTCGCCGGTGCGAGTGACTTCGACGCGCAGCAATCCATCGAGGTTGATCGCGCCGCCGAACACCAGCATCCCCATCCCCGCCTCCATCGGCACCGACTCACCGGTAATCGACGCGGTATCAAGGCTCGCCTGCCCCGATAAGACCCGACCGTCCGCCGGCACACGATCACCGGCCCGCACCTCGACAACATCGCCAGCGCTGAGCGTGCCGTTGTCCACTTCAATGATCGAACCATCTGCTTGCAGCTTGCGCGCATGGCTGCGGGTCAACTGGCCAAGCGCATTGATCGCTTCCTGGGAGCCGATCACGCTGCGCTCCTCGAGCACATGGCCGAAGATCATGATGATCGGCAACAACGACGCGGTGAGCAGATCACCGGTCGCCCATGCACCGAGCATGGCCAGCGCGATCAACTGATCGGTGATGCCGTGCAGGCTCGGGTAACGCAGGCTGTACCAAGCCGAACGCATCACCGGAACCGCTACGAGCAACGAGGCGAAACCGAGCAGCAACTGGCTGACACCGGTTTGCTCCGGGAGCATCCAGCGCCAGAGCAAACCCAGACCCAGCAACCCGAGCGCAAGCATCGCCAGGGTCAATTGGCGCGCGGCGCGACGTTGTTCGGCCGAGGACAACAGGCCTGGGGCAGCGGTGGTCGCCGTCATTGACTGGCTCCTTGAATGATCAACCGGGAATCGTCTTTCGGATTGACGGTGGTGACCGACCCGGCCTGACCGAGAATTTTCGGCAGGCGTTCGCGATACAGACGCAGGAGCATTTGCGGGTCGGTAGACGTGGCCAGACTCGAGACGGTTGCGGTATCGGTCGAGGCTTTGGCAAGACGCTCGCCCGCCTGCGCGTGAGCTACCTGCAGCGTGCGGTCTGCCTGTTCGTTGGCGGACTGGGCAAGTTTCTCGGCATCGGTGCGCGCGTTAGCCACTGCTTTGTCAGCCTGCTGACTGGCCGTCAGAACCGCATTGAAGGCACTGACCGCTGGCTCCGGCAGACTTGATTGCACATCCACCCGCGACACCTCAATGCCAATACCCTGGCCGCTCGCCTTCAGTTCAGCGAGTCGCGCGTTGATGCCTTGCACCAGATCACCGCGCAATCGCTCACGACGCTCGGCCGCCTGATTGTCGGCGCCGATCAGTTCCGGGCGAGCGACCAGAATGGTGTCGAGATCTCGCGCGGCGGTCAGGGCCACGGCGCTGCGCGTCACCAGCCGATCGAGTGCTGGCAGCACATGTTCGCCCTGCAACACGAACGCATAGGGATCGGAGACTTGGTAAAACACTCGCACGTCCAGTTGCACTACGCCGGCATCGCCGGTCAATAAGTAACCAGACCCGGCGAGTGCATCACTCAATGGCGTGGCGAAGGACGCCACCCGGTCAGCCGTCAACGCCTCGTCACTGCGCAACAGATTTTCCACTCGGCGCTCGATCATCCGATCCGCCGCCGGCAACAGAACCACCTGTTCAAAGGGTTGCGGCCACGCCCATAACAGCCCGGCATTCTGAACGCGATCCAGCGCGCCGAAGTGCAGCACCACGGCGCGGTTCTGCGGATCAATTTGCCGGACATTCGAGAACACCCATGCCAGTGCGGCCAAAACAGTGATCGCATACAGGGCGATGAAGGTCAGACGACCGGCCTGAATCCACGGACTGTTCAACGCATGTGTTCCACGTGGAACTTCTTCGCTCATGGCTGCGATCCAGCTTTGTTGTCGAGCGTCGGTGGGCCGTCGACCAATACGCGGAAAGGTGCGGCATCGGTGCGCAGAATCAATTTGGTGTCCGGCGTGACGATGGTGCCGAGGGTATCGAGGGAGCGCAGCAAGTTGTAAAGCTGCGGCGAACTGGCGTAAGCGCGCCCATAAATCTGCGCAGCCTCGACCCGGGATTGCGCTTCGATATCGGCGGCTTTCACCGTCGCATCGGCCTGGACGATCCGCGCATCGCGCTCGGCGGCGGAGCGAATTTGCGCCGCTTCGCGTTTGCCGATCGCTGTACGTTCCGTAGCAATAGTTTCACGCTCGGCACGCATGCGGTCGACCGTGGCGCTGAGCGTGACCGATGGCAAAGTCAAACGCTCGATACCCACCTGCACAACGCGCACGCCATATGTAGCAAGCAACTGTTGATCGATCTGCTGACGCAACTGCGTTTCAAAATCGCCGATGCGCACTTGTTTGGCATCAGTGTTGACCAGATTCGCCAGATCGAAACTGCTGGCCGTGGTCTCCAGCGCTGAGCCGACAAAGGTTCGAATCTGCCGCGCCGCTTCGTCCGGCTGATTCTGCACGGCACGCATGAAACGCTGCACGTGTTCAGGATCACCCTGCACCTGCCACGCCACGTAGGCCTGAACGATGATGCGCAAACCGTCCTTGGTGCCGACGTCCTGCAAACCACTTGAGGTGGTACGTAGACGCAAGTCCACCGGGATTGCCGCTTCGAACGGTGCCGGCCAGCGCCAGCTCAAACCGGGATCAAGCAATACCCGCGAAGGATTACCGAAACGGGTGATGACCGTGGCTTCACCGGAGCGCACTTGCACCAGACTTGCGGCGGCAATGGCAAACGCCACCAGCAACGCAGCCCAGCCCATACGCCGCCACGGAAATGGTCCGACTTCTGGCACCTCGCCGTGATGGTGGTGATGCCCATGATGATGGTGATGCCCGCCGTGGCCGTGGCCGTGGTCGTGGCCGCTGTGGTCGTGAACGTCATGAACAGGCGACTGGCTCAATGGGTGGCTCCTGGTTGAGCGGTGGTACGGGCGGGCGACGGATCAGTCGGCAGTGTGAAAGTACGCAGATCGATGGTTGGCGCATTTGCGCTCCCGCCAAGTCGATGATCGAGTATCAGCAACCTGGCTTTACTCAAGCCCTGACTGAGCTGGCTGAGATATTGCTCCAGCACGAAGGCCTGGCCAGCACTGGCGAAGGCTTTCTGTTCGGCGCTGAATTTCAGGTCTGCTGTTTGCGCAACGGCGTTGATCTCCCGCGCGTTTGCCGTTGCCTTATCCCGCGCCGTACTCGCCTGCAACTGCGCCTCGTTAGTGGCCTGCGCAGCCGCCCCGCGTTCGCGAGCGATCAACGCCTGCGCGCCGATCTGCGCCGCTTGCACACTGTGGTAGGCATTCGCCGCGCCGGCCGGTGGATGAATCGCTTCGACGACTGTGGCAAGGATCTCCACGCCACTGTTCAATCTGTTCAGATCGCTTTGCACTGCGCGACCGATTTGCCCAGCCAGTCCAGCCCTGTCGTCGCCGAGCAGACCGTCGAGGGTGCGCGAGGCAAAATCGTGAACCAGGATGCGGCTGGCGGTGCTGCGAATCAGTGTCGGTACATCGGCGCTGTTATAAGTCGCGGCGAGTGCCGCCTCGTCGTTCAAACCGATGCGATAAACGAAGCGCACGTCCATGTTGACGATTTGCAGGCCCTGTTGCGCGCTGCGGCTGCTGGCGATGACCTGGGATTTGTCGTTGACGTGGCTGGCGTCCCACAAACGGTTGGCGGTCAGCGGCGCCGGGCCTTCAGCGGAATCGGACTGCACGGCGATTGGCTTTTCGCCAACACTGGTTGCCAGTTCATGGACCACACCGTTTTCAACGGAGATCACACGCCCCAATGGCCAGGGCAAACCGGCATGCAAACCCGGGCCGAACACCTGTACCGGTTTACCGAAGCGCTCGTAGATGCCGCGACCGTGCAGAGGAATCTCATGTACGCCGGTCAGCAGCCAGCCGCTCAGGGCGACCACCGCCAGCACCGGCAACAAGGCCCGACGCATGTAACTGAAGGCCCAGATCTGCCGCAGATCGATGCCGAACCGATTGTGCATTTCATGCTGCAACGCCAGCCATGGCTGCGGCGGCCAGCGCAGCATATCGGCGATAAAACTGCGCGCCAGCAGGGGCGGTTCCAGTTGTTCACGCCGCGGGCTGAAGACAGACACTAACGCGCGCAGCAGCAGTTCGACGGCAACCAACATTGGCAGGACTGCGCTGAGCACCGCCACGCGTACCGGCCAGACTGCGCTTTCGCTGGCAAACAACAGACACAGCGCACCGATCAAGAGTGTGATGATCACCACCCGGGTCAGTTGCGCCAGCGCAGCCGCTTCCGGCCATTGCGCCGGCGGTTCCTGCGCCAGGTGCCGCTCCAGCACCAGCAGGGCAAACGCCAGCAACAACGCCAATGCCGCACCGATGCTCGCCGACAGCCCCAAGGCCGCCGCAGGCAACGTGAGATTCCACACCTGCTCAATACCAAGCAGAACCAGCAACGCCCAGCCGCCGAGCCACAACGTCTGCGCACCGATTTGTCCAAGCAGATGGCGGCTCTGCTGACTCAATCGCTCCAGCAGCCTTTCGTACCAGCCCTCGGCAGCGGCGCCCTCCTCCACGACGGTCGATTGCGAAGCGGGCGGATGCATCACCCGCGCGCGCCATTGCGTCACCCACCAGGCCGATTGCAGACCGGCGACGAGCACCAGCAACGCCGCGCTCTGATTGACCAACAACGGCAACCACAGGGACTGCGGCGCAAACAGGCCGACGAAAAACGCTAGCACCCAGCCCAACCCGGCCACTGCGCCAAGTCCATACGCCAACCGACGCAATTTGCGTGACTGCGCGGCTGCCTGCTGAAAGCGCGGCAGTCCAGTGACTGGCGTGGCGTCCAACTCAAGATCGACTTGCATAACACCCCGAAAATGTAGGCTCTGCGTTCATAGCGTTACGATATAACGCAAACTGTGAAATATTCGTACACAATTGTGCTTATTCAAAGATGCCGCAGCTGTCGCTTGCCTGAAGCCTTGACCGAAATGTTCGGCACAGCTCATATTACGCACATAATTTTTATCGCGACTAATCTTGGCTATCCCCTTCGAGCAATCTGGAGCAAGCGCATGAGCAACTATGACGTGGTAATTCTGGGCGGTGGCCCCGGCGGTTATAACGCAGCGATCCGCGCCGGTCAGCTTGGGCTCAAGGCCGCTTGCGTCGAAGGACGTGCAACCCTCGGCGGCACCTGCCTGAATGTCGGCTGCATGCCGTCCAAAGCCTTGTTGCATGCGTCAGAGCTGTACGCCGCTGCGGTGGGCACGGAGTTCGCCAATCTCGGCATCGAGGTCAAACCGACGCTGAACCTTGCGCAGATGATGAAACAAAAAGACGAGAGCGTCGCCGGCCTGACCAAGGGCATCGAGTTTCTGTTTCGCAAGAACGAAGTCGACTGGATCAAGGGTTGGGGCCATATCGACGGCCCGGGCAAAGTGACGGTGACCGACGCTCAAGGCAACAAGAGCGAGCTCAGCGCCAAGGACATAATCATCGCCACCGGTTCCGAGCCCACTCCCCTGCCCGGCGTAGAGATCGACAACCAGCGCATCCTCGATTCCACCGGCGCGCTGTCATTGAGTGAAGTACCCAAACATCTGGTAGTGATTGGTGCCGGGGTGATCGGCCTGGAGCTGGGTTCGGTATGGCGCCGACTCGGCGCGCAGGTCACCGTGGTCGAATACCTTGATCGCATCTGCCCCGGCGTCGATGGCGAGGCCGGCAAGACCTTGCAGCGCGCGCTGAGCAAACAAGGCATTGCCTTCAAATTGAGTTCCAAGGTCACCAGCGCCACCAGTTCCGCCACAGGCGTGCAGCTGAGTGTCGAGCCTGCCGCTGGCGGCACGGCTGAACTGATCGAAGCCGATTATGTGCTGGTGGCCATCGGGCGCCGGCCGTACACCCAGGGCTTGGGGCTGGAGAACGTCGGCCTCAGTACCGACAAACGCGGCATGCTCGCCAACAAGCAACATCGCACCGAAGCCGCCGGGGTCTGGGTGATCGGCGACGTCACGTCCGGCCCGATGCTCGCGCACAAGGCTGAAGACGAAGCCATGGCCTGCGTCGAGCAGATCCACGGCAAGGCTGGCGAGGTCAATTACGCGCTGATCCCCCACGTCATCTACACCCAACCGGAGCTGGCCAGCGTCGGCCAGACCGAAGAACAGCTAAAGGCCGAGGGCCGTGCCTACAAGGTCGGCAAGTTTCCCTTCACTGCCAACAGCCGGGCGAAGATCAATCACGAAACCGAGGGCTTTGCCAAAGTCCTCGCCGACGAGCGCACGGACGAAGTGCTTGGCGTGCATCTGGTCGGGCCGAGCGTGAGCGAGATGATCGGCGAATTCTGTGTGGCGATGGAGTTCAGCGCCTCGGCCGAGGACATTGCCCTGACCTGCCATCCGCACCCGACGCGTTCGGAAGCGTTGCGTCAGGCAGCGATGAATGTCGAGGGGATGGCGACGCAGATGTAGGTTCCAAACCTTGCCGCCGTCTTCGCGAGCAGGCTCGCTCCCACTTTGGAATGCGTTCCCCATGTGGGAGCGAGCCTGCTCGCGAATGGCGCCACCCGGTCTACAGCGGCAGATGGCCTAACGGCAACGCGCCCGGCGCTTTCACTGTGTGAATGGCAAAGTTGCTGCGAATATCGCTCACCCCCGGCAGTTTCAGCAGGTGCGCGCTGACAAAGCGGTCATAAGCGCGCAAGTCAGGCACCACTACCTGCAACAAAAAGTCCGATTCGCCGGACACCAGAAACGCTGAGACCACCTCAGGCAACGCAGTGACGGCCGCATAAAAAGCCTCGGCGCGTTCTTCGTTGTGCCGCTCGACCTTGACCCCGACAAACACCGTCAGCCCCAGCCCGACTTCATCGCGATCCAGATTGGCCTGGTAGCCTCGGATCACCCCCGCCTCTTCCAGCATGCGCACCCGGCGCAGACACGGCGAAGCCGACAGGCCGATTTCTTCTGCGAGCTCGACATTGCTCAAACGCCCGTTGCGTTGCAGCGCGGCGAGAATCTTGCGGTCATAGGCGTCGAGTTTCATCTTTGGCAGATTCCGATAGTCTGACGGTTGAAAACCAGCAGGTTATGCCAAAACCGCCATGGTTTGAAGCTGACTACGCAAGCACCTGCCCCGCCCCCTCGCTCTAGACTGGCGCGAGCAAATAAACAACGAATGGGGGTGGGATGTGGCAAGTCTGTGGCTGTTTATCCTGACGCTGGCTGTGGTTCTGCTACTGCCGGGACCGGACATGATCCTGCTGTTGCAAACCGGTGCGCGGCAAGGTCGAGGTGCGGCGCTGGCCACCGCGCTGGGCCTGGCCATCGCCCGCGGCTGCCACGTGGCTCTGGCGGCATTGGGGCTGGCTGCGCTGTTCAAAACGGCGCCGTGGACGTTTGACGTGGTGCGCATCGCCGGCGCGGCCTATCTGCTGTGGATCGGCATCCAGTGTTTCCGCAGCTCGCTGGTGCCGAGCCTGCAAGCCCAAGAGCAGGTACCTGCCCACGGCCAGTGGCGCGGTGCGATCCGTCGCGGTTTGCTGACCAACCTGCTTAATCCCAAGGCGTTGCTGTTCTGCTCGGTACTGTTGCCACAGTTTATCGTCAGCGGCGGCGCGCCGGTGCTGACACAGTTCGCCATGCTCGGCCTGGTGCTGGTCAGCGTCGGCCTGCTGTTCGACAGTGTTGTCGCCATGACCGGCGCGGCACTGGGCCGTTGGCTGCAACACAGTCCAACCGCCCAGCGCGCTCAGCAATGGCTGTTCGGCAGTCTGTTGATTGGCTTCGCCGTACGCCTGAGCTTCATTCAACAGGCCTAGCCTTTGCGCACCTTGCGCTGACGACGGGTGATCAGCAGTAACGCAGCAACAGCGACCAGGATGATCGCGCCGATGTGCACCGGCCACTTGTACGGTCGCAGCGTTTCACGCACGGCATCGGTCACCTGGGTGACGTAGCGCTTGTCGGCATTCTCAAAATCCGGGTAGGGGCATTGATTGCCGAAGTCTTGCGCCCACGGCACATAAGGGCCTTCCTTGACGTAGCGCTGATACAGCGCACTCTGGTCTTCAAGGCTGCTGTTCCAGCCGGCGGCATTGCACAACACCGCAGCAAACGCCTGACTGGTGTGCGGCAGGTTATCGGCGGCGCGACTGGCCAGTGCCGTGGCGACAAAACGATAGTGATAACGCAGATCCGGTTGCGCGGCGCTGGCCTGCTGGCGCTGCACTTCCGCCGTGGAAATCAGCGGGCCGACATCCAGCTTCGTGCTCTCCAGCGTGTAATTGCCGCCGAAGGTGGCGTAATCAGGGGCCATCTCATAACCGAGGATGTCCATGCCCCACTCCCGGGCCGTCCATGCGGCGTTGTACAACGCACTGGCGCGTTTGCTCGGCCACCACGCCGACTCGGCCTTGAGCCGTTGCTCGCCATAGAGCCGGGCCTTGTGCTGCAGATCGTCACTGGCGAAATAACCGACCGCTTCCTCGTATCGCCCCTCACGCAGCAAGCGTCGACCGAGCAGATTGCGCAGATTGGCGGCCACCGACAGCGGCACATAGTTGTCGCGCTCCTGCTGCGTCAATGGCGGCGGCGCCGGCACATTCTCATCGACGTACTGCTTGAGCTCATCGACCGTCAGCACCCGCTCGGCAACGGTGGCGGCATCGAACCAGTAAAGGCTGTTGCTGCGATACAGCTGCACGAACGCTTGCAGGTATTCGCCGCGTTGCAGCGCCAGGATCGCGCTTTCGCCCTCGACCCGGCATTTTGGCTGCACCGTTTCAAACGCCCAGTCCGGCGTGCGGCGATAACCCCAGTCTTCATTCTGCGGAAAGGCCTGGGCGGCTTTGGCGTAGGCGGCGGCAGCGGCAGTCGTGTCGCCGTCACGCACTGCCAGTTTTGCCCGCAGCCACCAGGCCAGTCCGCCGTCCTCGGCGTTTACCAGAAAGGCCTTGGCAGACGCGTAGTCGCCCTGTTGATAACTCATCGCCGCCAGTCGATCGGCATTGTCGAGGCTGCCACGGGTGCTGTTTTGCAGGAGTGTGACGAGTTTCTTTTCATTCGGCGGCTGCTCACCGAAAGACCAGCCCTGACGGCTGACCAGCGACGCCGTGACCAGTTGCTGCACTGCTGGCTGCTGGAGCAGTTTGGCCAGGTGAGATTCCGGCAATTCGGCCAGTTCGTTCATCAGTTGCTTGAGCGAGGTGTAACCGACGGACGAACCGTGCAGGTTCTGTGCTTCGTACAGTTCGATGGCGCCGCTCCAGTCGCCCGCGCTGCGCAACGCCCGCGCCTCTTCACCAAGGCTGGCAACGCCCAGTTCCAGCGGATCGCTGAAGCCGTCGATGCTCAGTTGCCGTGCCTGGCGAAAGGCATCGCGCGCCTGTTCCAGCGCTTCGATGCGATCGTGTGCCGCGTTGCTCATGGCAAAGGCGATGCGCCCGAGGGAATACGCCGCCCACGTGCTGCGCAACGGACGCTGGTCTGCCGGCAGCGCCAGCACCTTGTTGAAATACTCCGAGGCCAATTGATGGTCGCCAGTGGCAAAGGCCACCGCGCCGGCGACGTACAAGCGGATTTCCACCGGCAGACTGGCGCCCTGTTCCTCGGCCTGACGTGCATCGCTGAGCCCGCGCAGGCGCTTGACCACAGCGTATTGCTCGACGCTCAGGCCCACCTGCTCAGCCTGTTCGCGCGCCAGTTCTGACGCGTTGTCTTCGGCATAATCGTTGGGGTTGTGGGTCGCCGCTGTGACATTTTTCAGCCCGGCAATGGTTTTACCGAGGCGACTGACTTCGAAGCTGAAACTGCCTTCGGGCAGATCGGCGAGGGTCTGCGCGCGGTTGTCGAGCAGGCGCATCGGGAAGTCCGGGCCGCAGGCCAGCGCCGACCCCAGCGGCAGGCTGAGGCTCAGGCAAAGCAGATGGCGGGGCCAGTTACGGGTCAACATGCGAACCTCCTTGATCAATATGTGCACAACGCGCCCAACCGACAGCGCGCTGTCCGCCCGCCGGCAAGCGGCCGTCACGCAGGCGGGTGAAGGTAAGCAGATTGGCACTTTGTTGCAACGAGTAACCGGTGAGCGCATCGGCGCCTGCACAATCCCGCGCCTTTAGGGTGATTTGCGCGGGCCACGGGCTGTCGAGATTGCCGCGGTTATCGAGCTGGATGTCATACAAACCGCCCTGCTCTTTGAATGACAGGCGCAACTGACTGTTCAGCACATCTCCGCGAGCCACCGCGCGTAAAGTAGCCAGGCTCCAGGCGCGACGATCGTTGGCCAGCGGCAGGCGAAACCAGATCAAACCGGTCAGATGCTCAGGCGGATCCTCGCGCAAAGTCTTGGCCAATTGGCTGAGTTGCTGCGGATCGGCGAGCAACTCCCGGCGCTGCCCGCCGCGCTCCAGTTGCACTTCGCTTTCCACTACCGGCGCGCCACCGTCATCGCTCAACAGCGCAACGCCGTAGGCCGGCAGCGCCAGATAGAACGGTTTGTCGCTGACATGTGCCCAGGCCTTGGCCCACTTCAACGCCTGCCTGGCGTCGAAAAGACCCAGTCGCGGATCGCTCACGGCGTGGACTTGCAGCACGCTGCTGTCGACGCTTCGCAACAGCGCCGGCAACTGCGCGCTATCGAGCCAGGCCGGTAGCGCGGTGATGCTCAAAGGCAACGATGGCGGCAAGACCGCACGCAAGTGTTTGAGGAATTCAGCGTACACGGGCAGCCGTGCATTGCCGGCATCGTGGTCGATTTCGATACCGTTCAGCGTGAGGCCTTGCGCTTGCCAATCGGCAATGACCTGCAGAATCTGCGCGGTGACCTGCTGCTGGTCCAGCGACTGCAACTGGCCATCGAGGCGAATCACTGCGATCAGAGCGCGACCATCAGCTTTCAACAACGCCGGATCAACCCGCGCCCTGCTCCACCGCTCGCCGGGAAAGGCCTGCAACGCCAGCACGCGCAGGGTGGAGAAATCATGGCGACTGTCGCGCAATGCCGGCTCATGCGCAGGTGTCCATTGGCGTTGCCAGACGTAGAGCTGCTGGTCGAGGGCCGGTGCGGCGTGTTGCTCGCAACCTGCCAGCAAGACGCTAAGGATCAGACCCGCAATAAACCGCATACCTTGAAAAATCCCTGAAACCACAGGGCTGCAAGGTTACACAAAACATGGCGTGAGCGAGTCGATCGTGCTGAACTCCCAGGCAAAGACCGGCAAGGTCGCGACTGTTCATGTTCAACGACCTCAGCGACACTAGCCTTGAATATGCATACGCTCATGCCAGTGCACTGGTGTTTCCATCGTTCGTCGAAGGCTTCGGTTTACCATTGGTGGAAGCCATGCAGCGAGGCTTGCCGGCTATGGGGAGCGATATAGCAGTGTTTCGTGAAATCGGCGGAGATTTTATGGCGTACTTTGACTTGCAGGACCCGCAAAGTCTCGCCAATCTGATTTGCTGCTTCCAGCGCAGCGGGCAATTTCCTGCTGTCCGCGACGTTGTCGATTGGCAATGGATTAGCTGGCGTGAAGCCAGCCTGCAACTAGTCGAACGCAGCGTACACCATTTGTTGGAAGTGCCTGAGGCGCTTCCCATGCAGTACGCATCTTGCCCTTGACGCAACGGTTCAACAGCGACTGCGCACCGGGATGCGCCATTCACCCCATTCCTGCAGATTTTGCTTGCCCGCTCAGCATTGCTGAACAACCTGTCTGGCGCGGCCTCCAGAGTGCGGCTGCGTAAATCAGACTGCGGTTTGCAACCCGGCCACCGTACGCGGCATTGCGACAAAACCCGGCAAGGCTTCGATCCGTGTCAGCCAGGCGCGAACGTTGGTGTAGTCGTCCAGCGAGACATTGCCCTCCGGCGCATGGGCGATGTAGCTGTAGGCAGACACGTCAGCGATGGTCGGTTCTTCGCCCGCCAGATACGCCGTTTTGCCCAACTCCAGTTCCATGACCTTGAGCAGGTTGTGCGCACGGCCAATGACTTCCTCGGCATTCAGTTGCGCACCAAACACCGTGATCAGGCGTGCCGCCGCCGGGCCAAAGGCAATCGGTCCCGCCGCTGCCGACAACCAGCGCTGCACATGCGCTGCGCCCACCGGGTCGGTCGGCAGCCAGCGTCCGTTGCCATATTTCTGTGCCAGATAAACCAGAATCGCATTGGAATCGGCCAGCACCACGCCATTGTCATCAATCGCCGGCACTTGGCCGAAGCTGTTGATCGCCAGGTACTGCGGCTGCTTGTGCTCACCCTTGGCCAGATCGACGAAGATCAGCTCGGTCGGCAGTTGCAGCAGCGACAGCATCAACTCGACACGGTGGGCGTGGCCGGAACGGGGGAAGTTGTAGAGTTTGATCGCTTGCATGGTCGACTCCGCTGAAAAGTGACGTCGCTACGGGGATGAGCGCGCCGATGGAGCCATCATCTATGGGTTGCCGGAACAACAGAATAACCAGCAGCTGCAATCGATTATTTCATCTCGTGCAATAACGCCGCTGCGCTCAAGGCCGGATGCTCGCGCAGCGCCTTCACGGCGAAGTCGACAAAACTGCGGATCCGCGCCGGTGCCTTGCGCCCGCCCTGATACACCACATGGATCGGCAACGGCGGCAGTTCAAACTCGGCGAGGACGATTTCCAACTCCCCCGCCGCGACTTTGTCCGCCACTTGATAGGACAGCACTCGCGTCAGGCCCAGGCCTTTGCGCGCAGCGGTGATCGCCGACTGATTGGCCGTGACGGTCAGGCGCGGTTCGGTGCGCACATTGAGTGCTTCACCGCCGTCGAGAAACGGCCAGTTGCGTTGCTGACCGATCGCCGACGTCGCCACCACCGGCAGCCCGGCCAAGGCCTGCGGATGCTCCGGTCGGCCGTGTTCAGCCAGAAACGTCGGCGAAGCGCAAATCACCCGTCGCACTTCCCCGACGCGGATTGCATGCTGATTGCTGTCCGGCAGCTCACCGATGCGCACCGCGACATCAATGCCCTCCTCGACCATGTTGACGACCCGGTCCAGCAACAGCGCATTGATCGACACATCAGGGTAGCGACAGAGGTAATCGGCCATGACCGGAGTGACGAACAGATCGCCAAACAGCACCGGCGCAGTAATCGTCAACTGCCCGCGCGGCAAGGCATGGCTGCCTGCCGCCGAATCCTCGGCCTCCTGCACTTCGGCAAGAATCCGCCGGCAGTCATCGCAGTAACGTTGCCCGGCTTCAGTCAGATGCACAGTGCGCGTGGTACGCACCAGCAACTGCGTACCGATATGCTGCTCCAGCGCCGCCACCGCCCGGGTGACACTCGCCGCCGACAGACCCAGACGCCGCGACGCCGCCGAAAAGCCTTGCTCCTGGGCGACAACAACGAAGATCTGCATTTCCTGAAAGCGGTCCATGGAATTCCTCGGCGGCGGATACGACAATCGCAGCCGAGGCTGCGATTGGGGAAGCGTAGATCATCTGTGGATAACTTATTCCACGGTCACCGATTTCGCCAGGTTGCGCGGTTGATCAACGTCGGTGCCCTTGAGCACGGCAACGTAGTACGACAACAGCTGCAACGGGATCGTATAAAGGATCGGCGAGAGAATGTCGTGGATGTGCGGCATTTGCACCACGTGGGTACCTTCTCCGTTGGTCATCGCAGCCTTCTCATCCGCGAACACGATCAACTCGCCGCCGCGAGCGCGGACTTCCTGCAGGTTGGACTTGAGCTTTTCCAGCAGTTCGTTGTTTGGCGCGACGGTCACCACTGGCATGTCGTTATCCACAAGTGCCAGCGGGCCGTGTTTGAGCTCGCCGGCCGGGTAGGCTTCGGCATGGATGTAGGAGATTTCCTTGAGCTTCAAGGCACCTTCCATCGCGACCGGGAATTGCGCGCCACGGCCGAGGAACAGGGTGTGGTTTTTCTCAGCGAACAGCTCGGCGATTTTTTCCACGGTGCTGTCCATCGCCAGCGCTTCGCCGAGACGGGTCGGCAGGCGACGCAGTTCTTCGACGAGTGTGGCTTCGACGCCGTTAGCCAGAGTGCCGCGCACCTGACCCAGCGACAGGGTCAGCAGCAACAGGCCGACCAGTTGTGTGGTAAAGGCTTTGGTCGAGGCCACACCGATTTCGCGACCGGCCTGGGTCAACAGGGTCAGATCGGATTCGCGCACCAGCGAGCTGATGCCGACGTTGCAGATCGCCAGGCTGGCGAGGAAGCCCAGCTCCTTGGCATTGCGCAGCGCCGCGAGGGTGTCCGCGGTTTCGCCAGACTGCGAGATGGTCACGAACAGCGTGTCCGGCTGCACCACCACTTTGCGATAACGGAATTCGCTGGCGACTTCGACCTGACACGGAATACCGGCCAGTTCTTCGAGCCAGTAACGCGCGACCATGCCGGCGTGATAACTGGTTCCGCAGGCGACAATCTGCACATTGCGCACTTTGGCAAACAGCTCGGCAGCTTGTGGACCGAAGGCCTCAACCAGCACCTGATTGTTGCCCAGGCGACCTTCGAGGGTGCGTTGGACCACGGCCGGTTGTTCGTGGATTTCCTTGAGCATGTAGTGGCGGAACTCGCCCTTGTCGGCGGCTTCGGCACCGTCGGTGTACTGCACGGTCTGGCGTTCGACAGCGTTGCCGTTCACGTCCCAGATCTGCACGCTGTCGCGACGGATTTCAGCGATATCGCCTTCTTCCAAATACATGAAGCGGTCAGTGACCTGACGCAGAGCCAACTGGTCGGAAGCGAGGAAATTCTCGCCCAGGCCCAGGCCGATCACCAATGGACTGCCACTGCGCGCGGCGACCAGACGATCCGGTTGCTGTGCGTTGATCACTGCCAGACCGTAGGCGCCATGCAGCTCCTCGACGGTCGCTTTGAGCGCGGCAGTCAGGTCCGGTTGTTCCTTGAGCTTGTGGGTCAGCAGGTGGGCGATGACTTCGGTGTCGGTGTCCGAGCTGAACGCATAGCCCAGCGCTTTCAGCTGTTCGCGCAGGGCTTCGTGGTTCTCGATGATGCCGTTGTGCACCACCGCAATGTCACCGGAAAAATGCGGGTGGGCATTGCGCTCGCACGGCGCGCCATGGGTAGCCCAACGGGTGTGGGCGATACCGAGGCGCCCGGCCAGCGGGTGTTCGGCCAGCGCGGTTTCCAGTTCGCTGACCTTGCCCGGACGGCGCATGCGTTCCAGGGTCTGGTCGTTGGTATAAACCGCCACACCGGCGCTGTCATAGCCGCGGTATTCGAGGCGCTTCAGGCCTTCGAGAAGGATGGCGGTGATATTACGTTCAGCTACTGCGCCGACAATGCCACACATGGTTATTTCTCCTGACTGACAGCCGCACAGATCAAAGTGATCCCACGGGCCTGAAGCTGATCGCGTGCCTCGACAGACAGGCGATCATCGGTAATGAGGGTATGGATGCTGCTCCAGGGCAGCTCCAGGTTGGGAATCTTGCGACCGATCTTGTCGGCCTCGACCATGACGATCACTTCTCGCGCAACGTCGGCCATGACCCGGCTGAGGCCGAGCAGTTCATTGAAGGTGGTGGTACCGCGCACCAGATCGATACCGTCGGCGCCGATGAACAGTTGATCGAAGTCGTAAGAGCGTAGTACCTGCTCGGCGACCTGGCCCTGAAAGGATTCCGAGTGCGGATCCCAAGTGCCGCCGGTCATCAGCAGCACCGGCTCGTGTTCCAGTTCGCTCAAGGCATTGGCGACATGCAGCGAGTTGGTCATCACCACCAGGCCCGGTTGCTGGCCCAGTTCGGGAATCATTGCGGCGGTGGTGCTGCCGCTGTCGATGATGATGCGCGCGTGCTCGCGGATGCGCTTGACCGCCGCGCGGGCGATCGCCTGCTTGTACTTGGAAATACTCTGCGCCGTTTCTGCGACCAGCTCTTGCGGCATGGTGATGGCACCGCCATACCGACGCAGCAAAAGACCATGGGTTTCCAGCGCAGCAAGATCCTTGCGAATCGTAACTTCGGAAGTTTCGAAACGCTTGGCCAGCTCATCCACACTGACTTCGCCCTGCTCATTGAGCAAGGCGAGGATGTTATGACGACGTTGGGGAGTGTTGCGTTTGGACATGGCGGCTTAAGTTTCGATTCGAAAGATAACGCAAGCAATGAAACTCTATCGAAAGGTTGCCGTCAAGACGCGGGGAGAAAAATTCAGAAAGATTGAAGTCAGGGTGGGAGCGAGCCCAATCGCGAAAGGGGAGTCTTAGCCACTGAAGACGTGACTGACAGACCGCATTCGCGAGCAGGCTCGCTCCCACAGGAATTGTGGATAAGTCAGGGCTTTTTGATTTTTTCCGGCCGCTTCCAGCCGTCAATGTTCTTCTGGCGAGCTCGGCCAACTGCCAGCTGATCGTTATCCACATTTTGCGTGATGGTCGATCCGGCCGCAGTAGTTGCACCGTTGGAGATATCCACAGGGGCAACCAGCGAGTTGTTGGAACCGATGAACACATCAGCGCCCAAAACAGTTTTCCACTTGTTGGCGCCATCGTAGTTGCAGGTGATGGTGCCGGCGCCGATGTTGGTGCGTGCGCCGATTTCGGCATCGCCCAGATAGGTCAGATGGCCAGCCTTGGCACCCTCGCCCATGTGGGCGTTTTTCAGCTCAACGAAGTTACCGACATGGGCGCGCGCTTCGAGCACAGTGCCCGGGCGCAAACGCGCGAAGGGACCGGCGTCGCTGCCTTCACCGAGAATGGCACCTTCGATATGACTGCTGGCCTTGATTACCACGCCTTTGCGCAGGGTACTGTCCTTGATCACGCAGTTCGGGCCGATCTGTACGTCGTCTTCAATGATCACCTTGCCTTCCAGGATCACGTTGATGTCGATCAGCACATCGCGGCCTACGCTTACTTCGCCACGCACATCGAAACGCGCCGGGTCACGCAGGGTCACGCCCTGAGCCATCAGGCGACGGCCGGCGCGCAACTGGTAATGACGCTCCAGTTCAGAGAGCTGCTTGCGATCATTGGCGCCCTGCACTTCCATCGGGTCGTGCGGTTGTTCGGTGGCAACCACCAGACCATCGCTGACCGCCATTTCGATCACGTCGGTGAGGTAGTACTCGCCCTGCGCATTGTTGTTCGACAGGCGGCTCATCCAGTCCGCCAGACGATCGGCCGGCACAGCGAGGATGCCGGTGTTGCCTTCGGTGATCGCACGTTGCGCTTCGCTGGCGTCCTTGTGCTCGACGATTGCCGCGACCTTGCCGTCAGCATCACGCACGATGCGGCCGTAACCGGTCGGGTCATCCAGCTCGACAGTGAGCAAACCCATCTGGCCCGGCACGACATGCTTGAGCAGACGTTGCAGGGTTTCCACTTCAATCAGAGGCACATCGCCGTAAAGAATCAGCACAGTGTCGGCATCAATGAACGGCACCGCCTGGGCGGTGGCATGGCCAGTGCCCAGTTGCTTGTCCTGCAACACGAAATTCAGGTCATCAGCTGCCAGACGCTCACGCACCACATCGGCACCGTGACCGATCACCACGTGAATGCGCTGTGGATCAAGTTGCCGAGCGCTGTGGATAACATGGCCGAGCATGGAGTTGCCGGCAATCGGGTGCAGCACTTTGGGCAGCGCCGAGCGCATGCGAGTGCCTTGACCGGCCGCGAGGATAACGATTTCGAGAGACATGACTGGCTACCAATCCTGGGTGGTCAGCAACTGCGACCGGTTTGTGGGAATTCGGAAAAGAAAAAAGGGTAGCCGAGGCTACCCTTTTTTATCAATCGCACAATAAGCGGCTGACGGATTAACCGCCAAACTTCTTGCGGATCTGCTGGACGGTGCGCAGCTGGGCTGCAGCCTCGGCCAGACGTGTGGCAGCGGCGCCGTAATCGAAGTCCGCGCCTTTTTCGTTCAGGGCATTCTCGGCAGCCTTGAGAGCTGCCTGAGCCTGAGCTTCATCCAGGTCGGCGGCACGTTGCACGGTATCGGCAAGTACCTTGACCATGTTCGGCTGAACCTCGAGGAAACCACCGGAGATGTAGAACACCTCGGCTTCCCCGCCTTGCTTGATCAGGCGGATCGGACCAGGCTTGAGATTAGTGATCAGCGGCGCGTGACCCAGAGCGATACCAAGATCACCCAGTGCACCGTGCGCAATCACCATCTCGACCAGGCCGGAAAAGATTTCCCCTTCCGCGCTGACGATATCGCAATGGACTGTCATAGCCATCTGATTGCCTCAACCTAAATTAGCGCCCGTTGCCGGGCGCCGGGATTACAGTTTCTTGGCTTTCTCGATCGCTTCTTCGATGCCGCCAACCATGTAGAACGCTTGTTCTGGCAGGTGGTCGTAGTCACCGTTGAGGATGCCTTTGAAGCCAGCAATGGTGTCTTTCAGGGAAACGTATTTACCCGAAGCACCGGTGAAGACTTCAGCCACGAAGAACGGCTGCGACAAGAAGCGCTGGATCTTACGAGCACGGTTAACCAACTGTTTGTCGGCTTCCGACAGCTCGTCCATACCCAGGATCGCGATGATGTCTTTCAGCTCTTTGTAACGCTGCAGAACATACTGAACGCCGCGAGCGGTGTCGTAGTGGTCCTGACCGATCACGTTCGGGTCCAGCTGACGCGAAGTCGAATCCAGTGGATCTACCGCCGGGTAGATACCCAGGGAAGCGATGTCACGGGACAGAACGACGGTGGCGTCCAAGTGGGCGAAGGTGGTCGCTGGCGACGGGTCGGTCAAGTCGTCCGCAGGTACGTATACCGCTTGGATCGAGGTGATCGAACCTTCCTTGGTCGAAGTGATACGTTCCTGCAGAACGCCCATCTCTTCAGCCAGGGTCGGCTGGTAACCTACTGCCGAAGGCATACGGCCCAGCAGTGCGGATACTTCAGTACCGGCCAGGGTGTAACGATAGATGTTGTCGACGAACAGCAGAACGTCGTTACCTTCGTCACGGAACTTCTCGGCCATGGTCAGGCCAGTCAGTGCTACGCGCAGACGGTTTCCCGGCGGCTCGTTCATCTGACCGTAAACCAGTGCCACTTTGTCCAGAACGTTGGAGTCCTTCATCTCGTGGTAGAAGTCGTTACCCTCACGAGTACGCTCACCCACACCGGCGAACACGGAATAACCGCTGTGCTCGATGGCGATGTTACGGATCAGTTCCATCATGTTTACGGTTTTGCCTACACCGGCACCACCGAACAGACCGACTTTACCGCCCTTGGCGAACGGGCAGACCAGGTCGATAACCTTGATGCCGGTTTCCAGCAGGTCGTTGCCGCCTGCTTGCTCGGCGAACGAAGGTGCTGCGCGGTGAATGCCCCAGCGCTCTTCGGTGTCGATCGGGCCAGCTTCGTCGATCGGGTTACCGAGGACGTCCATGATCCGGCCCAGGGTCGCTTTACCGACCGGTACGGAGATGGCTGCGCCAGAGTCGGTGACTTCCAGACCGCGCTTCAAGCCCTCGGTGGAACCCATCGCAATGGTGCGCACCACGCCGTCGCCCAGCTGCTGCTGAACTTCCAGGGTGGTTGCGGCCGCGCTTTGTACAGTCAGCGCGTTGTAGATGCTCGGTACGCTGTCGCGTGGAAATTCCACGTCGATAACGGCGCCGATGATTTGAACGATACGTCCGCTACTCATAGCTGGATCCTCTGAATATTTGAACCGTTAAACCGCGGCAGCGCCGCCGACGATTTCCGAGATCTCTTGGGTGATCGCAGCCTGACGCGCCTTGTTGTAGATCAGCTGCAAATCGCTGATCAAATCACCGGCGTTGTCGGTAGCGTTCTTCATCGCGATCATCCGCGCAGCCTGTTCAGCCGCGTTGTTCTCGACCACCGCCTGGTAGACCTGCGACTCGACGTAACGGACCATCAAGCCGTCAAGCAGCTCTTTGGCGTCCGGTTCGTAGAGATAGTCCCAGTGGTGCTTGAGATCCTGATCCGGGGTTGCCACCAGTGGAATCAACTGCTCCACGGTAGGCTGTTGCGTCATGGTGTTGATGAACTTGTTGGACACCACGGACAGGCGGTCGATACGGCCGTCCAGGTAGGCATCCAGCATCACCTTGACGCTGCCGATCAGGTCATTGATCGACGGCTCTTCACCCAGGTGGCTGATAGCTGCAACGACGTTACCGCCGAAGTTGCGGAAAAAGGCCGCACCCTTGCTACCGACTACACACAGATCAATCTCGACGCCGTTTTCGCGGTTTACCGCCATGTCCTTGACCAGGGCCTTGAACAGGTTGGTGTTCAAGCCGCCGCACAGACCACGGTCACTGCTCACGACGACATAACCGACGCGCTTGATTTCGCGGTCGATCATGAACGGGTGGCGGTATTCCGGGTTGGCGTTGGCCAGATGCCCAATTACCTGGCGGATACGCTCCGCATAAGGACGGCTAGCAGCCATGCGCATTTGTGCCTTGCGCATTTTGCTGACCGCCACTTTTTCCATGGCGCTGGTAATCTTTTGCGTGCTTTTGATGCTCGCAATCTTACTGCGAATCTCTTTTGCGCCTGCCATGTAACACCTATCAGGTTAGCAAGCGGGAGCCTCGCGGCTCCCGCTGCGGCTTACCAGGTTTGGGTGGCCTTGAACTTCTCGATACCGGCTTTCATGCCAGCGTCGATTTCGTCATTGAAGTCACCTTTAACGTTGATCTTGGCCATCAAATCGGCGTGATCGCGGTTGAAGAAAGCGATCAGCGCTTGTTCGAAGCTGCCGACCTTGGCGATTTCAATGTCAGTCAGGAACCCACGCTCAGCGGCATACAGCGACAGCGCCATGTCAGCGATCGACATTGGTGCGTATTGCTTCTGCTTCATCAGCTCGGTAACGCGCTGACCATGCTCAAGTTGCTTGCGGGTCGCTTCGTCCAGGTCAGAAGCGAACTGGGCGAATGCCGCCAGTTCACGGTACTGAGCCAGAGCGGTACGGATACCACCGGAGAGCTTCTTGATGATCTTGGTCTGAGCGGCACCACCCACACGGGATACCGAAACACCGGCGTTCACTGCAGGGCGGATGCCCGAGTTGAACATGGCCGATTCCAGGAAGATCTGACCGTCGGTGATGGAAATCACGTTGGTCGGAACGAACGCGGAAACGTCGCCAGCCTGGGTTTCGATGATCGGCAGTGCGGTCAGGGAACCGGTTTTGCCGGTCACTGCGCCGTTGGTGAACTTCTCTACGTATTCTTCCGAAACGCGGGATGCGCGCTCCAGCAGACGGGAGTGGAGATAGAACACGTCGCCTGGGTAAGCTTCACGGCCTGGTGGACGGCGCAGCAGCAGGGAAATCTGGCGGTAAGCCACTGCTTGCTTGGACAGATCGTCATAAACGATCAGCGCGTCTTCACCGCGGTCGCGGAAGAATTCACCCATGGTGCAACCGGAGTACGGTGCCAGGAATTGCAGCGCAGGAGATTCCGAAGCACTGGCAGCCACGATGATCGTGTTGGCCAGGGCGCCGTTTTCTTCCAGCTTGCGAACCACGTTGGCGATGGTCGATTGCTTCTGACCGATGGCTACGTAGACGCAGAAAATGCCGCTGTCTTTCTGGTTGATGATCGCGTCGATCGCCAGAGCGGTTTTACCGATCTGACGGTCACCGATGATCAGCTCACGCTGGCCACGGCCGACAGGGATCATGGCATCGACAGCCTTGTAGCCAGTCTGTACAGGCTGGTCTACCGACTTACGCCAGATCACGCCTGGAGCAACTTTCTCGACCGCGTCGGTCTCGGTGTTGCCCAGTGGACCTTTGCCGTCAACAGGGTTACCCAGAGCATCGACTACGCGGCCCAGCAATTCCTTACCAACAGGAACTTCGAGGATGCGGCCGGTGCACTTGGCGCTCATGCCTTCAGCCAGCGACTGGTAGGAGCCCAATACCACGGCACCTACGGAGTCCTGCTCCAGGTTGAGGGCCATACCGTAGACGCCGCCCGGAAACTCGATCATCTCGCCGTACATGACGTCGGCCAGACCGTGAATCCGCACGATGCCGTCAGATACGCTGACGACAGTGCCTTCGTTACGGGCTTGGGAGGTCACATCGAGCTTGTCGATGCGGCCCTTGATAATTTCACTTATTTCGGAAGGATTGAGTTGCTGCATTGCTCTGCTGCCCCTTCAAACTCAAGATTTCAATGCTTCGGCAAGTTTCGCGATTTTGCCGCGAATCGAGCCATCGATAACCAGGTCGCCGGCGCGGATCACGACACCACCAATCAAGGCAGCGTCCTCCGCAACTTGCAGGCGCACTTCCCGGTTGAGTCGTGCACTGAGAACCTTGGCGAGTTTGTCTTGCTGTTCTTGGTTCAATGCAAATGCACTGGTTACTTCAACGTCTACCGATTTCTCTTGTTCGGCCTTGTACAGGTCGAACAGAGCGGCGATCTCCGGCAGAAGCAGGAGACGGTCGTTCTCGGCAACGACGTTGATGAAATTGCGTGCCTTTTCATCAAACTTGTCGCCGCACACGTCAATGAACGTGGCGGCCTTTTCTGCGCTCGTCAGTCGCGGGGCCTTGAGCACGCGCTGCAGGGTGTCGTCTTGCGACACCGCTGCTGCCAGGCCGAGCATGGCTGACCAATTGGCCAGTTGCTGGTGGGCCTGAGCGTGCTCGAAGGCCGCCTTAGCGTAAGGTCGGGCCAACGTGGTCAGTTCTGCCATGATCGCCCTCGCTTAGATTTCAGCAGCCAGTTGGTTAACCAGCTCTGCGTGCGCGTTTTGATCGATTGTGGCACCCAGGATCTTCTCGGCGCCGCCAACAGCCAGCAAGCCCACTTGGGCACGCAGCTTGTCTTTGACGCTGTTCAGTTCCTGTTCGATCTCGGCTTGAGCCTGAACCTTCACACGGTCAGCGTCGATACGGGCTTTTTCAACAGCCTCTTCGACGATCTGGTTACCGCGTTTCTTGGCTTGCTCGATGATTTCAGCTGCCTGAGCTTTCGCTTCGCGCAGTTGCTGACCCGCTTTCTCTTGGGCCAACTCCAGGTCGCGAGCTGCACGGCTGGCAGCGTCCAGACCATCAGCGATCTTCTTTTGACGTTCGTGCAGAGCAGCGATGACCGGAGGCCATACATACTTCATGCAGAACAGTACAAAAATCAGGAACGCAACGGACTGGCCAATCAGGGTCGCATTAATGTTCACGCCAACACCTCGCAGTTACGTTGTCCATCACACCAAATTACCCGGAAGATCCGAGTAATCAGCCAGCGATCTGACCAACGAACGGGTTCGCAAAGGTGAAGAACAGAGCGATACCAACACCGATCATGGTTACGGCGTCGAGCAGACCGGCAACGATGAACATTTTCACTTGCAGCATTGGAACCATTTCTGGCTGACGCGCTGCGCCTTCCAGGAACTTGCCGCCCAGCAGGCCGAAACCAATTGCGGTACCCAGTGCGCCCAGGCCGATCAACAGTGCAACAGCGATAGCGGTTAGACCAACTACAGTTTCCATCTTTCCTCCCGACTTTTACGTCGTATGGTTTAGGTTTTTTAGATTAAAGCGGTAAAACAAATCGTTTCAGCTGCCCCGCAAGGAGCTCCCTCCCGTTTGACCGGGAGGAACATCAGACTAGTCGAGACTGGTCTTAATGGTTTTCTTCGTGCGCCATCGACAGGTAGACGATGGTCAGCATCATGAAGATGAACGCCTGCAGGGTGATGATCAGGATGTGGAATACAGCCCACGCCCACTGCAGAACAACGCCCAGGCCGCTGAGCCAGAGCAGGCCGCTGCCGAACATCACAGCGATCAGAATGAACACCAGCTCGCCGGCATACATGTTGCCGAACAGACGCAGAGCCAGAGAGATCGGCTTGGCGATCAGGGTGACGAATTCCAGCAGGAAGTTCACCGGGATCAGCAGGGCCTGAACGAAGATGTTCTTGCTGCCGAACGGGTGCAGGGTCAGTTCGCCGATGAAGCCGCCGATGCCCTTGACCTTGATGCTGTAGAAAATGATCAGTGCGAACACCGAGAACGCCATGCCCAGAGTCGCGTTCGGGTCGGTAGTCGACACGGCGCGGAACGGGATGTGGGCATCGCCGGAGATCAGGATGGCCAGCTGAGGAATCCAGTCGACCGGTACCAGGTCGACGGCGTTCATCAGGAACACCCAGACGAAGATGGTCAGCGCCAGCGGTGCAATCACCGGGCTACGGCCATGGAAGCTGTCTTTCACGCTGCCATCGACGAATTCGACCAATACTTCAACGAAGTTCTGCAAGGCACCCGGCTGACCCGACGTCGCTTTCTTCGCCGCCATGCGGAAAAGAAGAACGAAGATCAGACCCAGCGCGACCGACCAGCCGAGGGTATCGACGTGGAAAGCCCAGAAGCCCATTTCCTTGGCCTCTGCTGCGGTGTGGGCAAAGCCCCAGCCGCCGTTGGGTAGCTGACCGAAAGTCAGGTTCTGCAAGTGGTGCTGGATATAGCCCGAAGCGGTTGTCTCTGCCATGGTTGCCTCAAACGCCCTAAGGTCTCGAAAGTCTTGTTCTCATCAGCAGGGGAGCGAACCAGCTGACCGACTGCGTCAGCACGAACACGCCGAATACTGCGATCGGCGCCAGTGGCTTCACACCTGCGAACACCAGTGCAAACAGCACTGCCGTCAAAATAAGTTTGCCTGCCTCGCCGGCATAAAAAGACCGGACGATGGACTGGGCTGCTCGGGCGCCGGAAAACCGAAATGCCCTGTGAGCGAAATAAACATTGGGCAGCAAGGCTATCAGGCCTCCGCAAAGTCCCGAGTATCCGGCAACGACTCCATGCCATTGCCAGAGCGCCAAAGCGGCAATGAGCAGAATGACAAATTGAGCCATCAACACCGGAAAAACCGCCAGGCGATGGAAAGGCAAGCGGTTTGGCGTGCGGGTTTCCATCACAGTTGCTCTCCAATGGTCGGCTGCCGAAATTCAATAACTTGGCATAATTTGTGCCGACAAAATGCGCGCAGAGTATAGGGGCGGTTCTGCCCCTATTCAACTGTCAGGTAGTGATTTCCGACTGCGCGCTACATGAGGAAATGTTTCAGCGGATGTGTGCGAGCACACCTTGAAGCTCGTCGAGCGAGTTATAACCAATCACCAATTGGCCTTTGCCCTTCTTGCCATGGCGAATCTGCACCGCAGAGCCTAGGCGCTCGGCCAGACGCTGCTCAAGGCGAGCGATGTCCGGGTCGGGTTTTGCAGCTTCCACAGGCTCCGGTTTGCCACTCAACCACTGGCGAACCAGTGCCTCGGTTTGGCGCACAGTCAGCCCTCGTGCGACAACATGTCGCGCCCCTTCGACCTGCTGATTGTCCGGCAGACCGAGCAAGGCACGCGCGTGACCCATTTCCAGGTCACCGTGCGACAGCATCGTCTTGATCACTTCAGGCAGTGCAATAAGTCGCAACAGGTTAGCCACAGTCACCCGCGACTTACCCACAGCCTCGGCAACCTGCTGCTGAGTCAGCTGGAATTCCTGCTGCAAGCGCTGCAAGGCGACGGCTTCTTCGATCGGATTGAGGTCTTCACGCTGGATGTTCTCGATCAGCGCAATCGCAATGGCGGTTTCATCCGGCACATCGCGAACCATCGCCGGGATGGTTTCCTGCCCGGCCTGCTGACTGGCGCGCCAGCGGCGTTCACCGGCAATGATCTCAAACCGACCGCCGCCAATCGGGCGTACCACGATCGGCTGCATCACGCCCTGAGCCTTGATCGACTGCGCCAGCTCTTCCAGGGCCTGCGGGTCCATGTCGCGGCGCGGCTGATATTTGCCGCGCTGCAGCAGGTCCAGCGGCAGGTGTTGCAGTTCGCGGGTGTCGGCCTGCGCGGCTTGTTCTTCCAGCGCGCTGACCGTCGGACCACTCAGCAGTGCATCCAGTCCACGTCCGAGACCTCGTTTCTTGACGGCCATGGGGATTCCTTAAGTTGGCTGAGCAGCAGCAATGCGTGAATTTTTGCGCTGACGACGAACCATCTCGCCCGCCAGAGCCAGATAGGCCAGGGCGCCACGCGATTGCTTGTCGTAAGCCAGCGCCGGCATGCCGTAGCTCGGTGCTTCGGCCAGGCGAATGTTGCGCGGGATCACCGTGTCGTACAACTGATCGCCGAAGTGTTCCTTGAGCTGCGCCGAAACATCGTTCATCAGGCTCAGGCGCGGGTCGTACATGGTCCGCAGCAGGCCTTCGACCTTCAGGTTCGGATTGAGCAGCTCGGCGATGCGCTTGATGTTATCCACAAGGTCGCTCAAACCTTCCAGAGCGAAGTATTCGCATTGCATGGGGATAATCACCCCGTCAGCGGCGACCAATGCGTTGAGCGTGAGCATCGACAGCGACGGCGGGCAGTCGATCAGAATGTAATCGTAGTTATCCCTGATCGGCGCCAGCGCGCTGCGCAGACGGCTTTCCTTCATCTGCATTTCCAGCAGCACCACTTCGGCCGCGGTCAGATCACGGTTGGCCGGCAGCAGTTGATAACCGCCGTGCTCGGAGAAGTGCATCGCCTGGCCCAGGTCGCATTCACCGATCAGCAGATCGTAGACCGAGTTTTCCAGACCATGTTTATCCACACCGCTACCCATGGTGGCGTTGCCCTGTGGATCGAGATCGATCAACAGCACCCGGCGCTTGGTCGCGACCAGGGATGCTGCGAGGTTGATGCAGGTGGTGGTCTTGCCCACACCACCCTTCTGGTTCGCTATCGCGAATACCTTAGCCATTCTTGCTTGTGTTCCCAATCATGCCGTGCGGCGCAGTATCAGCAGATGGCGTTGGCCTTGGCAACCGGGGACGGCCAGGGCGTGTTCGCTATCGAGTTTGAAATCTGCCGGCAATGCTACCAGCTCATCGGCCGGATGAACGCCCTTCATTGCCAGCCAGCGTGTATCGGCATCGCCCAAGTGGCGAGTCCAGTTGGTGAAGTTTTCCATGCTGCTGAATGCCCGGGAAATGATCCCGTTGAATGGCTGCGCAGGCTGGAAGGCTTCGACGCGACTGTGGATAACTTGCAGGTTATCCAGCTTCAGCTCCAGTTTGACCTGAGTCAGGAAGCGGGTTTTCTTGCCGTTGCTGTCCAGACAGGTCACCTGCGAGTCCGGGTACAGGATCGCCAGCGGGATACCAGGCATGCCACCGCCACTGCCGACATCGAGCCAGCGACCGTTTTCGATAAACGACATCACGCTGAGACTATCGAGCAAGTGCCGCGAAACCATTTCGTCCGGATCGCGCACAGCGGTCAGGTTGTAGGCCTGGTTCCATTTGATCAACAGGGCCAGATAACCCAGCAGCAATTCGTGCTGGGTTTCACTGAGATTGACACCGAGCGCGCGGGCTCCTGTGGATAACTCTTCGGCGTGTTGCGAAGTGACCTTGGCACTCAAGCGCTTTGCTCCAACTGACGGCCCGCGCCGCGTTTTTTCAAATGAATCATCAACAGCGAAATCGCCGCCGGGGTTACGCCCGGGATTCGCGAAGCCTGGCCCAGCGTTTCGGGACGTGTGGCGCCGAGCTTGCTCTGGATCTCCTTGGACAGACCGGAGATGTTGGTGTAATCGATATCCACAGGCAATTTCGTGTCTTCGCTGGCGCGCAGACGGGCGATCTCGTCCTGTTGGCGGTCGATGTAACCGGCGTATTTGGTCTTGATCTCGACCTGCTCGGCGACCTGTGGATCTTCGGCGCCCTGCCCGGTCACTTCGACCAGACCGGCGTAATCGATTTCCGGACGGCTCAACAGGTTGAGCAAGTTGTATTCGTGGGTCAGCGGCGTGCCGAATTTCTCGGCAATCGCATCGCCCTGCGGGGTGTTCGGCCGCACCCAGGTGCTTTTCAGGCGCTGTTCTTCAAGCTCGATGCTTTCGCGTTTCTTGCAGAAGGCCGCCCAGCGCGCGTCATCGACCAGACCGAGCTCGCGACCTTTTTCGGTCAGACGCAGGTCGGCATTGTCTTCACGCAGAATCAGGCGGTACTCGGCGCGAGACGTGAACATGCGGTACGGCTCTTGGGTGCCGAGGGTGATCAGGTCGTCGACTAGAACGCCGATGTACGCTTCATCGCGGCGCGGACACCAGGCTTCTTTGCCCTTCGCGCGCAGTGCAGCGTTGGCCCCGGCGAGCAGACCTTGAGCGCCGGCTTCTTCGTAACCGGTGGTGCCGTTGATCTGCCCGGCGAAAAACAGACCGCCGATGACTTTGGTTTCCAGGCTGTACTTCAGGTCGCGCGGATCGAAGTAGTCGTACTCGATCGCATAGCCCGGACGCACGATGTGTGCGTTTTCCATGCCGCGGATCGATTGCACGATCTGCAATTGCACGTCGAACGGCAGGCTTGTGGATATCCCGTTCGGATACAGCTCATGGGTGGTCAGACCTTCCGGTTCGATGAACACCTGATGGCTTTCCTTGTCGGCAAAGCGATGAATCTTGTCTTCGATCGACGGGCAATAACGCGGGCCGACGCCTTCGATTTCACCGGCAGCGGAATACATCGGCGAACGATCGAGGTTCGCCGCGATGATTTCGTGGGTGCGGGCATTGGTATGGGTGATCCAGCAGCTGACCTGACGGGGATGCTGTTCCTTGTTGCCCATGAACGACATCACCGGGATCGGAGTGTCACCCGGCTGCTCGGTCATCACCGAGAAATCCACAGATTTCCCATCAATACGCGGCGGTGTACCGGTTTTCAGGCGCCCGACACGCAATGGCAACTCACGCAGACGGTGGGCCAGAGCAATCGACGGTGGATCACCGGCGCGACCGCCGGAGAAATTCTGCAAACCGATGTGGATAAGTCCGCCGAGGAAGGTACCGGTGGTCAACACCACGGAATCGGCGAAGAAACGCAGCCCCATCTGTGTAACCACACCACGGACTTGCTCCTGCTCGACGATCAGGTCGTCAGCAGCCTGTTGAAATATCCACAGGTTCGGCTGGTTTTCAAGAATTTCGCGTACAGCTGCCTTGTAGAGAATCCGGTCGGCTTGCGCACGGGTCGCCCGTACGGCCGGACCCTTGCGGCTGTTCAACACGCGAAACTGGATGCCGCCCTTATCGGTAGCCATGGCCATCGCGCCGCCGAGGGCATCGATTTCCTTGACCAGATGGCTTTTGCCGATGCCACCGATGGCCGGGTTGCAACTCATGGCGCCGAGGGTTTCCACGTTATGCGTCAGCAAGAGGGTTTTTGCCCCCATGCGAGCTGACGCCAGTGCTGCCTCGGTACCGGCATGACCGCCGCCGATGACGATCACTTCAAAACGGGAAGAGAAATCCACCACGCACCTCGTGCCTGCTTAAGTAGGTCATTCAGGAAATAGTTGAGCTCAGGTTTCTGGACCTGGTCGGCAAGTATAGGGACTTCGCCCTTTCTAAAGAACCCTTTGCACAAAATTTAACCAGCTGTGGAGAACTCGAGGTTAAAAGAATAAAAAAGAGAGAAATTTATAAAACCTTTGTTTTTATGTTTATTCTTACTGAACCACCTTTCTGTGGATAGATCGCTACAGGCCTTGTTTTTCAACATGTACAGAGATCCAAAACTCTGTGCTCATGTAGCAATGAGGCCATTGGATAACCGGTTTAAGCCTGTGGATGAAAGGGGTAGTTACCCACAGCGCAGGTTATATCCAGTTTTCAACCCCATTTATCAACTGCCCTCAGTGGCAGTTATTCACAGGGCTTAATCCACAGAAAATCGCCAACAAGGCTTTTTCCGGACGCAAAAAAGCGCCAGCGAAGGATCGGTGACGCTTGGCAAGCCAAGGGCAGGAAAATAAAAAGGCTATTGTGAGAGGACGTAACAGAGGCTAATAATAGCCATTATCATTAACTCGTCAGTTTTCCCATGTCCCTACCCGCCCACACCGCTGCGATCGAGCGAATATACGAGCAACATCATTCGTGGCTATATGGTTGGCTCAAGGGCAGACTGCACAACGGCTGCGATGCAGCCGATGTGGCGCATGACACGTTTTTGCGAGTTCTGGCCGCGCGCAATGCAGCTTATATTCGTGAGCCGAGGGATTACCTGACGACCATTGCACGCGGGCTGGTCATTGATCGTTATAGACGCAGGGCCATTGAAAGCGCTTATCTGCAGGCCCTCGCAGCTCGGCCGGAAGCGACGACCGTCAGCGAAGAAGACAGAGCGCTGATCATTGAAACCCTGGTTGCTGTGGATAAAGCATTGACCGGATTGGGCACGCGCACACGGCAGATCTTCATGCTTTCGCAAGTCGACGGACTGACTTATCAACAGATCGCTGTGCAATTGGAGGTTTCGCTGACCACAGTGAAAAAACACATGGTTCGCGCCCTGACTGAATGCGCCCTGATCATGGCGCAACCATGATGGCCGCCGCTGCAGATCGTCAGGTATTCGAAACTGCCGCCAGCTGGTATGTCCAGTTTCAATCCCAGCCACCGAGCCTTGCCGAACAAAAGGCCTGGCAGATGTGGATAGACAGCGATCCAGCGCATCTGGCGGCGTGGAACCAGATGGAACAATTGCAGCGCCACCTCGGTACGCTGCCGCAGGATCTGAAACGACGTGCGCTCAATAGCGGCCAACGAAGACGCCAGGTACTCAAACTGCTGTTGCTCGCAGCGGGAACAGGTTTCGTTGGCTGGAACGTTCAACGACACACATCTCTCGGCAACGTCTGGGCCGACTATAAAACCGGTGTAGGTCAGCGTCGCACCATCAGCCTGGCCGATGGCAGCCAGGTCCAGCTCAACACCGACTCGGCCATTGATGTCTCTTTCGATGCAGCACAACGCCTGATCCAACTGCGTGCCGGTGAAATCCTCGTCCAAACCGGCAAGCTTGGCGATCAGCGGCCGTTCTATGTGCAAACCCGTGACGGGCGGATCCATGCATTAGGCACCCGGTTCTCGGTGCATCAGATGCGGAACTCAACCCGGGTCGGCGTACTGCAGGATCGAGTCAGCGTTCAACCTGCGCAGTCATCCAGTGCTGCGCTCATCCTGAACGCAGGCGAAGGCGCGGATTTCGACAGTCGGCACATCGGCCTCAGGCATCCCTTCCAGTCATCAGAAGTGGCCTGGATCAGCGGCCAGTTGATCGTTCTCGATGCGCGCCTGGGCGATGTCATCACAGAGTTGGGGCGCTATCGCAGCGGTGTATTGCACTGTGATCGCCGCGCTCGGGATCTGCGGGTCTCCGGGACCTTCCGGCTCGATTCGACCGACGCAGTGCTGGCCAATCTCAAGGCTTCGTTGCCGATCAACGTCCGCTATTTCAGTCGTTACTGGGTCTCGATCAGCCACAACGTTTGATCAAAAAAACGCCTGGGAAAAATAATCGCAAACAGGGTTATCTTTTTGCGTCCTGAGCCGGCCCTACAGGTAATCGCGATCAACGCGGCTCTTCGCCACCTTCAGGGCTAATCCACACATGCGTCTTCCCACGTTCCGTCAGCGCTTTTCTCCACACTGCATTGCATACACCTTATTGATGGCCAGCACTGCGTCCTGTCTGGTGATCAGCAACAGCGCCTTCGCGGCGTCGACATCCCAGCGCTTCGCCATTGCCGCCGGCCCGCTGGATAGTGCCTTGAGCCAGTTCGCCGCTACCGCCAATGTGATTCTGTCGTTCTCGCCGCAGCAGACCAGCCGCTTGCGCAGTGCCGGGCTGAACGGCGACTTCAGCGTCGAACAAGGTTTCGCTCAATTGCTGCAAGGCTCGGGTTTACAGGCAGTGCCACAAGCACCCGGCAGTTTCATTCTGCAGAACGTGCCCAACGGTGACTCCCTGGAACTGGCGCCGACCAACATCAATGCGCAGTTGGGCAATCCAATGAATCTCGATTACGCCGCCGACGTCGGCTACAAGGCGCAAAACAGCCGGATCGGTACGAAAACCAGTACGCCGCTGTCGGAAACACCGCGTTCGGTGTCAGTGGTGACCGGGCAGCGGATCAGAGATCAGAAATCCCAGACACTCACCGACGTACTCGGCTACGTGCCGGGGATCTTCGCCCCACCTTTTGCCGCCGGCGACAGCTTGGCTGGCGACCTGTTCTATATCCGTGGTTTCAACGCCACCGATTACGGCTACGGTTTGCTGCGCGATGGACTGCGCGTGCAGGGCAATCGCTATGACACCAGCACCGAGCCGTACGGACTTGAGCGGGTCGAGGTGTTCCGTGGCCCGTCTTCGCTGCTGTATGGCGAAAATGCGCCAGGCGGTCTGGTCAATCTGGTCAGCAAACGCCCGACCGCCGCGCCTCAGGGCGAAGTGCAACTGGGCTATGGCTCGAACAATCGCCGGCAAATCGGCGTAGATGTCTCCGGCCAGCTCAATGACAGCGGCAACGTTCTCGGACGCGTGGTGATGCTGGGACGCAAATCCGATACCCAGACCGATCACGTGCCTGACGACCGTATTTATATCGCCCCTTCGCTGACCCTGAATTTCGACGATTTCAATACGCTGACGCTGCTGGCCAACTACCAAAAAGACCACACCAACATGGAGCTTGGCCTGCCCGCCGCCGGCACGTTGCTGAGCAATCCCAACGGCCAGCTATCCAAAGACACCATGCTCGGTGACCCGGACTGGAATACCTTCGAACGGGAAACCTGGAGCACCGGTTACGAGTTCAGCCACTCGTTCAACGATGACTGGCAGTTCCGCCAGAACTCGCGCTACATGCAGTCGCGCATCACTCGCCACGAAACCTGGCCGGGCAATCTGAACAACGCCGGTTTCGGCACGCGGTTGAACGTGACCGCCTACGATCGCTTCAACAAATCCATGGTGTATTCGCTGGATAACCAGCTCGAAGGCAAGTTCCAGGCGGGGGATCTGGAAAATACCGTGCTGTTTGGCGCCAGCTACGATCGCACCTCGTTCAACCAGGACTGGAATGCCGGCATTGTCGGGCCGATCGACATCTACAACCCGGTTTACCTGCGTGATCCGACCACGCCGATTGCCGTACAAAACACATTGCTCGAGCAGCAGATGAAGGGTGTTTATGCACAGATTCAGAGCAAGTACGACAACTGGCTGTTCCTGCTCGGCGGGCGCCAGGACTGGGTCGACAGTGACTTCCGCGACAAGGTGGCCCGAGGCAGCAACATCAGCTCCGAGGACAAGAAGTTCACCTATCAGGGCGGCGTGATGTATCAGTTCGACAACGGCATGACGCCGTATGTCAGCTATTCCACGGCGTTCGTGCCGGTGCAGCAGATTTCCAACGTCGGTGCGCCGCTTGATCCGATCACCAGCAGCCAGTACGAAGTGGGCTTGAAGTACGAACCGATCGGCTGGGACACCGCGTTCACCGCTTCGGTGTATGACCTGCGCAAGGAGGACGACACCTATTTCGACGCAACGACTTCGACCTATCGCCAGGTGGGCGAAAGCCGCGCCAAGGGCGTCGAGCTGGAACTAAACAGCAACCTGACGCAGAACCTCAATGTCACGGCGGCCTATACCTACACCGACGCGAAGATCACCAAGGATGCAGCAACATCGCTGGTTAAAGGACATCAAATGACCGGCGTGCCGCGTAATCAGGCCTCGGTCTGGGCGAAATATCGCTTCCTCGACAGTGATCTGAAAGGCTTGTATGTGGCCGGTGGCGTGCGCTACTTCGACAGTGCGTTTGCTTACACTTCGCCGTCTCTATACGGAAAGCTAGATGCCGGTGACGTTACATTGGTCGACGCGGCAGTTGGTTACCAGATCGATACACACTGGAGTGTCGATTTGAATGCGAAGAACCTGTTCGACAAGGAATATGTGTCGGGATGCAACGACGCCGGCCGCTGTTACTGGGGCGAGGATCGTACTTTGCTCGGTACGGTGTCCTATAACTGGTGACCAAAAAGGGGCTGCGGATGAATTATCCACAGCCCCTTCTTTTATTTGCCGATGCAGAAGCTGGAGAAAATCCTTCCGAGCAAATCATCAGAGCTGAACGCCCCGGTAATCTCACCCAGGGAATGCTGAGCCTGGCGCAGATCTTCGGCGAGCAATTCGCCTGCCCCGGCCAGGGTCAGTTGCGCGCGGCCATGTTCCAGTGCCGCGCTGGCGTGACGCAGTGCTTCCAGATGCCGGCGACGTGCGCTGAAGCTGCTTTCCGAAGTCTGCTCGTAACCCATGCACGCCTTGAGGTGGTCCCGCAGCAGATCGAGGCCTTCGGCGGACTTGGCGCTGAGACTGATGGTCACGTGGCCGTCGTCACTGGTCTCCAGAGAAACCGCATCACCGGTCAGATCGGCTTTGTTGCGGATAAGGGTGACCTTCGCCGGGTCCGGTCGAGACTCGAGAAATTCTGGCCATAAGGCAAAAGGATCCAGTGCCTCTGGTGCGGTCGCATCGACCACCAGTAAAACCCGATCCGCTTCACCAATGGCTTTCAAGGCCCGTTCAACACCGATTTTTTCCACACGATCATCGGTGTCACGCAGGCCTGCGGTATCGACAACGTGCAACGGCATACCGTCGATGTGGATATGTTCGCGCAGGATATCCCGCGTGGTGCCGGCAATCTCGGTAACGATGGCAGCCTCGCGACCGGCCAAGGCATTCAACAGGCTGGATTTACCGGCATTCGGCCGGCCTGCGATGACGACGGTCATGCCATCACGCAATAACGCGCCCTGCCCCGCTTCGCGCAATACTGTGGATAACTCATCGCGTACTTTGTCGAGCATGCTCAGCACATGGCCGTCGGCGAGAAAGTCGATTTCCTCTTCCGGGAAGTCGATGGCGGCTTCGACGTAGATACGCAAGCCGATCAGTTGCTCGGTCAGGTTATGCACACGCTGGGAAAACGCACCCTGCAATGAACGCAGCGCATTGCGCGCAGCCTGGGCAGAACTGGCTTCGATCAAATCGGCGATTGCCTCGGCCTGGGCCAGATCGAGTTTGTCATTGAGGAAGGCGCGCTCGCTGAATTCCCCAGGACGGGCCAGACGACAACCCAGTTCCAGGCAGCGCTTGAGCAACATGTCCAGCACGATCGGGCCGCCGTGACCTTGGAGTTCCAGCACGTCTTCGCCGGTGAACGAGTTCGGCCCCGGGAAATACAAAGCCAGACCTTCATCCAGCACTTGCCGGTCGTCACTGAAAAACGGCCCGTAATGGGCGTAACGCGGTTTCAGTTCTCGGCCGCTGATGGCTTTTGCCGCCATGCTGGCCAACGGCCCGGAAATACGGACGATGCCCACACCGCCGCGCCCTTGAGCAGTGGCGACAGCAGCGATGGTTTCACGGGGTGTGCTCATAAAGCGGCATCCAGACAAAAGTGGCAGATAGCAAAACGCCCCACTAGGGGGCGTTTTGAGTGGTTTTATCCACAGTGCAAGTTACGCCTCGGCTTTTTTCGTCGCCGCTTCGATCTTACGCGTGATGTACCACTGTTGTGCAATCGACAGGCAGTTGTTCACAACCCAGTACAGCACCAGACCAGCAGGGAACCACAGGAAGAAGAAGGTGAAGATGATTGGCATCATTTTCATGACCTTCGCCTGCATCGGATCCGGAGGCGTCGGGTTCAACTGCTGCTGGATGAACATGGTTGCGCCCATGATGATCGGCAGAATGAAGAACGGATCCTTGATCGACAGGTCAGTGATCCACAGCATGAACGGCGCCTGACGCATTTCCACGCTTTCCAGCAGAACCCAGTACAGCGACAGGAAGACCGGCATCTGTACGAGGATCGGCAAGCAGCCACCCAGTGGATTGATCTTCTCTTTCTTGTACAGCTCCATCATGGCCTGCGACATTTTCTGCCGGTCATCGCCATGTTGCTCTTTCAGCGCAGCCAGTTTCGGAGCCACGGCACGCATGCGCGCCATCGATTTGTAGCTGGCAGCCGACAGCGGGAAGAAAATCCCTTTGATCAGCATGGTCAGGAAGATGATCGACCAGCCCCAGTTACCGACAATGGCGTGGATATGTTGCAGCAGCCAGAAGATCGGCTGGGCAATGAACCACAGAATGCCGTAGTCGACGGTCAGTTCCAGACCTGGGGACAACTCTTTCAGTACAGCCTGACTTTTCGGACCGGCGTACAGCACAGCGCTGGTTTCAACTTTTGCACCTGGAGCAGCGGTCAGAGTAGGACCGGTGTAACCGATGATGTAGTTGCCTTTGCTGTCTTTACGGGTCTGGACGATGTTGTTTTCGCCCTTGGCCGGAATCCACGCAGTCACGAAGTAGTGCTGCAGCCAGGCTACCCAACCACCGGTGACGGTTTCCTTGAGCTGCGCCTTGTCCATGTCCTTCATCGACACTTTCTTGTACGGCTCGGAACTTGTCCACAGGGCAGCGCCCAGGTAAGTCGCGGTGCCAGTAGCAGTGGTCGACGAAGGATCAGCGCTGGCATCGCGCTTCAACTGGGCAAACATTGCGCCGTTCCAGGGCTGAGCGCTCTGGTTATCCACAATGTAGGAGACAGCAACGTCGTACAGGCCACGTTTCAGGGTGAAACGCTTGATGTAGTTGACGCCGTCCTTGCTGAATTTCAGGTCAACGACGAGTTGATCCTGACCGTCAGCCAGTTGGTAAACCTTCTTCTCCGAGGAATAAACCGGACGACCGGCCGGGTTTGCATCCGGGCCGTTGGTACCGATCAGACCGCTTTGCGCCAGATATACACGTTCGCCGCCGTTATCGAACAGCTGGAACGGAACGTCAGGACGATCCTGACGACGTGGATACAAAGGCAGAGTCAGTTGCGCAACGTCGCCACCCTGCGGATCGATCGCCAGATCGAGCACATCGGTCTTGACCTGAATCAGATCCTTGCTGGCGGCGACCGGCGTTTCGGCAGGTGCGCTGGTATCGCTGGCGGCGCGCGGAATATCGTCACTGGCGGCATTTGTGCCAGTGGCGGTGTCCGGCAAACCGGATGTAGTCGTACTGGAAGCAACATTCTGAGTCGGCAGGGCAGCCTGGCCATAATCCTGGTTCCATTTAAGAACCATGACGTAGGACACGATTGCCAGGGCGACGATCAGGATCGTGCGTTTGATATCCATGATTACTCGGCCATCGAAGAAGAACGGGAGGTAGGGACAGGTGGAACCGGGTCATAACCACCGGGATTCCACGGATGACAGCGACCTAAACGACGAAAGGTCAGCCAGCCACCGCGCAGAAGGCCATGATTTTCAATGGCTTCATACGCGTAGCAGGAACAACTGGGGTAGAAGCGACAGTGGCTGGCCATTAAAGGACTAATGGCATAGCGATAAAACTGGATCGGAACGAGGGCCAGTTTACGCATCGGTACTGTCTACCCCTACAGTTTCGGTTTTGACTGCCGGAACGGGCTTGTTGCGTGCCAGACGCTTCCAGAGTTTGCCGAAATGCTGAATCAATTCGGGGTTTTCTACATCACCCAAACCTTTGCGCGCGACGATAACGATGTCCCAGCCGACCAGTGAATCCTGGTGCAGACGGAACGATTCGCGCATCAGACGTTTGAGGCGATTGCGCTCAACGGAGAGCTTTACGCTCTTTTTCCCGATAACCAGCCCGAGACGGGGGTGATCAAGATCGTTGTTGCGTGCAAGGAGCAGGAGATTTTTCCCCGGAACCTTGCCGGTAGGGGAGTCAAAGACTGCCTTGAAATGCCGGGGGGTAAGCAGACGCTTTTCCCGACTGAAGTCCTGACTCACCTCCAGTACCGGATTATCAAACTGCCAGACGCGCACGACCTTTGGCGCGACGACGCGACAGGACTGCGCGGCCGTTCTTGGTAGCCATGCGAGCACGGAAACCGTGGGTACGAGCGCGTTTGATAGTGCTTGGTTGGAAAGTACGTTTCATGTCGTGTTACCTGGTTCGTCCACAACGGGCCGGAATGGCCCCCGTTTTAAGAGACCGGGGATTCTAGAGAAAGCAAGCCTTCAGGTCAATTTCCAACCAGCGTTTCCTTATAAATAGATCCGGGCAGGTTTTTAGCTTGAACGCCTGTCAGCCAGATATAGAAATAAAGAAGGGAATTATTTAAAGCTTTTCTGTAAAGCTTGTAAAAGCTAGGCACGCCATCTTCTGTGGATAACTGCCATGAAGCCTTATTCCACGGGATGTACAGAGAATGACAACTACAGTGGAAAACCGTGTTCAGCCTGTGCTGCGCTATCGGATAAGCTGTGTGTGGAATGGCCTGTTATCCACAGGCTGGTTATCCACCGGGTTTAGCCCCCAGTTGTCCAGTGCCCTCAGAGGCATTTATCCACAGGGCTTATTCACATGCCGTTGGTCGCCTTTTAATGCGTTAACGCGTTGATAAATGATGGTGACGAACCTACCTGCATGTGGATAAGTGAATCGCTCGCCGCTACAATGGCCGCTTGTTTTTGCCTCACCGGCTTTCAACTTAGGGGATATCCGTGTCAGTGGAACTTTGGCAGCAGTGCGTGGAGCTTTTGCGCGAAGAGCTGCCTGCCCAACAATTCAACACCTGGATCCGTCCACTACAGGTCGAAGCCGAAGGCGACGAGTTGCGCGTTTACGCACCGAATCGTTTCGTGTTGGACTGGGTCAACGAAAAGTACCTGGGCCGCGTCCTTGAACTGCTGGATGAGCACGGCAATGGCTCGACGCCGGCGCTGTCCTTGTTAATAGGCAGCAAACGCAGCTCGGCACCTCGTGCCGCACCCAATGCGCCACTGGCGGCCGCGCAGGTTGCTCAGGCGCAGGCCAATAATGTGCCAGCGAGCAATCCGGCACCGACGCCAGCCCCTGCTCCGGCCAAACGTTCCACACAGAAGGCCGCTGAAGTCAGCGAAGAACCTTCCCGCGACAGCTTCGACCCGATGGCCGGCGCCGCTTCGCAGCAGGCCCCTGTTCGCGCGGAGCAGCGCACCGTGCAGGTAGAAGGTGCGCTCAAGCACACCAGTTACCTGAATCGCACGTTCACCTTCGAAAACTTCGTTGAAGGTAAATCCAACCAGCTCGCCCGTGCGGCGGCTTGGCAAGTGGCGGACAATCCCAAGCACGGTTACAACCCGCTCTTCCTTTATGGTGGCGTCGGCTTGGGTAAAACCCACTTGATGCACGCGGTGGGCAACCATCTATTAAAGAAGAATCCGAATGCCAAGGTCGTGTACCTGCATTCCGAGCGCTTTGTGGCCGACATGGTCAAGGCGTTGCAACTGAACGCCATCAACGAATTCAAGCGTTTCTACCGGTCGGTGGACGCCTTGCTGATCGACGATATTCAGTTCTTCGCTCGCAAGGAGCGTTCCCAGGAAGAGTTTTTCCACACCTTCAACGCGTTGCTTGAAGGTGGTCAGCAGGTCATTCTCACCAGTGACCGCTACCCGAAAGAAATCGAAGGCCTTGAAGAACGCCTCAAATCCCGCTTCGGTTGGGGCCTGACGGTTGCTGTCGAGCCGCCGGAACTGGAAACCCGCGTGGCGATCCTGATGAAGAAGGCCGATCAGGCCAAAGTCGAGTTGCCTCACGATGCCGCGTTCTTCATTGCCCAGCGCATTCGCTCCAACGTCCGTGAGCTGGAAGGTGCGCTGAAACGCGTAATCGCCCACTCGCACTTCATGGGCCGCGACATCACCATCGAGCTGATCCGCGAATCCCTGAAAGACTTGCTGGCGTTGCAGGACAAACTGGTCTCTGTGGATAACATTCAGCGCACCGTCGCCGAGTATTACAAGATCAAGATTTCCGACCTGCTGTCCAAGCGGCGTTCGCGCTCGGTGGCTCGTCCGCGTCAGGTCGCCATGGCATTGTCCAAGGAACTGACCAACCACAGCCTGCCGGAAATCGGCGATGTGTTTGGCGGCCGCGACCACACCACCGTGTTGCACGCCTGCCGCAAGATCAACGAACTTAAGGAATCCGACGCGGACATCCGCGAGGACTACAAGAACCTGCTGCGTACACTGACCACTTGATGAACACCAGCGCAGCTTATTAAGGCAAGGGACTAGACCATGCATTTCACCATTCAACGCGAAGCCCTGTTGAAACCCCTGCAACTGGTCGCAGGCGTCGTCGAGCGCCGACAGACCTTGCCGGTACTGTCCAACGTGCTGTTGGTCGTCGAAGGCCAGCAACTGTCGCTGACCGGTACCGACCTGGAAGTCGAGCTGGTCGGTCGTGTGCAACTCGAAGAGCCGGCCGAAACGGGCTCGATCACCGTGCCGGCGCGCAAACTGATGGACATCTGCAAGAGCCTGCCCAACGACGCGCTCATCGACATCAAGGTCGACGAGCAGAAGCTGGTGGTGAAGGCCGGCCGTAGCCGCTTCACCCTGTCGACCCTGCCGGCCAACGACTTCCCGACTGTTGAAGAAGGCCCGGGCTCGCTGACGTGCAGCCTGGAGCAGAGCAAACTGCGTCGCTTGATCGAACGCACCAGCTTCGCCATGGCCCAGCAGGACGTGCGTTATTACCTCAACGGCATGTTGCTGGAAGTTTCCGCTGGTGTGATCCGCGCCGTGGCCACCGACGGTCACCGTTTGGCGATGTGCTCGATGCAGGCCGATATCGGTCAGCCGGATCGTCATCAGGTGATCGTACCGCGCAAAGGTATCCTCGAACTGGCGCGTCTGCTCACCGAGCCGGACGGCAATGTCAGCATCGTCCTTGGTCAGCATCACATCCGCGCCACCACGGGCGAGTTCACTTTCACCTCGAAACTGGTCGACGGTAAATTCCCGGATTACGAGCGCGTCCTGCCGAAAGGTGGCGACAAACTGGTACTCGGCGATCGTCAGGCATTGCGTGAAGCGTTCAGCCGTACGGCGATTCTGTCCAACGAGAAGTACCGCGGTATCCGTCTTCAGCTGGCCAGCGGTCAGTTGAAGATCCAGGCCAACAACCCGGAGCAGGAAGAAGCGGAAGAGGAAGTGGGTGTTGAATACAACGGCGGCTCGCTGGAGATCGGCTTCAACGTCAGCTACCTGCTCGACGTGCTGGGCGTGATGACCACTGAGCAGGTTCGCCTGATCCTGTCCGACTCCAACAGCAGTGCGCTGGTGCAAGAGTCCGACAATGACGACTCGGCTTACGTTGTCATGCCGATGCGTCTGTAATCAGCTGATCCTGAATGTCGTTAAGTCGTGTTTCGGTCACCGCGGTGCGTAATCTACACCCGGTGACCTTCTCCCCCTCCCCCCGCATCAATATTCTTTACGGCGCCAACGGCAGCGGCAAAACCAGTGTTCTGGAAGCCATTCATCTGCTGGGGCTTGCCCGTTCGTTTCGCAGCACGCGGCTGTTGCCGGTCATTCAGTACGAACAGCTCGCCTGTACTGTATTTGGTCAGGTTGAGCTGGCTGAAGGCGGACACAGTGCGCTGGGGATTTCTCGCGACCGTCAGGGCGAGTTCCAGATTCGCATCGATGGCCAGAACGCCCGTAGCGCTGCGCAGCTGGCGGAGATCCTGCCGTTGCAGTTGATCAACCCGGACAGCTTTCGTCTGCTGGAAGGCGCGCCGAAGATTCGCCGGCAGTTTCTCGACTGGGGTGTGTTCCACGTCGAGCCGCGTTTCATGGCCACTTGGCAGCGTTTGCAGAAGGCGCTGCGCCAGAGAAACTCCTGGCTGCGGCATGGTACACTTGACGCCGTTTCGCAAGCGGTTTGGGACAGGGAACTGTGCCAGGCCAGCGCTGAAATCGATGAATACCGCCGCGCTTACATCACAGCCTTGAAACCGGTCTTCGAACAGACCTTGAGCGAACTGGTTGAGCTCGAGGGTTTGACGCTCAGCTATTACCGAGGCTGGGACAAGGACCGCGAATTGAGCGCCGTGCTTGCCGGTTCCGTGCAGCGGGACCAGCAGATGGGGCACACCCAGGCCGGACCGCAACGAGCTGATTTGCGTCTCAGATTGGGCGCACACAATGCCGCGGACATCCTGTCCCGGGGTCAGCAGAAGCTTGTGGTCTGTGCACTACGGATTGCCCAAGGGCACCTGGTCAGCCAGGCCCGCCGCGGACAGTGTATTTATCTGGTGGATGACTTGCCGTCCGAGCTGGACGAGAGCCACCGTCGCGCGCTGTGCCGCTTGCTGGAAGACTTACGCTGCCAGGTGTTCATCACCTGTGTAGATCACGAATTACTGAGGGAAGGCTGGCAGACGGAAACGCCAGTCGCTTTGTTCCACGTGGAACAGGGCCGTATCACCCAGACCCACGACCATCGGGAGTGAAGGCATTGAGCGAAGAAAATACGTACGACTCAACGAGCATTAAAGTGCTGAAAGGCCTGGATGCCGTACGCAAACGTCCCGGTATGTACATTGGTGACACCGACGATGGCAGCGGTCTGCACCACATGGTGTTCGAGGTGGTCGACAATTCGATCGACGAAGCCCTCGCCGGCCATTGCGACGACATCAGCATCATCATCCACCCGGACGAATCCATCACCGTTAAAGACAACGGTCGTGGCATCCCGGTAGACGTGCATAAAGAGGAAGGCGTTTCTGCCGCTGAGGTCATCATGACCGTCCTCCACGCTGGCGGTAAGTTCGATGACAACTCCTACAAGGTTTCCGGCGGTCTGCACGGTGTAGGTGTTTCGGTAGTGAACGCACTGTCCGAAGAGCTGGTCCTGACCGTTCGCCGCAGTGGCAAGATCTGGGAACAGACCTACGTCCACGGTGTGCCTCAGGCACCGATGGCCATCGTTGGCGACAGCGAAACCACCGGTACCCAGATTCACTTCAAGGCTTCCAGCGAAACCTTCAAGAACATTTACTTCAGCTGGGACATCCTCGCCAAGCGCATTCGTGAACTGTCCTTCCTCAACTCCGGTGTCGGCATCGTCCTCAAGGACGAGCGCAGCGGCAAGGAAGAGCTGTTCAAGTACGAAGGCGGCCTGCGTGCGTTCGTTGAATACCTGAACACCAACAAGACTGCGGTCAATCAGGTGTTCCACTTCAACATTCAGCGTGAAGACGGCATCGGCGTGGAAATCGCCTTGCAGTGGAACGACAGCTTCAACGAGAACCTGTTGTGCTTCACCAACAACATTCCGCAGCGCGACGGCGGCACCCACCTGGTGGGCTTCCGTTCGGCACTGACGCGTAACCTGAACAACTACATCGAGCAGGAAGGTCTGGCGAAGAAGCACAAAGTCGCCACCACCGGTGACGATGCCCGTGAAGGCCTCACCGCGATCATTTCGGTGAAGGTGCCGGATCCGAAGTTCAGCTCGCAGACCAAAGACAAGCTGGTGTCTTCCGAAGTGAAGACTGCGGTCGAGCAGGAGATGGGCAAATACTTCTCCGACTTCCTCTTGGAAAATCCGAACGAAGCCAAGCTGGTAGTCGGCAAGATGATCGACGCCGCCCGTGCCCGTGAAGCCGCGCGCAAGGCCCGTGAGATGACCCGCCGCAAAGGCGCGCTGGACATCGCCGGCCTGCCGGGCAAACTCGCTGACTGCCAGGAGAAAGACCCGGCGCTGTCCGAACTGTACCTGGTGGAGGGTGACTCCGCGGGCGGTTCTGCCAAGCAGGGACGTAACCGCAAGACCCAGGCGATCCTCCCGTTGAAGGGCAAGATCCTCAACGTCGAGAAAGCCCGTTTCGACAAGATGATCTCGTCCCAGGAAGTGGGCACGCTGATCACCGCGCTGGGCTGCGGCATCGGTCGCGAAGAGTACAACATCGACAAGCTGCGCTATCACAACATCATCATCATGACCGATGCTGACGTCGACGGTTCGCACATCCGCACCCTGCTGCTGACCTTCTTCTTCCGTCAGCTGCCGGAGCTGATCGAGCGTGGCTACATCTACATCGCCCAGCCACCGCTGTACAAGGTCAAGAAAGGCAAGCAAGAGCAATACATCAAAGACGACGACGCCATGGAAGAGTACATGACGCAGTCGGCGCTTGAAGATGCAAGCCTGCACCTGAACGAAGAAGCCCCGGGCATTTCCGGTGAAGCGCTGGAACGTCTGGTCAATGACTTCCGCATGGTCATGAAGACACTCAAGCGTCTGTCGCGCCTGTACCCACAGGAGCTGACCGAGCACTTCATCTATCTGCCGGCCGTCAGCCTTGAAACCTTGGGCGACCACGCGGCGATGCAAGAGTGGCTGGTGCAGTACGAAGTCCGTCTGCGTACCAACGAGAAGTCGGGCCTGGTCTACAAGGCCAGTCTGCGCGAAGACCGTGAACGTGGCGTCTGGCTGCCAGAGGTCGAACTGATCTCCCACGGCCTGTCGAACTATGTCACCTTCAACCGCGACTTCTTCGGCAGCAACGACTACAAAACCGTGGTCACCCTGGGCGCGCAACTGAGCACCCTGCTCGACGAAGGCGCGTACATCCAGCGTGGCGAGCGCAAGAAAGCCGTTACCGAGTTCAAGGAAGCCCTCGACTGGCTGATGGCCGAAAGCACCAAGCGCCACACCATCCAGCGCTACAAAGGTCTGGGTGAAATGAACCCTGATCAGCTGTGGGAAACCACCATGGACCCAAGCGTGCGACGCATGCTGAAAGTCACCATCGAAGACGCCATCGGTGCAGACCAGATCTTCAACACCCTGATGGGTGATGCGGTCGAACCTCGCCGAGACTTCATCGAGAGCAACGCACTGGCGGTTTCCAACCTGGATTTCTGATCCTGATTGCTACCCGCTCATGAAAAACCCCGGCCAATGCCGGGGTTTTTTTTGCCTCACTCATTCCCAGTGCCGACACTTTCCAACCGATACCCATACCCATAAATTGTCAGCAACTGCCAACCCCGATCCGCTGTCAGCCCGAGCTTGTTGCGCAATCGGTATATATGCGTATCCAGCGGCCGCGAGGAAGTTGTCTCTTCGTTCGGCCAGAAGCGCTCGTACAGATAATCCCGCGACAATGGCCGCCCCAGGTTGCTGAACAGGCAGCGCGCCAGGCGGTATTCGCGTTCAGTCATGAGGATCGGTTTGCCTTCACGGGTGACGGTCAGTTCGGCGTCGTCGAATGTCAGATCGTGGAACGTCTGTACTTCGCCCGCCGCGCTGCGCGGTTGGCTATGCCGACGCAAGACCGCTGCCACCCTCGCCTTCAACTCATTCGGGCGAAACGGCTTGCTGACATAATCGTCGGCCCCGGCATTCAAGGCTTGAACGATATCGCTCTCGCCATCGCGGCTGGTGAGCATGATTGCAGCGGGTGGCGCGTCCATGTGTTCGCGGGTCCAGCGCAGCAGTGCCAAGCCCGTGAGATCAGGAAGTTGCCAATCGAGAATCAACAGGTCGAAGGTTTCCCGGCGCAACTGGCGCAACAAGTCTTCGCCGCGCTCGAAGCTGTGCAGTGACCACGGCTGTTCGCCAGCTTCGGCCATTTGCTCCAGGGTTTGCTCGACCCGGCGCAGTTCGGCGGGTTCGTCGTCCAGAATGGCAACGCGCATCGGCGGTGTTCCTTATCGCTGGGGCTGGGATGTCGACAATAGCGACTCCCCGGCCGCGATGAAAGAAGCAGCCCGTCGTTGGTCGACGTCCGCTATGATTCTTCGGGTCTACGCCTCAGACCTGAGACCTATGAAACCATTCCCACTGCCCTGCCCTGTGCCTCATGCATAACACTCAACGCCGACGTGAAAGTCGTGAGCCGAGCCAGGTCCAGCGTCTGTTCCGCCGGCTGGTGCGCGAGTGGTTGTGGATAAGTCTAGTGCTGTTGCCGCTGACTGCCTTGTTGTCTTATCGCGCCCAGATCAATCTGCACAATCCGTCGCCAGCGCCCGGCGCGCTGTTGTCCGTGGCGATGGTCGCCGGTGTGCTGGGATTGTTGCTGTGGCGGCCGCGTTGGGCGCTGTGGGTAACCTTGGTCGGTATGGCCTGTGCGCTGATCGCCAGCGCCCTGCTGGCCGAAGTCCGCTACTGGTGGTCGCCAACGCCAGCAGCCCTGGGGATGTTGTTCGGTTACCTGATCTGGAACTGGCGACGCCTGAGCGTGGTGCTGACCTATTTCGGCTGGGAGCTGGCGCGTCTGGACAACGAGCCGAAAGTTTTTCCGGAGCGACGCCGGACCCGCTTCACCGGTGCCGACCGTTTGCAGGGCCAGATCATGGCGCTCGAACAAGCCATGAGCCGCACCCGCGACACCCGGCGGTTCATTGCCGATGGCCTGGAATACCTGCCGGTGGCGACGCTGATCAGTGATCCGCAGGGCAAGATTCTGCTGGGCAATCGCAAGGCGCGCGAACTGTTCGAAGATTCGCTGGTGGGCGATGATGTACTCGAGCAACTGGCGCGGCTCGGCTATCCGGAATTATCCACAGCGCCGCGACCGCCGCTGGCCACCCTGCCGCTGCTGGAATTTCGCGATCACAAGGAGCGCAGCCTGCGCCTGGAAAGAGCGGCGCTGCTGCCGGTCGACGGCGATACGCCGATCGGTTGGCTGCTCAGCCTGACGGATTTGAGTGCCGAGCGTGCGGCCGAGGAGCAGCGCGGCGTCCTGCTGCGTTTTCTTTCCCACGACCTGCGCGCCCCCCATTCGGCGATCCTCGCCCTGCTGGATGTGCATCGTCATCAGGCGGGCGCTGATGCGCCGTTGTTCGAGCAGATTGAGCGTCAGGTGCGCCGTGCACTGGATCTGACCGATGGTTTCGTCTTGTTGGCGCGGGCTGAGTCCGAGACCTACCAGTTCCGCCCGACATTGTTTGCGATGCTGGTATTGGACGTCATCGATCAGGCCCTGCCTATCGCTCAGCAGAAACGCATCGAGCTTCTCAACGAAGTTGACGAGGAATGTCAGGAGCGGCTGATTCTGGCCGATCAGGGATTACTGACGCGCGCCCTGTTCAACCTGTTGGAAAACGCGATCAAGTACAGCCCGGCAGACAGCACGGTGCAACTGACCGTCAGCTGTGATGGGCAGTGGCTACGCTGCGAATTGTCCGATCAGGGCAAGGGCATTGCCGCCGATGAATTGCCTGACCTGTTCAGCCAGTATCGGCGTTTCTCCTCCGCCCAGGGCATCGACGGCGTAGGCCTGGGTCTGTCGATGGTCAAAGCCGTGATTGATCATCATGGCGGCACAATCGAGTGTCGCAGCGTGGTCGACGCGGGAACCACATTCCGCATCGATTTGCCGCTGATTTCTGAATGAAAAAGAGGCACAAAAAAACCGGCTATAACGACCGGTTTTTTTACATCCGAATAAAACTTATGCACGGATTTCGTTCAACTTATCGATTTAAAAATATCGATGAAAATCAATAAGTTACAAAACGATCACGGTCTTTTGAAGCAAAAGCGTACACAGGTTATCCACAAAATTCAGACAGCCAGTTGATCACTCGCGGCCGGTGCCTGTGGCGCCGGTGGCAGCGAGCCCATTTCGCGCTGGGTCTTCTCGTTCCACGCCTGCACACGGTCATTCAGATCAGCGATGGCGCGCGGCCCGCTGCCTTCGGCATACATCGGTTCGCCAATGACCACGGTGATCACTCCAGCCTGTTTGCCCCAGCCGATTTTTGGCCAGAATTTGCCGGCATTGTGTGCAATCGGCAGCACCGGAAGCGCCGCATTCACAGCCAATGCGCTGCCACTGCGAGAGAATTTTCCGACAGTGCCGTAGGGGACTCGTGTGCCTTCGGGGAAGATCAGCACCCAGACGTTGTCCTTGAGCAGCTCGTCGCCTTTGGCCGCGACTTGTTTGAGCGCGGCCTTCGGGTTATCGCGGTCGATGGCGATCGGGCGCAGCATGGCCATGGCCCAGCCGAAGAACGGCACGTAAAGCAATTCGCGCTTGAGCACTTGGCTCAATGGCGAGAAATAAGCGGAGAGAAAGAACGTCTCCCATGTGCTCTGGTGGTTCGATTGAATCACGCAGGGCCGGTCTGGCACGTTCTCCGCGCCTTTGATTTCGTAGCGGATGCCGAGGAAAACCTTGGTCAGCCACAGGGCGCAACGGCACCAGTACACGTTGATGAAACGATAGCGCGCCTTGAAGGACAGAAACGGCGCGATGAAAAAGCTCAGGCTGCACCACAGCAACGCTGTTGTGCCCAGCAGCAGGTAGAAAAGAAAGATTCTGAAGGCCCGCAGTATCGACATGGCGACGGTTACCGTTACGGGGCAATGCCCGACTGTTCAAGCGCACTCCCGAGCAATCCCTGGCCAGGAAATTCAGAAGTACTCTAGTTGTGGATAAGTTCTGCGGCAATCGCCGCCAGATCGTCAAAAATCAGAGTGCCAACCGGCAGGGTTTTGCCCTGAGTCTTTTCGCCTTTCCCGGTCTTCACCAAAACTGGCTGTGAATCGACGGCTTTGGCGGCCTCCAGGTCACCAAGGCTGTCGCCGACGAACCAGACGTTGGTCAACGGCGCCGTGTAATGCTCGGCAATGGTTTTCAGCATTCCCGGTTTCGGTTTGCGGCAATCGCAGCCTTCGTCCGGGCCATGCGGGCAATACACGATCAAACCGACTTCGCCGCCCTGCTCCGCGACCAGCTCGCGCAGGCGCGCGTGCATGGCCTCGAGGGTGGCGAGGTCGTAATAGCCGCGAGCAATGCCCGACTGGTTGGTGGCCACCGCCACCGTCCAGCCGGCCTTGCTCAACTGCGCAATCGCTTCGATCGAACCGGGCAGCGGAATCCACTCCTCCACCGACTTGATGTAGGCATCGGAGTCGTAATTGATCACGCCGTCACGATCAAGAATCAGCAGTTTCAACAGCAATCCCTCAACCCAGCAGCGAAATGTCGGCAACACCGAGGAACAGGCCACGCAGACGCGCCAGCAGCGCGTAACGGTTGGCCCGCACATTGGCATCGTCGGCATTGACCATCACCGCGTCGAAGAACGCATCGACCGGCTCGCGCAGTGCCGCCAGGCGTGCCAGCGATTCGTTGTACTGACGCGCCGCGGCCATTGGCTGCACCGCTTGATCCGCTTGCTGGATTGCCGAATACAGCGAGAACTCGTTGGCGTTGTCGAAATACTTGGCCTCGACCACGGTTGGCACCGAGCCTTCGACCTTGCTCAACAGGTTCGACACACGCTTGTTCACCGCCGCCAGCGCTGCCGCTTCAGGCAGTTTGCGGAAGGCCTGCACCGCCTGCACACGCTGGTCGAAGTCCAGCGCCGAACCCGGCTTCAGTGCACGTACCGACAGGTAGGTGGCGACGTCGACGCCTTCGTCTTCATAACGCGCACGCAGGCGGTCGAAGATGAATTCCAGCACGGCTTCGTTGAGACCGGCAGCCTTGACCTTGCCGCCTAACGCAGTCACCGCGAAAGCCACGGCGTCGTTCAGGTCCAGATCCAGTTGTTTCTCGATCAGGATCCGCAGCACGCCCAGTGCTGCACGGCGCAGGGCATAAGGGTCTTTGCTGCCGGTTGGCAGCATGCCGATACCGAAGATGCCGACCAGAGTGTCGAGCTTGTCGGCGATGGCGACAGCTGCACCGGTCAGGGTCGCCGGCAATTCAGCCCCGGCACCGCGTGGCATGTACTGCTCGTTCAGTGCCAGCGCGACATCCTGTGGCTCGCCGTCATTGAGGGCGTAGTAGTAACCGGCGACACCTTGCATCTCCGGGAACTCGCCGACCATTTCGGTGGCCAGGTCGCACTTCGACAGCAGGCCCGCACGGGCAGCCCACGAGGCGTTGCCGCCGATGCGTGCGGCGATGTACGCGGCCAGTTTCGATACGCGCTCGGCCTTGTCGTAGACGCTGCCGAGTTTTTCCTGGAACACCACGTTCTGCAGGCGCAGGTTGAAGTCTTCAAGTTTCTGCTTCTTGTCCTGCTTGAAGAAGAACTCGGCGTCGGTCAGGCGTGGGCGAACCACTTTCTCGTTACCGGCGATGATCTGCTGCGGGTCTTTGCTTTCGATGTTGGCCACGGTAATGAAACGTGGCAGCAACTTGCCGTCGGCATCCAGCAGGCAGAAGTACTTCTGGTTGTCCTGCATGGTGGTGATCAGCGCTTCCTGCGGCACGTCGAGGAAGCGTTCCTCGAACGAGCACACCAGCGGCACCGGCCATTCGACCAGCGCGGTCACTTCGTCAAGCAATGCCGGCGGAACGATCGCCGTGCCTTCCTGACGGGTGGCCAGCTCTTCGGTGCGCTTGCTGATGATCTCGCGACGCTCGTTGGCATCGGCCAATACATAAGCGGCACGCAGGTCGGCGAGGTAGCTCGACGGCGAACCGATGCGTACGGCTTGCGGATGGTGGAAACGGTGACCACGAGATTCACGGCCAGCCTTCTGCGCGAGGATCGTGCAGTCGATGACCTGATCACCGAGCAGCATCACCAGCCACTGGGTCGGACGCACGAACTCTTCCTTGCGCGCACCCCAACGCATGCGTTTCGGAATCGGCAGGTCGTTCAGCGAATCTTCGACGATGGTCGGCAGCAGGCTCGCAGTCGGCTTGCCGGCGATGTTCTGGCTGTAGCGCAGTTTCGGACCGCTCTGGTCGATTTCGCTCAGCTCGACGCCGCACTTCTTGGCGAAGCCCAGGGCGGCCTGAGTCGGATTGCCATCAGCGTCGAACGCGGCCTGACGTGGCGGGCCATCGAGGTTGATGCTGCGATCCGGCTGCTGAGTGGCCAGCGCAGTGATCAGCACGGCCAGACGACGTGGCGCGGCATAAACGGTTTTGCTTTCGTAGCTCAGGCCGGCGGCTTGCAGGCCCTTGTCGATACCGGCGAGGAACGCATCAGCCAAAGTGTTCAGGGCTTTGGGTGGCAGTTCTTCGGTGCCCAGTTCAACCAGAAAATCTTGCGCACTCATTGTGCAGCCTCCAGCTTGGCCAGTACTTCGTCACGCAGGTCCGGGGTCGCCATCGGGAAGCCCAGCTTGGCGCGGGCCAGCAGGTAGGCTTGCGCAACGGAACGCGCCAGGGTGCGTACGCGCAGAATGTATTGCTGACGCGCGGTCACCGAGATCGCCCGGCGCGCATCCAGCAGGTTGAAGGTGTGCGACGCCTTCAGCACCATTTCGTAGCTCGGCAACGGCAGCGGCTGGTCGAGTTCGATCAGGCGCTTGGCTTCGCTTTCATAGAAGTCGAACAACTCGAACAGTTTGTCGACGTTGGCGTGTTCGAAGTTGTAGGTGGACTGCTCCACTTCGTTCTGGTGGAACACATCGCCATAGGTGACTTTACCGAACGGGCCGTCAGCCCAGACCAGGTCGTAGACCGAATCGACGCCTTGCAGGTACATCGCCAGACGCTCGAGACCGTAGGTGATCTCGCCGGTCACCGGGTAGCACTCGATGCCGCCCGCTTGCTGGAAGTAGGTGAACTGGGTGACTTCCATGCCATTGAGCCAGACTTCCCAGCCCAGACCCCAGGCGCCGAGGGTCGGCGATTCCCAGTTGTCTTCGACGAAGCGGATGTCGTGTACCAGCGGGTCGAGGCCGACATGCTTGAGCGAGCCCAGGTACAGTTCCTGGAAGTTGTCCGGGTTCGGCTTCAGGACTACCTGGAACTGGTAGTAGTGCTGCAGACGGTTCGGGTTTTCGCCGTAACGGCCGTCAGTCGGACGGCGGCTTGGCTGCACGTACGCGGCGTTCCAGGTTTCCGGGCCGATGGCGCGCAGGAAGGTCGCGGTGTGGAAAGTGCCGGCGCCTACTTCCATATCGTAGGGCTGAAGTACCACACAACCTTGCTCGGCCCAGTATTGCTGGAGCGCGAGGATCAAGTCTTGGAAGGTACGCACGGCTGGCGTAGGCTGGCTCACGAAATTCACCTGTTTCTTGGGCTGCGATTTAAAGAGCGGGAGTATACCCGATTCGTTGCTGCGCACGCCCCCTGGAGCCTTATGCCACGCTGCTTTTGGTGTACCGAAGATCCGCTGTACATGGCTTATCACGACCAGGAGTGGGGCACGCCGCTACGCGATGCGCAGGGTTTGTTCGAGTTGCTTTTGCTCGAAGGGTTCCAGGCCGGGCTGTCGTGGATCACTGTGTTGCGCAAACGTGAGCGCTATCGCGAGGTGCTGTTCGGCTTCGATGTGCAGCGCGTGGCGCAGATGAGCGATGCCGAAATCGACGAGCTGATGCTCGACCCGGGCATCATCCGCAATCGCCTGAAACTCAACGCCGCGCGGCGCAATGCCCAGGCGTGGCTGGCGCTGGAGGATCCGGTGGCATTGCTCTGGTCGTTCGTGGGCGACCAACCGATCATCAATCATTTCAAGGATCGCAGCGAAGTCCCGGCGATCACCCCCGAAGCGCTGGCAATGAGCAAAGCGCTGAAAAAAGCCGGATTCACCTTCGTCGGTCCGACCATTTGCTACGCGCTGATGCAGGCCTCGGGCATGGTCATGGACCACACCCAGGATTGCGACCGCTACGCGCAGCTCGCCAACGCCGGTTAGAATGCCCGCCTCGCGCACAGCACAAAGATCAGGAGTGACCTGTGGAAAAGTTTAAAGGCGCCTTGCTGGTAGGCGCTCTGCGGCTGTTTGCCCTGCTGCCATGGCGAGCCGTGCAGGCCGTGGGTTCGGCGATCGGCTGGATCATGTGGAAAACCCCCAACCGTTCCCGCGACGTGGTGCGGATCAACCTGTCCAAGTGTTTTCCACAGATGGATGCGGCCGAACGTGAGCGCCTGGTCGGGCAGAGTCTGAAGGACATCGGCAAGTCGCTGACCGAAAGCGCCTGCGCGTGGATCTGGCCGGCGCAGCGCTCGATCGATCTGGTCCGTGAAGTCGAAGGCCTTGATGTGTTGAAAGACGCGCTGGCCTCGGGCAAAGGCGTGGTCGGCATCACCAGCCACCTCGGCAACTGGGAAGTGCTCAACCACTTCTATTGCAGCCAGTGCAAACCGATCATTTTCTACCGTCCGCCGAAGCTCAAGGCAGTGGATGAATTGCTGCGCAAACAGCGCGTGCAGCTGGGCAACAAGGTCGCAGCATCGACAAAGGAAGGCATTCTCAGCGTCATCAAGGAAGTGCGTAAGGGCGGTGCCGTGGGCATTCCCGCCGACCCGGAACCGGCCGAATCCGCCGGGATTTTCGTGCCGTTCTTCGCCACTCAGGCGCTGACCAGCAAATTCGTGCCGAACATGTTGGCCGGCGGCAAAGCGGTCGGTGTGTTCCTGCATGCCCTGCGCCTGCCTGACGGCTCGGGCTACAAAGTCATTCTCGAAGCCGCGCCAGAAGCGATGTACAGCACCGATACCGCCGAGTCCTGCGCAGCCATGAGCAAAGTGGTCGAGCGTTACGTCGCGGCGTATCCGAGCCAGTACATGTGGAGCATGAAACGCTTCAAGAAGCGTCCGCCGGGCGAGGCGCGCTGGTACTGAGCAACTTCGATGGGGTGACGGTTGATGCAGACGGGCTCGCCTTGCTCAATCGGTAGCTCAAGGCGCCTGCCGCTCGAGCTTTTTCAGGAATACCGTCATCTCCTTCTCGGCCTGTTTGTCACCGTGGGCGCGGGCCGCTTCCAGGCCCTGTTCCCAGGCCTGACGCGCAGCGGCGTGATTGCCTTGCGCCAGCTGCGCCTTGCCCAGCAGCTTCCACGCCGCCGAGTATTTCGGATCGAATGCGACACAACGCTGAAAATGCTCGGCAGCCTTGGAGTTTTCACCCAAGTCCAGATAACCCTTGCCCAGACCGAAGCGCAGCAGAGCGTTATCCACACCCTTGGCGAGCATTTTTTCCAGGGATTCGAGCATTTTTTGCAACCTCGTTTGAGTGATCGTTCCCACGCTCCGCGTGGGAATGCCTCAATGGACGCTCTGCGTCCGCTTATGGGGCGCAGAGCGTCCCGGGCTGCATTCCCACGCGGAGCGTGGGAACGATCAACCTCAGAAAAAGCTCAACCCCACATGAAACAGCTTCTCCACATCGCGAATATGCTTTTTATCCACAAGGAACAGAATCACGTGGTCGCCCGCTTCGATCACCGTGTCGTCGTGGGCGATGATCACTTTCTCATTGCGGATCACCGCGCCGATGGTGGTGCCGGGCGGCAGGCCGATCTTCTCGATCGGCTTGCCGATGACCTTGCTGGATTTCGCATCACCGTGGGCAATCGCCTCGATCGCTTCCGCCGCGCCGCGTCGCAGTGAGTGCACGCTGACGATATCGCCGCGGCGCACATGGGCGAGCAAGGTGCCGATGGTTGCCAGTTGCGGGCTGATGGCGATGTCGATGTCGCCGCCCTGGATCAGGTCGACGTAGGCCGGGTTGTTGATGATCGTCATGACCTTCTTCGCCCCCAGCCGTTTGGCCAGCAGCGACGACATGATGTTGGCTTCGTCATCGTTGGTCAGGGCGAGGAAGATATCGGCGTCGGCGATGTTCTCTTCCAGCAGCAGATCGCGGTCCGAGGCACTGCCCTGCAAGACCACGGTGCTGTCGAGGGTGTCGGAGAGGTAGCGGCAGCGCGCCGGGCTCATCTCGATGATCTTCACCTGATAACGGCTTTCGATGGCCTCGGCCAGGCGCTCGCCGATCTGCCCGCCACCGGCGATGACGATGCGTTTGTAGGTTTCGTCGAGGCGGCGCATTTCGCTCATCACCGCGCGAATGTCCTCGCGAGCGGCGATGAAGAACACTTCGTCATCGGCCTCGATCACCGTGTCGCCCTGGGGCAGGATCGGCCGGTCACGGCGGAAGATCGCCGCGACGCGGGTTTCGACGTTCGGCATGTGCTCACGCAACTGGCGCAGTTGCTGGCCCACCAGCGGCCCGCCGTAATAGGCGCGCACCGCCACCAGTTGCGCCGCGCCTTCGGCGAAGTCGATCACCTGCAAGGCGCCGGGGTGCTGGATCAGGCGCTTGATGTAATTGGTCACGACCTGCTCGGGGCTGATCAGCACGTCGACCGGAATCGCTTCGTTCTGGAACAGTTGTTCCTCGCGATTGAGGTACGACGCTTCGCGCACCCGGGCGATTTTGGTCGGCGTGTGGAACAGCGTGTGCGCGACTTGGCAGGCGACCATGTTGGTCTCGTCGCTGTTGGTCACCGCGACCAGCATGTCGGCGTCGTCGGCACCGGCCTGGCGCAGCACCGACGGCAGTGAGCCCCGGCCCTGCACGGTGCGGATGTCGAGGCGGTCGCCGAGGTCGCGCAGGCGCTCGCCATCGGTGTCGACCACAGTGATGTCGTTGGCCTCGCTGGCCAGATGTTCGGCCAGCGAACCGCCGACCTGTCCCGCACCGAGGATGATGATTTTCATCCAGTCACTCCATGAATCCGTTTAGCCGCGCGCGGCGGCGATCTTGATCAGCTTGGCGTAGTAGAACCCGTCATGCCCGCCCTCTTGGGCCAGCAACTGGCGACCATGGGGCTGCTTGATACCGGCCGCGGTGGCCAGATCCAGTTCCCGCGCGCCGGGGGTGCGCTCGAGGAACGCGGCGATGACTTCGGTGTTCTCGGTCGGCAGCGTCGAGCACGTGGCGTAGAGCAGGATGCCGCCGACTTCGAGGGTTTTCCACATGGCGTCGAGCAGTTCGCCTTGAAGTTGCGCGAGCGCGACGATGTCGTCGGGCTGGCGGGTCAGTTTGATGTCCGGATGGCGGCGGATCACCCCGGTGGCCGAGCATGGCGCGTCGAGGAGGATGCGCTGGAACGGTTTGCCGTCCCACCATTTGTCGATATCGCGACCGTCGGCGGCGATCAGTTCAGCGTCGAGGCCGAGGCGCTCGAGGTTTTCCTTTACGCGCACCAGACGCTTGGCCTCCAGATCCACCGCCACCACCCCGGCCAACGCCGGTTCGGCTTCGAGGATGTGGCAGGTCTTGCCGCCAGGGGCGCAGCAGGCGTCGAGCACCCGCTGGCCCGGCGCCAGATCGAGCAGGTCGGCGGCCAGTTGCGCGGCTTCGTCCTGCACGCTGATCCAGCCTTCGGCGAAACCCGGCAGGCTGCGCACATCGGCGGCGGTTTCAAGGACGATGCCGTCGCGGCTGTAAACGCACGGCGTCGCGGCGATTCCGGCTTCGCCCAGCAACGCAAGATAAGCATCACGGCCGTGATGACGGCGGTTGACCCGCAGGATCATTGGCGGATGCGCGTTGTTCGCTGCGCAGATGGCTTCCCACTGTTGCGGCCAGAAGGCTTTCAGGGATTTTTGCAGCCAGCGCGGGTGAGCCGTGCGCACCACCGGGTCGCGTTCCAGTTCGGCGAAGATCGTCTCGCTTTCGCGCTGGGCATTGCGCAGCACCGCGTTGAGCAGACCTTTGGCCCAAGGCTTTTTCAGCTTGTCGGCACAACCGACGGTTTCGCCGATGGCGGCGTGGGCCGGCACGCGGGTGTAGAGCAATTGGTACAGACCAACCAGCAGCAACGCCTCGACATCAGCGTCGGCGGCCTTGAACGGTTTCTGCAGGAGTTTTTCCGCCAGTGCCGACAGACGTGGCTGCCAGCGTGCAGTGCCGAAGGCCAGATCCTGAGTGAAACCGCGATCGCGATCCTCGACCTTGTCCAGTTGCGTCGGCAGGGAGCTGTTCAGCGAAGCCTTGCCGCTGAGTACGGCAGCGAGAGCCTTGGCGGCGGCCAGACGCGGGTTCATTGCGCATCCACCGCTGCGCCGAGGACGCTGCCGACGGCGAATTTCTCGCGGCGGCTGTTGAACAGGTCGCTGAAGTTCAGCGCCTTGCCGCCGGGCAATTGCAGGCGGGTCAGACACAGCGCTTGTGCACCGCAGGCGACAATCAGGCCGTCCTTGCTGGCGCTGAGGATTTCACCCGGAGCGCCAGTGCCGTCGGCCACGGTCGCGGCCAGCACTTTCAACGCTTCGCCATTGAGCGTGCTGTGGGTGATCGGCCATGGATTGAAGGCGCGGACCAGACGTTCCAGCTCCACCGCCGGACGGCGCCAGTCGATGCGCGCTTCGTCTTTGTTGAGTTTGTGTGCGTAGGTGGCGAGTTCGTCATTCTGCACTTCGCCTTGCAGGGTGCCGGCAGCCAGACCGGCAATCGCCTGCACAACGGCGGGCGGCCCCATCTCGGCGAGGCGATCATGCAGGGTACCGCCGGTATCTTCAGCGCTGATCGGCGTGACGACCTTGAGCAACATCGGCCCGGTATCCAGCCCGGCCTCCATGCGCATCACCGTTACACCGCTTTCGGCATCGCCGTGTTCGACCGCGCGCTGGATCGGCGCCGCACCGCGCCAGCGCGGCAGCAACGACGCATGGCTGTTGATGCAACCCAGACGCGGAATATCCAGCACCGCTTGCGGCAGGATCAGACCGTAGGCGACCACCACCATCAGATCCGGCTTCAGCGCGGCCAGCTCTGCCTGAGCCTCGGCATTGCGCAAGGTCGGCGGCTGCAATACCTGGATATTATTTTCCAGGGCCAGTTGTTTGACCGGGCTCGGCATCAGTTTTTGCCCACGGCCGGCCGGGCGATCCGGCTGGGTGTAGACCGCGACGATCTCGTACGGGCTGCTCAGCAGGGCCTTGAGGTGTTCGGCGGCGAATTCCGGGGTACCGGCAAAAACAATGCGCAGTGGCTCAGTCATGAAAGGCGTCTCATAAAAAGAAAAAGGCTTGCCGCAGCAAGCCTTTGAAGAGGGGCATCAAGCGTTCTGGCGGTGCAGCTTTTCCAGCTTCTTCTTGATCCGGTCGCGTTTGAGTGTGGACAGGTAATCGACGAACAATTTGCCGTTGAGGTGGTCGCATTCGTGCTGGATGCACACCGCGAGCAGGCCTTCGGCGATCAGCTCATAGGGCTTGCCGTCGCGGTCCAGCGCCTTGATTTTGACCTTTTGCGGGCGGTCGACGTTTTCGTAGAAGCCCGGTACCGAGAGGCAGCCTTCCTGATACTGGTCCATCTCGTCGGTCAGCGGTTCGAACTCGGGGTTGATGAACACCCGTGGCTCGGTGCGGTCTTCGGACAGGTCCATCACGACGATACGTTTGTGCACGTTGACCTGGGTCGCGGCGAGGCCGATGCCCGGCGCTTCATACATTGTTTCAAACATGTCGTCGACCAACTGACGCACTTCGTCGTCCACTACAGCCACTGGTTTGGCGATAGTGCGCAGACGCGGGTCCGGAAATTCGAGGATGTTTAAAATGGCCATAGGCTTCGATTGCTGCACACGTTGAGTAAAGTCGGGTCGATGGCCTGGCGGGTCCGAAGATGCAGGCTACCGTTGTGAAGCGTAGCTTCTGAAAAACAGAAGCGAGCCACGGGGGCTCTGACGATTCACGCGAATGCACATGATAAAGGGATTCACTGCATGAGGAAAACACTACTCGCCCTGCTGCTCCTGGCTTCGGCCGGCGCCGCGCAAGGGCAAGTGCAACTCAGGGATGGTTTTCCACAGCAATACACGGTGGTTTCCGGGGACACGCTCTGGGATATCTCCGGCAAATACCTGCGCGAGCCCTGGCAATGGCCACAACTGTGGCGGGCCAACCCGCAGATCGAAAACCCCAACCTGATCTATCCCGGCGACACGCTGACCCTCAGCTACGTCAACGGCCAGCCGCAACTGACCGTCCATCGTGGCGAGTCGCGCGGCACCATCAAGCTCTCGCCACGGATTCGCACCAGCCCGGTGGCCGAGGCAATTCCGAGCATTCCGCTGAAATCGATCAACAGCTTTTTGCTGAGCAACCGTATCGTCGACAAGGCCGAAGAATTCGACAAGGCGCCGTACATCGTCGCCGGCGATGCCGAACGGGTGCTCAGCGGTACCGGTGACCGCATCTTCGCCCGTGGCCATTTCGATCCGGAGCAGCCGGTGTACGGCATCTTCCGTCAGGGCAAGGTCTACACCGACCCGCAGACCAAGGAATTCCTCGGCATCAACGCCGACGATATCGGCGGCGGCGAGATTGTTGCCACCGAAGGCGACGTCGCCACCCTCGCCTTGCAACGCACCACCCAGGAAGTGCGCCTCGGTGACCGCTTGTTCGGCGGTGAAGAACGTTCGATCAATTCAACGTTCATGCCCAGCGCGCCGAAGCGTTCCATCGACGGGCTGATCATTGACGTGCCACGCGGCGTAACGCAGATCGGTGTAATGGACGTGGTTACCCTGAACAAAGGCAAGCGTGACGGTCTGGCCGAAGGCAATGTTCTGGCGGTGATGAAAACCGGCGAAACCGTGCGCGACCGGATCACCGGCCAGCCGCTGAAAATTCCCGATGAACGCGCCGGCCTGCTGATGGTGTTCCGCACCTACGACAAACTCAGTTACGGCCTGGTCCTCAATGCTTCACGTTCGCTGGCGGTGCTCGACAAGGTGCGAAATCCGTAAGCTTGCTTAACAAGTTACCAACAGAGTTATCCACAGCTTGTTCCGAATGGTTCGGAGCATAGAACGGTCAAGGATGATCCATTCATGTTGTCTGTCAGTACGGCCATTTCCCCGGCGGAACTGGAGGCGCGTCTGCGCCTGCACCGCATGCCGGATATCGGCCCCAAGCGTTTTGCCAAATTGCTCGAAGCCTTCGGCTCGGCGTCGAAAGCCCTCAGCGCACCGGCCAGTGCCTGGCGCTCACTGGGGTTGCCGGCGGCCTGCGCCGAAGCACGGCGTTGTCCAGCGGTGCGCGACGGCGCCAGCCACGCAATGCGCTGGCTAGAGCACTCCGACCAACATTTATTGATGTGGGACCAAGCGGATTATCCAGCGTTGCTGGCGCAAATTGCCGATCCACCGCCGCTGTTATTCGTCGCCGGCGATCCGTCGATTCTGGAAAAGCCGCAACTGGCGATGGTCGGCAGCCGCCGCGCTTCGCGCCCGGGCATGGACACGGCGGCGGCGTTTTCCCGCAGTCTGGCCGGGGCCGGTTTTGTCATCAACAGTGGTCTGGCGCTGGGCATCGATGCCGCTGCCCACCAGGCTGCTCTGGATGTTGGCGGCTTGACCGTGGGTGTGCTCGGCACGGGGCTGGAAAATTTTTATCCACAACGCAATAAACGCCTGGCCGAGGCGATGATTGCCTCGGGCAGCGCGGTGCTTTCCGAGTTTCCGTTGGACGCCGGGCCGAGCCCGAGCAACTTCCCCCGGCGCAACCGCATCATCAGCGGGTTGTCCCTCGGCGTGCTGGTGGTCGAGGCCAGTGTTGCCAGCGGTTCGTTGATCACCGCGCGGCTGGCAGCCGAACAGGGTCGCGAGGTTTATGCCATTCCGGGCTCGATCCATCACCCCGGCGCGCGCGGTTGTCACCAATTGATTCGCGACGGGGCGGTGCTGGTGGAGACTATCGAACACATCCTCGAAGCCCTGCGCGGCTGGCAGCAGCCGTTGCTATCCACAGCGGCGGTGCAGGCCGATCACCCGTTGCTGGCGCTGCTGCACGCGGCGCCGCACACCAGCGAGGCCTTGGCCGCGAGTTGTGGCTGGGCGTTGCCGAAGGTGCTGGCAACGTTGACCGAGCTGGAAATCGAAGGCCGTGCGGTATGCGAAAACGGTCGCTGGCTGGCGCGGTCGAGCTAGGTTTTACGAGGAAGATCGGTAAACTGCGCGAAACCTGTTTGTGGAGAGTTTTTTCATGGTCAACAGTTGGCGTGTGCAACAAGCCGCGCGTGAAGTTCGCGCCGGCGCGGTGATTGCCTATCCAACCGAAGCCGTCTGGGGGCTGGGTTGCGACCCGTGGAATGAAGACGCGGTGGACCGCTTGCTGGCGATCAAGAATCGCTCGGTGAGCAAAGGGCTGATCCTGGTCGCCGACAACATCCGCCAGTTCGATTTCCTCTTCGAGGACTTCCCGCAGGACTGGATCGACCGCATGGCCAGTACCTGGCCGGGGCCGAACACCTGGCTGGTGCCGCACCAGAACCTGTTGCCGGAATGGGTCACAGGCGTGCATGACACCGTGGCGCTGCGGGTCAGCGATCACCCCCAGGTGCGCGACCTGTGCTCGCTGGTCGGGCCATTGATTTCCACATCGGCCAACCCACAGGGGCGACCGCCGGCGCGCACGCGTTTGCGCATCGAGCAGTATTTCCGTGGTCAGGTCGATCTGGTGCTGGGCGGCAGCCTTGGCGGGCGCAAGAATCCCAGCGTGATCCGCGACCTGGCCACCGGTAGCGTCGTTCGTCCTGACTGACGCCATTCTTTTTATTTTTTTGCGGACTCCTCGGCGTCGACGAGGAGTTCTGCGCATGCCCGCACTTTATTCCTGCATTCGTTCAAAACTTATCCGTTGCCATTGTTCTTTCATGCGTCAGACGAATCTTTGAGTCTGAAATATCTGTAAGTTTTCCCACGTGATTCTCAGAACGCGTGCAGTGGCGAGATTTCCAAAAGCATCCATTCTTTCAATGTGCTTGAAGCAACTTCGAAATATTAATGGCTGCGGAGAAGTAATGGATATTACCGATTTACACCTCAAGGATTATCTGCAGGGCTTTCAGGAGACACTCAAGAATCAACAGGCCGACTATCGTGTGGCCATTGTTGAGGCAGGATCGGATGCCGGGGAATTTGAACGCTTCATCAATCGACAGTTTCGCCTGCGATTGCAGCATTACATGCTCACCTCCAGAGCCCGGGCGCTGGAAACTCGACTGGCGATCACCTCACGCAGCACGCACTTTCTGTTGTATCAGCGTGATCAGCTTATTGCGGTGCTGCGGGCAACTCCGGCGCCCTTCGAATGGGCTTCACTGGCGCAGCATCATGTGTCTCCCACTGTGGCATTGGCGCGCCACGTCGAGTTCAGCCGTCTGATCACCCATTCCCAGCAGCACCGGCCGGTGTCGGTCAATGGTCTGCTTGCCACCGCTGCGGAATGGGCGATCGATCGCGGATATCACGGGGTGACGGCCTTGTGCAGATCGCCACAGCGGCAACTGTATCAGCGCTTCGGCCTGACACCGATCGCTTCGCAGGCAATGCATATCGAGCAGCGTGCCCGGGGCGATTATTGGCTGTTATCCGCCGAATGGCGGCAAATCCTGATGGCCCTGGATCAGCCTGTGAACATGAACGCGCATCAGCCGGAGTATCGTGATGTTTTTAACCGTCAGTATTGATCCGCCAGTGATTGAAGAGTGGGCTGAGAAATGGCTCGTATATGAATCGAAGAAGTTGCGCAGGAAGTTTGCCGGTCGTAGGCCTGCGGCGAAGAAACTTCACCGCAAGATGTACTTGATATAGCTGAAAGATACTCGGCGAACTCATGGAGGAGTTCGCCGAGTATCAACTTGAGGCTTTATGGCAGCAGAATTGTGGAACCGGTCGTGCGCCGTGCCGACAGTTCGGTTTGTGCTTTTGCCGCATCCGCCAGTGCATGGCGCTGGCTGATGTCGACCTTCAGCTTGCCGCTGATGATCATCTCGAACAGCTCGTCGGCCATGCGTTGCAGGTTCTCGGCGTTGTTGGCGTAGGTCGCCAGCGTAGGCCGGGTGACGTACAACGAGCCCTTGGCGGCGAGAATGCCCAGATTGACGCCATCGACCGCGCCGGAAGCATTGCCGAAGCTCACGACCAGGCCACGTGGTGCCACGCTGTCCAGAGACGTGAGCCAAGTGTCCTTGCCGACGCCGTCATACACCACCGGGACTTTCTTGCCGTCAGTCAGCGCCAGCACGCGCTCGGCAACGTTTTCTTGGCTGTAGTCGATGGTGGCCCAGGCGCCGTTGGCTTTGGCCAGCTCGGCTTTCTGCTTCGAGCTGACGGTGCCGATCAGCTTCACGCCCAGCGCTTTGGCCCATTGGCAGGCCAGCGAGCCGACGCCACCGGCTGCGGCGTGGAACAGAATGGTTTCGCCGCCCTGCAGTTGGTAGGTCTGGCGCAGCAGGTATTGCACGGTCAGGCCCTTGAGCATGACGCCGGCGGCAGTTTCGAAACTGATTTCATCGGGCAGGTGCACCAGATTGTCCTGCGGCAGAACATGCAGCTGGCTGTAGGCGCCGAGCGGGCCGCTGCCGTATGCCACACGATCGCCGACCTTGAACCGGGTGACTTCGCTGCCCACCGCTTCGACCGTGCCGGCGCCTTCCGAACCCAGGCCGGACGGCAACGCGGGTGGCGCATAGAGGCCGCTGCGGTAATAGGTGTCGATGAAGTTCAGGCCGATCGCCTGATTGGCCACGCGCACCTGATTCGGCCCGGGCGCAGCGGGTTCGTAGTCAACATATTCGAGCACTTCGGGACCGCCGTGGGCGCGGAACTGGATACGCTTTGCCATCTGCCTGCTCTCCTTGGGTCGTTGCTAAGCCCTCTATCCAACTCCCCTGCTTGATCTTCGTCAACTGCGGCGCGCCGGTCTGCGATGGTATGCTACGCGCCCATTTGCGCCGCCCGCCTGCCGGGGCGCCGCCCGATTCAAGGTGAAGCCATGACGACCCGCACCGACGCCGTAAAGGCCTATCTGCTCGATCTGCAAGACCGCATCTGCGCTGCACTGGAAACCGAAGACGGCGGCAAATGCTTCGTCGAAGACGCCTGGACCCGGCCGGCGGGCGGTGGCGGGCGCACCCGCGTGCTGGAAAACGGCACGCTGATTGAAAAGGGCGGGGTCAACTTTTCCCACGTGTTCGGCAGCGGTCTGCCGCCGTCGGCCAGTGCCCATCGGCCGGAACTGGCCGGGCGTGGTTTCGAGGCGCTCGGCGTGTCGCTGGTGATCCACCCGCACAACCCGCATGTGCCGACCTCCCACGCCAATGTGCGTTTTTTCATTGCTGAAAAAGAAGGCGAAGAACCGGTCTGGTGGTTCGGCGGCGGTTTCGACCTGACCCCGTACTACGGCGTTGAAGAAGACTGCATCCACTGGCACCGCGTCGCCGAGCACGCCTGTGCGCCGTTCGGTGCGGACGTCTACCCGCGCTACAAGGCCTGGTGCGACACCTATTTCCATATCAAGCATCGTCATGAGCCACGTGGCATTGGCGGTCTGTTCTTCGACGATCTGAACGAGTGGGATTTCGACACCAGTTTCGCCTTCATGCGCGCCATCGGCGATGCCTACATCGAGGCCTACCTGCCGATCGTGCAGCGGCGCAAGAACGACGCCTTCACTGCTCAGCAGCGCGAATTCCAGGAATTCCGTCGTGGCCGCTACGTCGAATTCAACCTGGTTTACGACCGTGGCACGCTGTTCGGCTTGCAGTCGGGTGGCCGTACCGAATCGATTCTGATGTCGCTGCCGCCGCAAGTGCGCTGGGGGTATGACTGGAAGGCCGAGCCGGGCAGCGCAGAAGCGCGCCTGACCGATTATTTCCTGCAGGATCGCGACTGGCTGGCCGAGGCCTGAGGACGGGTGATGGATCGTTACGTCGTTTTCGGTAATCCGATCGGCCACAGCAAGTCGCCGATGATTCACCAGTTGTTTGCCGAACAGACCGGCCAGCGCCTCGATTACAGCACGCTGCTGGCGCCGCTGGATGATTTTTCCGGCTGCGCCACGGCGTTCTTTCGCGAAGGGCGCGGCGCCAATGTGACGGTGCCGTTCAAGGAAGACGCTTACCGTCTGGCCAACAGACTGACCGCCCGCGCGCAGCGCGCCGGTGCGGTGAACACCTTGAGCAAACTGGACGACGGTTCGCTGCTCGGCGACAACACCGATGGCGCCGGCCTGGTCCGTGATCTGACGGTGAATGCCGGGTTCAGCCTGACCGGCAAGCGCATCCTTTTGCTCGGCGCCGGCGGCGCGGTGCGCGGTGCGCTGGAGCCGTTGCTGGCAGAGAAACCGGCCTCGGTGATCATCGCCAACCGCACGGTGGACAAGGCAGAACTGCTCGCCGAGTTGTTTGGCGATCTGGGGCCGGTGTCGGCCAGTGGTTTCGACTGGCTGCGCGAGCCGGTGGACGTGATCATCAACGCCACTTCCGCCAGCCTGACCGGCGACGTGCCGCCGATCGCGCCAAGTCTGATCGAGCCGGGCCAGACGCTGTGCTACGACATGATGTACGGCAGGGAACCGACCGCGTTCTGTCGCTGGGCCACTGAGCACGGCGCGGCGCTGGCGATGGATGGTCTGGGCATGCTTGCCGAACAGGCCGCCGAGGCATTCTGGCTGTGGCGGGGCGTACGCCCGGATACCGCGCCGGTACTTGCCGAGCTGCGCCGCCAGCTGGCCCTTTAACTTTTGCTCCCACATTGAAATGCGATCAATGTGGGAGCGAGCCTGCTCGCGAATCGCATCACCACCAATGTCAGCTCAATCCTCAAACCTGATCGGGCACTTCTCCGCCCCCTCCAGCTTCCTCAGTTCCTCCACCACTGGCGGCCGCGCCCGGCGCAAGGTCAGGCTGCGACCCTGGCCCAGCAGCCGTCGCGCTTCCTGATGCAGCATCTCTACCCCTGAATAATCGATGAAGTTGATCTGCTGTGCCTCGATTACCACCCGCGCGCCATGCAGGCGTTGCAGGCGTACTTGCAGGTAATGGCTGGCGCCGAAAAAGATCGAACCGCCCACACGCAGCACATCGTCCTCACCGTCGCGCAAATGCTGCACCCGTGGTTGCGAGGTGCGCTTGAGGTAAAAGAACAACGAAGCCAGCACCCCGGCGTAAATCGCCGTCTGCAATTCCAGCAGCAAGGTCGCGAGACAGGTCAGGGCCATGACCACGAACTCGGCACGGCTGACTCGCAGCAAAGCGCGAATGCCCCGGTGATCGACCAGACCCCAGGCAATCAACAGGATGCTGCCGGCCATGGCCGGGATCGGAATGTGCGCGATCAGCCCGGCGCCGAACACCGCGAACAGCGCCACCCAGAGCGCCGAAAATACCCCGGCCAGCGGCGAGCAGGCACCCGCCTCATAACTCAATCCCGAGCGAGTAAACGATCCGGCGGACAGCGACCCGGAAAAGAACGCACCGACGATGTTCGACAGACCCTGTGCGCGGACTTCCTGATTGGCGTCGAGCAACTGTTGCGAGCGCGCCGATATCGAACGGGCGATCGACAGACTGGTGACCAGCCCGAGCATGCCCACCGCCACCGCGCTTGGCAGCAGGCGCAGGATCACCTCCAGATCCAGCGGCAAGGCGCTCAGCGGCGGCAGGCGTCCGACGAAAGCGCTGACCAGATGCACATGACCGAACATCGCCGGCCAGATCCACACCAGCAGACTGGCCAGCACCAGCGTGAGCAACAGCGTCGGCCAGCGCGGCAGAAGCTTTTTCAGGGCCACGCCGACGATTACCGTGGCGACGCCGAGCATCAGTGAAGGCTTATCCACAGCCCCCAGATGTCGCAGCAGATCCATCAGGCTGGCGAGCGCTGTGGTGTTGGCCGGCAAATCCAGCCCGAGCAGATTGGGCAATTGCCCGATGGCGATCACCACGGCGGCACCGAGGGTGAAGCCGAGCACTACCGAATGCGAAACGAAATTCACCAGTGCGCCAAAGCGCAGCAAGCCGAGCAACCACTGGAAAATCCCGGCGAGGAACGTCAGCAGCAGGATCAGGGTGATGTAGTCCTCGGACGCAGGCACGGCGAGCGGGCTGACGCTGGCGTACAGCACGATGGAAATCGCCGCCGTCGGGCCGCAGATCAGATGCCATGACGAACCCCACAGGCACGCGATCAACACCGGGATGATCGCCGCATACAGCCCGTATTCCGGTGGCAGCCCGGCAATCAGTGCGTAGGCAATCGACTGGGGTAAGGCGAGTATCGCACCGCTGAGGCCGACGATCAGGTCCCGCCCGACGCTGGCACGGGATTGCCGTGGCAACCAGCTCAGGAAAGGAAAAAGTGAATGGCGGCTGGGTAAGGCCATGGGTCCTCGCGGTTGGGGTTTTGTTCAAGGTTATCAGGGTGTCAGGTGTAAAAGCCCTCACCCTAGCCCTCTCCCTGAGGGAGAGGGGACTGACCGAGCTGTTTGTTGAAGATTCACCGACCTGCGATTTCGGCGTTGAACGCAGGTCTTGATTCAACAGCGATCGGCTCCCTTTCCCCCTCGCCCCCTTGGGGGAGAGGGCTGGGGTGAGGGGGCAAAAATCTCCAGCCGAACGCTATTCCAGCAACCCTGAGATCAAAGCTTGGCCTTCACCGCCACCAACGCATCCTTGCCATCCACGGTCTTCACGCCATCCAGCCACTTGTCCAGCACCGCCGGATTGGCTTTGATCCACGCCTTCGCCGCTTCGGCATTGCTGACCTTCTTGTTCACCACCTCGGCCATGATGCTGTTCTCCATGTCCTGAGTGAACGACAGATTGGTCAGCAACTTGCCCACATTCGGGCAGGCCTCGGCGTAGCCCTTACGGGTCAGGGTGAAAACGTTGCCAGTGTCGCCGAAGTATTTTTCGCCGCCCTTGAGGTAACGCATTTTCAGCTGCACGTTCATCGGGTGCGGGGTCCAGCCGAGGAAGGTGACGAATTTCTGTTTCTTCACCGCCCGCGACACTTCGGCGAGCATCGCCTGTTCGCTGGACTCGATCAGCTTCCACTGGCCCATGTTGAAGTCGTTCTTCTTGATGATTTCCTGCAGCGAAATGTTCGCCGGCGCGCCTGATCCGATGCCGTAGATTTTCTTGTCGAACTTGTCGGCGAATTTGTTCAGGTCGGCAAAATCATGCACACCCGCCTCCCAGACATAGTCGGGGACGGCAAGGGTGAATTCGGTGCCTTCGAGGTTTTTCGCCAATTGCGTCACATCACCGGTGGCGACGAACTTGTCATAGAAGCCCTGCTGCGCCGGCATCCAGTTGCCGAGGAACACGTCCACCTGGCCATCCTTCAAGCCGCCAAAGGTGATCGGCACCGCGAGGGTGTCGACTTTGGCCTTGTAGCCCATGCCGTCGAGCAGAAATCCGGTGATGGCATTGGTCGCGGCGATGTCGCTCCAGCCCGGATCGGCCATCTTCACGGTTTCGCAACTTTGCTCGGCGAAGGCCGAGGTGCTGCTCAATGCGATCAGGCCAACAGTGACAGCTGTGGATAACTTGCGCATGGACTTCCCCTTAACGTTATTGGTTTTGGCAGGGTTGTGGATAACGGGCCTTGCGCTCCAGATCATCAAGGTCGATGTGGTTGCGCATGTACTGCTGACTGGCATCGACCAGCGGCTGGTGATCCCAGCTCTTCAGCTTGCCGATGGTTAACGCATCGGCGACGAAACGGCGTCGGCGCTGGCTGGCCAGTACGTCCCGATGGATCGACGGAATGTCCCACTTGGCCCGCGCTTCCGCGAGAAAGTCTTCGAACAGCTGACGATGTTGCGGCGATTGGCTCAGTTCCTCTTCTTCGCGCGGATCGTTATCCACATCGAAGAGTAGGCACGGGTCGCTTTCGCTGTAGATAAATTTGTAGGCGCCGCGGCGGATCATCATCAGCGGGCTGACAGTGCCTTCGGCCATGTATTCGCCGAACACCTCGTCATGCCCGCCCTGCCCTTGCAGGTGCGGCAGCAACGAACGACCGTCCAGTGGCAAGCCGGGCTCAAGCGTGCCACCGGCCAGATCCACGAAGGTCGGCAGCAGGTCGGCGGTGGATACGGCGGCACTGACCCGGCCGGCCTCGAATTGTCCCGGTGCGCTGATCAGCAGCGGCACCCGCGCGGCCATCTCGAACCAGTGCATTTTGTACCAGAGGCCTTTCTCACCGAGCATGTCGCCGTGGTCACCGGAGAAGACGATGATGGTGTCATCGAGCAACCCGGTTTCCTCGAGGGTTTGCAGCAGTTTGCCGACATTGGCATCGATATAGCTGCAAGCACCGAAGTAGGCGCGACGGGCATCGCGGATCTTATCCACAGGCAGCGGCTTGTCCCACAGGTCGTAAACCTTGAGCAGACGTTGCGAGTGCGGATCGAGTTCGTCCTGGTTCAAGGCTGTAGGCAACGGAATATCAGCATCGTCATACAGATCCCAGAAAGCCTTGGGAATCGTGTACGGATCGTGCGGGTGGGTCATCGACACGGTCAGGCAGAATGGCTGGTCGCCATCCTCGCGGATGTGATCGAACAGATACTGCTGCGCCTTGAACACCACCTCTTCGTCGAAATCCAGCTGATTGGTGCGCACGCACGGCCCGGCCTGCAATACCGAAGACATGTTGTGATACCAGCTCGGCCTTACGTTCGGCTCGTCCCAGTTCACCGCCCAGCCGTAATCGGCCGGGTAGATGTCGCTGGTCAGGCGTTCTTCATAACCGTGCAACTGGTCCGGCCCGCAGAAATGCATCTTGCCCGACAGCGCGGTGCGGTAGCCGAGACGCCGCAGGTAATGCGCGTAAGTTGGAATGTCGGCGGGGAAATCGGCCGCGTTGTCGTAGGCGCCGATCTTGCTCGGCAACTGGCCACTGACCAGGGTGAAGCGCGACGGCGCGCACAGCGGGCTGTTGCAATAGGCAGCATCGAACACCACGCCTTGGGCGGCGAGGCGGGACAGATTCGGCAGTTTGATCGGCGATGGGCCGTAGAACGGCAACATTGGCGCGGCCATTTGATCGGCCATGATGAAAAGAATGTTCTTGCGCTTCATGGGATCGCGGCATTCCATGTTGAATATTTATGCGAGAGTGCTGCGATCGAGCATGGATTCCATGCCTGTTCCGGTAAAGCCCGCGCCCGACAATGACTAGGATAAGTACAGCTTATGTATGACGCCCTCGGTGACCTTTCCCTCGATCTGCTGCGCGCTTTTGAAGCGGCGGCCCGCCATCGCAGTTTTACCGCTGCTGCGGTGGAGCTTGGCACTACGCAGCCGGCGATCAGCCAGCAAATGAAACGTCTGGAACAGCAGCTCGGTACGCGCCTGTTCGACCGGATTTACCGGGGTATCGAGTTGACAGAGGTTGGTGCCCTGCTGTTCGAGCAAGTTACCCTCGGTTTGCAGAATATCTACGCAGGATTGAGCGCAATCAGCACTCAGCAGCAACATGAAGTGCTGCAAGTGGCCACGGATTTCGCTTTCGCCGCTTATTGGCTGATGCCGCGCCTGCACCGCTTTCACGAGGCCAATCCGCACATCGATGTCAGCCTGGTCACCAGCGAGCGCAACCACAACATGCTGCGCACCGACATCGACGTGGCGATCCTGTTTGGCGATGGTCGATTCAAGCAGGGCGAGAGCCACTGGCTGTTCAGCGAAGAGGTGTTCCCGGTGTGCAGCCCGCTGCTGCTCAAGGAGCGTTCATTGCCGCTGCCCGCGCAGGCACTGCTGGAATTTCCGCTGTTGCATCTGCGCGGCGAAAACAGCAGCAACTGGTTCGACTGGAGTGGCTTGTTTCGTCAATTGGGCCTGACTACGCCGCCAGCGCCGGGGCAATTGCGCTTCGACAATTACACCTTGCTGATTCAGGCGGCGATTGGCGGACAAGGCGTGGCGATTGGCTGGCGGCACCTTGTGGATAACTTGCTGGTGCAGGGTTTGCTGTGCCGGCCGCTGGCGGAAACCACGCTGTCGCGCCTTGGCTATTACGTTGTGCTGCCGCAACGCAAACGTCGGGGTGCGTTGATTCAGGAATTTGTTGATTGGTTAATGGCGGAACAGGCCAGCAGTGCCGAATCGCTCAACGGTCTGGCCCTGCCCTCAATTGCGGTGTGAAGAGCAAAAGATCGTCCGATCTTTTACGAATCAGAAGCCGCCACAAAATTCACATGCTGCCCCACATGCAGGTTCAACCGCAGCTCATCGGCGATGCCCACCGCGACACGGTTCAATCGCTCCAGCGGTTCGGCCAGTCCCGGTTCGAGATTGCCGCCGACCTGACTGAAGTGCTCGATGGTCAACCCGGCCACGCCATGCGGCGCATTGACCAAGGTCCAGCGCAGTGAGCTGCTTTGTACCGCCTCGAGGATTTCTTCGGCAGCGTGACGTTGCAGACGCTCGTCATTGTCAGGCTCGTCGAGCACACCGAAGTTGCCGACCAGAAACAGGCGCGGCACGCTGGCCAGTTGCAAACCTTCGACCAGCGCGTCGACTGCCAGCACTTGTTCCACCGGCCCCAGCGTCACCGAGCGTTCAACGTGGTCGCTGCTGAACGGCAACCCCGGCGCGTCCAGCAGGCAGATCACCGCCGAGCTGCCGGCGACGCTTTGATTGACCCGCTCGGCATCGAACAGATCGCCGGTCTTGGTGCGCAACCCCGGACGCGGCGCAAGTGCGGTGAGATCGTCGAGGATGGCGATGACTTCGTGTTGGCGACGGAGCAATTCAGCCATCAATGCACCGCCCAAGCTGGCCATGGCACCATAAAGCACCACTTTGACCACTGGGGTCTCGGCATTTTTCATGGCTGTTTTCCTTATAGTTGTCCTATATGACCTGTGACGGTGGAAACAGCCAAGGGTTCGAACCGATTGAGAGGCGACACGATGCAAGGGATCAAGGGCTATCACGCCCATGTCTATTTCGACGCGCAAACCATCGACCAGGCGCGGGCCTTGTGCGAACAGGCCGCGCAGTTGTTTGCGCTGAAAATGGGTCGCGTGCACGAACGCCCGGTGGGGCCGCACCCCGACTGGAGCTGCCAACTGGCTTTCGGTCCCGAGCTGATTGGCGAGGTGCTGCCATGGCTGGCACTCAACCGCAAAGGCCTGGTGGTGTTCCTGCATCCGGACACGGGCGATGACTTGCTCGACCACACCGAACACGCGATCTGGATGGGCGCGGTGCGGCCGCTGGATCTGTCGATTTTTTAGCCAGATGCTGACGCTGAACTGATAACGGATGTGTCCAGACCGCCAGCCAGCGCTGTCTGTGCGTTTACCCGCATCGCTACCAACCCCGAATTTATTGGCTCTCGCTGCTTCCGATCGCCGGTTGACCGTTCATTCATCGCTTTCGCTCGCGAAAGGTAGCTGAAAGCTTCCCCGATTAGGATCGCCCCACTCCCGGCAACAGACCGGTTGGCCCAAGCCCTGTGTTTGTTCCACAGGCCCGGCCCAATTAACAACAACAATGGTGATTCTGATGTCTTCTGCAACCCGCCGTTTCTCCCGCTTCCTGCTGGTCACTCCGCCCGTACGCCTCGCGCCTGCCGTTCTGCGCTGATCCCGCCCGATCCGCTCATTCCATTAGCCGCGCTACGCCTGGAGTATTCCCATGCTGACTTTCCTTGGCTTCGCCATGGTCATCACGTTCATGTTCCTGATCATGACCAAGCGCCTGTCCGCGCTGATCGCCCTGATCATCATCCCGATCCTGTTCGCGCTGTTCGGTGGTTTCGCGCCGAAAATCGGCCCGATGATGCTTGAAGGCATCACCAAACTGGCGCCGACCGGCGTGATGTTGATGTTCGCCATTCTGTATTTCGCCCTGATGATCGACTCCGGCCTGTTCGACCCGGCCGTGCGCAAGATCCTCAAACTGGTCAAGGGCGACCCGTTGAAAGTTTCGGTCGGTACCGCCGTTCTGGCGCTCGTCGTTTCCCTCGATGGTGACGGCGCGACCACTTACATGATCTGTGTGGCCGCGATGCTGCCGCTGTACAGCCGCATCGGCATGAGCCCGCGGATCATGGCCGGTCTGATCATCCTCGCCGGTGGCGTGATGAACATGACCCCGTGGGGCGGCCCGACCGCCCGCGCGGCGAGTGCCCTGCATGTCGACCCGTCGGACATTTTCGTACCGATGATCCCGGCCATGGCCGCCGGTGTCGTGGCGATCCTGGTGATTGCCTACTTCTACGGCAAGCGTGAACGCGCCCGTCTCGGCGAGCTGCATCTGGTCGGCGACGAGATCGATCACAGTGAAATCAGCGTCTCGCAATTCCCTGACGCACGCCGTCCGAAGCTGATCTGGTTCAACGCCGCACTGACTTTCGGCCTGATGTGCACACTGATCGGCGGCCTGTTGCCGCTGCCGGTGCTGTTCATGGTGGCCTTCAGTATTGCCATGATCGTCAACTACCCATGCCTGCAAATGCAGAAGGATCGCGTCGCCGCGCATTCCGGCAGCGTGCTGGCAGTGGTCGGGCTGATCTTTGCGGCCGGTATCTTCACCGGTATCCTGTCGGGCACCGGCATGGTCGATGCGATGTCGAAGAGCCTGTTGGCGGTGATTCCGGATTTCCTCGGCCCGTACCTGGCGGTGATCACGGCACTGGTGAGCATGCCGTTCACCTTCTTCATGTCCAACGATGCGTTCTATTACGGTGTATTGCCGGTGCTGACCGAAGCGGCCAGCCACTATGGGATCACTGCGGTGGAAATGGCCCGTGCCTCGATCGTCGGCCAGCCCGTCCACTTGCTGAGCCCGTTGGTGCCGTCGACCTATCTGTTGGTGGCGCTGGCCGGCATCGATTTCGGTGATCACCAGCGTTTCACCCTGAAATGGGCGATCCTGGTGTGCATCTGCATTCTGATTGCTGCACTGCTGTTGGGGACTTTCCCGATGTTCAGCACTCTATAAGCCCAAGACTCACCGTTACGGGTCCTGGCTTCGCGGTTTGAAGCCCGGACCTTTTCCGGTTCAACAATTGCTCAAAGGAATACACATGGATTGGCTGACCAACCCCGAAATCTGGGTTGCCTTCTTTACCCTGACCGCCCTGGAAATCGTCCTCGGTATCGATAACATCATCATGATTTCGATCCTGGTCAGCCGCATGCCCAAACACATGCAGCAGCGCACGCGGATCTTCGGTCTTGGCCTGGCCATGGTCACCCGGATCCTGTTGCTGCTGTCGATCACCTGGGTCATGCGCCTCACTGCCGATCTTTTCGAAGTGTTCGGCCAGGGCATCTCCGGTCGCGACCTGATCCTGTTCTTCGGTGGCCTGTTCCTGTTGTGGAAGAGTTCGCAGGAGATGTACCACGCGCTGGAAGGCGAAGACGAAAGCGACGACGCGCCATCGGGCAAGGGCGGCAACTTCCTCTACACCATCATCCAGATCGCGATCATCGATATCGTCTTCTCGCTGGACTCGGTGATCACTGCGGTCGGCATGGTCTCCCACGTTCCGGTCATGGTCGCGGCGATCGTCGTGGCAGTGCTGGTGATGATGCTGGCGTCGGGCAAGATCAGCGAATTCATCGACAAGCACCCGTCGCTGAAAATGCTCGCCCTGTCCTTCCTGCTGGTGGTCGGTACCGTGCTGATCGCCGAATCGTTCGACGTGCACGTGCCAAAAGGCTACGTCTACTTCGCCATGGCGTTCTCGCTGGCGGTGGAAGCGATCAACATCAAACTGCGCGGCGCGATGGCCAAGAAGAGACAGCAACAGGATCCGGTGAAACTGCGCAAGGATGTGCCGGGCCAATAATCCGGTAGTCCCGGCAGCACGCTACACCCCTGTGGGAGCGAGCCTGCTCGCGAAGATGGAGTGCCAGTCGACAACAATGTTGGCTGGCCCACCGCTTTCGCGAGCAGGCTCGCTCCCACAGTTGTTTTGGGCAACAGAGGGGAAACGTGTCGGATTCGGTGAGTGGATGCATTTGTTTTGATGACACTTTTGTTTCAATCCACGCTTTAGCTGTGCAATGCTGGCGCCGAGACCGTTCGCCAACTACAGCTTAAGTATCAAGAACGTAGAAACCGCGCGGTGCCGTCCACTTGCCCCTCTGGGGCGCTGCTACTACAGGGGGTCTGCATGCTCACCCTGCTCAATCTGTTGTCCGCCGTCGCCCTGTTGATCTGGGGCACGCACATCGTCCGAACCGGCATCCTGCGGGTTTACGGCACCAATCTGCGACATGTCATCGGCCAGAACATGTCGAAGAAATGGCTGGCGTTCATCGCCGGTATTCTCGTCACTGCCATGGTGCAGAGCAGCAACGCCACGGCGATGCTGGTCACTTCGTTTGTCGGTCAGGGCCTGATGGCGCTGACCCCGGCGCTGGCGACCATGCTGGGCGCCGATGTCGGTACCGCTTTGATGGCGCGGGTGCTGACCCTCGATCTGTCGTGGCTGTCGCCGCTGCTGATCTTCCTCGGGGTGATTTTCTTTCTGTCGCGCAAACAGACGCGGCTCGGGCAGATGGGCCGGGTGTCGATTGGTCTCGGGCTGATCATTCTCGCCCTGCAATTGATCGTCGAGGCCGCTGCGCCGATCACTCATGCGCAAGGGGTGAAAGTGATTTTCGCCTCGCTGACCGGCGACATTCTTCTCGACGCCCTGGTCGGCGCGCTGTTCGCGATGATTTCCTACTCCAGCCTCGCCGCCGTGCTGCTCACCGCTACATTGGCCGGTGCTGCGGTGATCAGCCTGCCGGTGGCGATCGGTCTGGTGATCGGCGCCAACATCGGCAGCGGCATCCTTGCCTTCATGAGCACCAGCATGCAGAACGCCGCCGGCCGCCAGGTTGCGCTGGGCAGTCTGTTGTACAAATTGATCGGTTTGCTGCTGATCATCCCGGTGCTCGACCCGCTGGTGCACTGGATCGACAGCCTTGATTTCAGCCCGCAGGAAATGGTCATCGGCTTCCACCTGCTCTACAACACCGCGCGCTGCCTGATCCTGCTGCCCAGCGTCGGGCCGATGGCGCGGCTCTGTGCTTGGCTGTTGCCGGAGCGGCCGGAGGTCAACGGCACCGCCAAGCCGCGCCATCTCGACCCGACCGCGCTGGTCACGCCGAGCCTGGCGCTGGCCAACGCCGCGCGGGAAACCCTGCGCATGGGCGATCTGCTCGACAACATGCTCGATGCCTCCCTTGATGTGCTGCGCGGCAAGCAGACTGCCGTCACTCAGGAAATGCGCCGCCTGACCGACGACGTCGAGGCCCTGTACAGCGCGATCAAGCTGTATCTGGCGCAGATGCCCCGCGAGGATCTCGGCGAGCACGACAGTCGGCGCTGGGCCGAGATCATCGAACTGGCGATCAACCTCAAACTCGCCGCCGACCTGATCGAGCGCATGCTGCGCAAGATTCAGCAGCAGAAGACTTCGCAGCGCCGTTCGTTTTCCGAAGAAGGCCTGGAAGATCTTGCCGGGCTGCAACAGCAACTGATCGCCAACCTGCGCCTGGGCTTGTCGGTGTTTCTCAGCGGCGACCGCGAAAGCGCGCGGCAGTTGTTGCGGGAGAAACGCCGCTTTCGTGCGCAGGAACGGCGTCTGGCCCATGCGCATGTCAGCCGTTTGCAACGCAAGATCGTGCAGAGCCTTGAGACCAGCTCGCTGCATCTGGAGTTGATCGCCGACATGAAACGGCTCAATTCGTTGTTCTGCAGCAGCGCCTATGTCGTGCTGGAAACGGCGGACACCGGCGCGCTGGCGGTGGATGACATGGCCGACATTACGCATTCGCCTTGAACGTCTGAGGCTGGGGTCAGTCAGTTACAGTGGTTCAGCCTTGAGACCGTCATCGCTGGCAAGCCAGCTCCCACAGGGTTTCGTGAGCGCCGCAGATCCTTGTGGGAGCTGGCTTGCCAGCGATGGGGCCTGACTGACGACACGGATCTCCAAATCAGCCGTATGGAAGCCTGTTATGCGTTGCCTGTTGTTCGCCTGTCTGTTGCTCGGTTCCCTGCCCGCCTTTGCCCTGGATCGCTTTCAGGTCGAAGGCTATGCGCTGCCCAACGGTTTGCAACTGATGCTCAAGCCCGGCACCGAGCGTGGGCATGTGGCGATCCGGCTGGTGGTCGGCGTTGGCCTCGATGACTTCGATTGCGACGAAAAAGAGCTGCCGCATTTGCTCGAACACCTGCTGTTCAGCGGTATCGACGCCACCGGCGAAGGCGGTCTGGAAGAACGCATGCAGGCGCTGGGCGGGGACTGGAATGCGTTCACCAGCAACGCCGACACCACGTTCGTCATCGAAGCCCCGGCGAAAAACCAGCGCAAGGTGCTTGACCTGCTGCTCGCGCTGCTGACCCAGACACGCATTGACGACAACGCAATCAACGCGGCGAAACGGGTGGTCGAGCGTGAGGACGGCGGGCATTACACCAGGCTGCAACGTTTCCTCGACCGTCAGGACCTCGGTCATACCGCGAGCAATCAACTGGCTGTCGAGCTGGGACTGAAATGCCCGCAGCGTGCCGAAGTCGGCCATCTGACCCAGGAACAATTGGAGACGGTGCGCAAGGCCTGGTACGCGCCGAACAACATGACCCTGATCGTTGTCGGCGAACTCGACAAACTGCTGCCAGCCTATCTCGAGCGTACCTGGGGTGAGCTGGAGCCGGTCGAGCCGAGCGAACACCGGGCGCTGCCGGACATCCGCACCAGCGCCGCCCATGAGCGCACCCTCACCCGTGGCTTCATTGGCGACAGCGCCAAGCTGCACTGGCTGGTGCCGGAACCGGTGCTCGACGATCAGTACGACCAGACGTTCGACATTCTCAAGGATTATCTCGACTGGGCGCTGTACCGGCAGATTCGCCTCAACCACGGCTTGTCGTACGGGCCGTGGGCCGAGCGTGAAGTATTCGGCGGTGTCGGCTTCATGAGCCTCAACGCGGACCTGGATCGCGATGACGTCGACGAAGCCATCCAGGTACTCGATGACCTCAAAGCCGACCTGCTGAAAAACGGCCTCGACCCGAGCACCTTCGCCCGCATCAAACAAGCCGCCATCGCCCACCAGGCCTGGGCCGTGCAGGGCAACAGCGCGCTGGCAGACTATTACTGGAGCGCGCTGGCCGACTATCAGGATGGCCGCTTTGCCAATCCCGCGCGGGAGTTGCAAGGGGTGACGCTGGAAGCGGCGAACAAGGCGATGCGCGAGCTGTTGCTGCAGCCGGGGTATATCCGGATCGAGAAGCCTTTGATCAGTGATGATCAGGTGTTGTGGCTGGTCGCTGGTGGAATCGGGTTGTTGCTGCTGATCGTGATCGGCTGGCGCCTGCATCGCCGCCACAAAATTGCCGGAAGCCATTAACCCTGTGATGAGTGAGCACTTGTGGCGAGGGGATTTATCCCCGATGGGCTGCGCAGCAGCCCCAATAAGGGCAGCTCGGTATAGCCAGACAAAATTCGCTTGCAGGATCTACGACGGCTGCGCCGCCGATCGGGGATAAATCCCCTCGCCACAGGGGTCATGCGGCGTTAACCTTTCCGGGATTTTCCCCATATCGTCGTGAACCGCCAAAATGCCAAAACTGACCCTCCTTATCCAGCGCCTTCTCGAGCTGATGAAGCGCTACCCCGGGTTGATCGCGGCGGGTGGTTTCATTTCCGGGGTCGGCAGTTTCATCCTCGTCGATCGCCAACAGGGGCTGGCCAGCTGGATCACGGTGATCATGCTGCTCAGCTGGATCTGGCTGATGCTGGAAAACACCCTGACCGGGCTGTTCACACGGATTTTCAAGCGCGAGATTCCCCAGCCGCTGCTGCGCTACGCGACGCAGATGATCCATCAGGAAAGCCTGTTTTTCGTTCTGCCATTCTTCTTCATCACCACCACGTGGAACAGCGGCCAGTTTGTCTTCACGGGGCTGCTCAGCGTTGCTGCACTGATCTCTATCGTCGATCCGCTGTACTACAAATGGCTGGCGCCACGGCGCTGGGCGTTTCTCGCGCTGCACACCCTGACCCTGTTCGCCGCCCTGCTCACCGCGCTGCCGGTGATCATGCACCTGACCACCGCGCAGAGTTTCAAATGGGCGCTGGGGATTGCCGTGCTGCTGTCGTTCCCGAGCCTGGCATCGATCTTCCCGATCCGCACGGTGCGCAATGCCCTGGCGATTCTGTTCATCACAGTCGGCATCGGCGGCGTCGGTTGGGCGCTGCGTTCGTGGGTGCCGCCGGCAACGCTGTGGATGACCGACGTGGCGATCAGCACGCAGCTGCAGGATCGCACCCCCGGCGCCAGCCTCGAAACCGTCAGCGCCGAGCAGATCCGCAGCGGCGGGCTCTACGCCTACACCGCAATCAACGCGCCGCGCGGCCTCGATGAGCGGATTTATCACGTGTGGACCTTCAACGGCAAAGAGGTCGACCGCATCGCCCTCGACATCCATGGCGGGCGCAAGGAAGGCTACCGGGCGTGGACGCACAAGCAGAACTTCCCCGGCAACCCGGCGGGCAAATGGCAGGTGCGGGTGTTGACCGAGGACGGGCAGTTGATCGGCGTGCTGCGTTTCGCAATCACCGACAGCACACCGGCCAAAGAAAAGTAATCCGGTTCGTGCTATTACGTAGGATCTCGTAACGGCCGTACAAGCACGGAGCTTATGACCAGCAGCCCAACCCCCGGCAGTGCCCACCTGGACACCGCGTTCAGCCCTGCCCGCCTGCGCGTCAGCGGCGACTGGACGCTCGCCCACTACACCGCGCTCAAGCACCTGAGCGAAAAGCTCCGCGGCCAGTACGATGCCAACACTTCCATCGATCTGAACGGCCTCGGTGCCCTCGACACCGCCGGCGCCTCGTTGCTGGTCGAGCTGCTCGGTTCCGAGCGCTTGGGTAAAACCGCCGAACACCCCGATTGCACCCTTTCAACTGCCGACCGCGCCTTGCTGCAAACCGTGTACTGCTCGCTGAGCGATTTCTGCGTGCCGATCAAGGAGCCGGAAATCAGCGTCAGCGTGCAACTGCTGACGCGCATTGGCCGCGCGGTGGACAAGGTCTGGACCGACACGATGCAACTGCTCGGCTTCGTCGGCCTGATCCTTGAAGTCATCGCCCGTGGGCTGTTGCGGCCCAAGCGCTGGCGCATCACGCCGATGATCGCGCACATCGAGCAAACCGGCCTCGACGCCGCGCCGATCGTGGCCCTGCTGACGTTTCTGGTGGGCGCGGTGGTGGCGTTTCTTGGCGCCACAGTGCTGGCCAGTTTCGGCGCGACGATTTTTACCGTGGACCTGGTCGGCTTCTCGTTCCTGCGCGAATTCGGCGTGCTGCTCACGGCGATCCTGATGGCCGGGCGCACCGCCAGTGCTTTTACCGCACAGATCGGCTCGATGAAGGCCAACGAAGAAATCGACGCGATCCGTACTCTCGGCCTCGACCCGATCGAATTGCTGGTGGTGCCGCGCGTGCTGGCGCTGCTGGTGGCGCTGCCGATGCTGACGTTTCTGGCGATGCTCTCGGGGATCGTCGGCGGCGGTGTGGTGTGTGCGGTGTCGCTGGACATCTCGCCGGCGATGTTCCTCTCGCTGCTGCAATCGGACATCGGCATTCAGCATTTTCTGGTCGGGCTGGTGAAGGCGCCGATCTTCGCCTTCCTGATCGCGGCGATCGGTTGCCTGGAAGGTTTCAAGGTCAGCGGCAGCGCCGAATCGGTCGGCGCGCACACCACCTCCAGCGTGGTCCAGTCGATTTTCGTGGTGATCGTGCTCGATGCGGTGGCCGCGCTGTTTTTCATGGAGATGGGCTGGTGAGTCGTCTACCCCGCGCGCCCTCGGAGGCGGTGATCGAAGTCCGTGGCCTGTGCAATCGCTTCGGCCCGCAGAGCGTGCACGAAAACCTTGATCTGGACGTGTACAAGGGCGAGATCCTCGCCGTGGTCGGCGGCTCCGGTACCGGTAAATCGGTGCTGCTGCGCAGCATCGTCGGGCTGAATCGGCCCAGCGAAGGCATGGTCAAGGTCTTCGGCCAGAACCTGCCGAATCTGCCCGAGCATGAGCGCTCGCTGATCGAAAGGCGCTTTGGTGTGTTGTTCCAGAAGGGCGCGCTGTTCTCGTCGTTGACCGTGACCGAGAACGTCGCCCTGCCCCTTATCGAACACGCCGGCCTCAGCCGTCACGACGCCGAGCACCTGGCGGCGGTGAAACTGGCGCTGGCCGGGCTGCCGCTGTCGGCGGCGGACAAATACCCGGCGTCGCTGTCCGGCGGCATGATCAAGCGCGCGGCGCTGGCGCGCGCCCTGGCGCTGGATCCGGACATTCTGTTTCTCGACGAACCCACCGCCGGCCTTGATCCGATTGGCGCGGCGCAGTTCGATCAATTGATCCTGACCCTGCGTGATGCGTTGGGTCTGAGCGTGTTTCTGGTGACCCACGACCTCGACACGCTGTACACCATCACCGATCGCGTGGCGGTGCTGGCGCAGAAGAAAGTGCTGGTCGCCGGCCCTATCGACGACGTCTCGGAAACCGACGACGCGTGGATTCACGAATACTTCCACGGCCCGCGCGGCCGCTCGGCGCTGGACGCCGCCAAACTGCTCAACGAGGTCTGATATGGAAACCCGAGCCCATCATGTGTTGATCGGCCTGTTCACGGTGATCGTCGTGGCCGGCGCCCTGCTCTTCGGCCTGTTTCTGGCCAAATCCAGCGTCGACACCGAGTTCAAGGATTACGAAGTGGTGTTCAACGAGGCGGTCAGCGGTCTGTCCAAGGGCAGTTCGGTGCAGTACAGCGGGATCAAGGTCGGTGACGTGGTCAGCCTGCGCCTCGACCCGCAGGATCCGCGCCGGGTGCTGGCGCGGATTCGTCTGGCGGGCGACACGCCGGTCAAGGAAGACACCCAGGCCAAACTGGCACTGACCGGCATCACCGGCACGTCGATCATCCAGCTCAGCGGCGGCACACCCGAGAGCCCGAAATTGCGCGGGCATGACGGCAAGCTGCCAACTCTGGTCGCCTCGCCCTCGCCTATTTCCCGCCTGCTCAACGACAGCAGCGACTTGATGACCGGCATCAGCGCCCTGCTGCAAAACGCCAACCACATGTTCTCCGCGGAAAACGTCGAGCGCGTGAGCAAGACCCTCGCCCATCTGGAACAGACCACCGGCACCATCAACGACCAGCGCGGCGACATCAAACAAGCCATGCAGCAACTGGCGACCGTCGGCAAACAGGCCGGCAGCATGCTCGAGCAGACCTCACTGCTGATGCGCAACGCCAACGGCCTGCTTAACGATCAGGGCAAGCAGGCCTTGGGCAGTGCCGAACAGGCGATGAAGTCGCTGGAGCAAAGCAGCGTGACCATCAACGGCTTGCTCAGCAAAAACCAGAATTCGCTGGATAACGGCATGCAGGGCCTCAACGGCCTGGCCCCGGCGATTCGCGAACTGCGCGAGACGCTGACCTCGCTGCGCGCCATTTCCCAACGCCTTGAGGCCAACCCCAGCGGCTACCTGCTGGGCAGCGACAAGAACAAGGAATTCACCCCATGAAGTTGACTCGAATCGCCCTGCTCGGCGCTGGCCTGACCCTGATCGGCGCGTGCTCGATCTTGCCCAAGTCGGAACCTTCGGACGTCTACCGCCTGCCCGCTGCGCAAGCGCCCGCCTCGGCCAGCCCGGCGGCGACGCAGTCGTGGTCGCTGCGCTTGAATAAATTGCAGGCCAGCGAAGCACTGAACCGGCCGAGCATTGCCGTTATCCCGCAGGGCGATGTGATCAGCAGCTACAAAGGCTCGCGCTGGAGCGATCCGGCGCCGGTACTGCTGCGCAATCGCCTGCTCGATGGATTCCAGCGTGACGGCAGAGTGACGTTGCTGAGCACCGACGACAGCAACTTCCAGGCGGATCTGGAACTGGGCGGCAGTTTGCAGGCGTTTCAGACCGAATATCAGGGCACCCAGGCCGGCGTTGTGGTGCGGGTCGATGCGTTGCTGGTGCGTGGTTACGACCAGCGCATCCTCGCCAGCCGCCGTTTTGAAGAGCGCCAGCCGTTGAGCGATGTGCAGGTGCCAGCGGTGGTCGCCGGGTTTGGTCAGGCCAGTGATCGCCTTACGGCCAAGGTTGTGGCTTGGGCCGTGGAGCAAGGCCAGAAACTCGCCCCGCAACCGCGCTGACACACCACAGCTCCTGTGGGAGCGAGCCTGCTCGCGAAAGCGGTGTATCAGTCACTTAAGCGTTGACTGACACTCCGTCTTCGCGAGCAGGCTCGCTCCCACATGGGAATTTTGCTCAGCCGAAGAACCAGTAGCAGACCCCGATAGCGCCCACCACTCCGGCAAACTCAGCCAGCAACGCACACCCGACCGCGTGCCGCGCGCGCTGAATGCCCACCGCGCCGAAGTACACCGCCAGCACATAGAACGTGGTTTCGGTACTGCCCTGCACCGTCGCCGCGACCAGCGCCGGGAAGCTGTCGACGCCGGAAGTCTGCATGGTCTCGATGAGCATCGCCCGTGCGGCGCTGCCGGAGAACGGTTTGACCATCGCCGTCGGCAGCGCATCGACGAAGCGCGTGTCCCAGCCGGCCCACTCGACCAGATGGCGAATGCCGTCCAGGCCGAAATCCAGCGCACCAGAGGCGCGCAGCACGCCAACCGCACAGAGCATCGCCACCAGATACGGCAAGAGGTTCTTTGCCACATCAAAGCCTTCTTTCGCGCCTTCGACGAACGCCTCGTACACCTTGACCTTGCGCAGCGCGCCGATCAGCAGAAACAGCATGATCAGGCCGAACAGCGTGAGATTGCCGAGGATCGACGACAATCCCGCCAGCGCTGTCGCGGAAAGCGTGCCGAGCAGGGCCATGAAGCCGCCAAGGATCAGCGCGCCGGGCAGCAGATAGGCGAGGACCACCGGGTCCCAGATGCGCAGGCGTTGCATGAAAGCTACGGAGAGGAAACCGACGATAGTCGAGCAACTGGTCGCCAGCAGAATCGGCAGGAACACCAGCGTCGGATCCGGCGCGCCTTGCTGGGCGCGGTACATGAAGATGGTCACGGGCAGCAGGGTCAACGACGAGGCATTGAGCACCAGAAACAGGATCTGCGCATTGCTGGCGATGGTGGAGCTGGGATTGAGCTCCTGCAGCGCTTTCATGGCTTTCAGGCCGATCGGCGTGGCGGCGTTGTCCAGGCCAAGGCCGTTGGCGGCAAAGTTCAGCGTGATCAGGCCTAGGGCAGGGTGGCCGGCGGGGACTTCCGGCATCAGCCGCAGAAACAGCGGGCCGAGCACCTTGGCCAGCCACTCGACGATCCCGGCCTTTTCGGCGATGCGCAGAAAGCCCAGCCACAGGGTAAGGGTGCCGAACAGCAGCACCATGACTTCGACCGACAGCTTGGCCATGGCGAAAATGCTTTCCACCATCGCCGCGAAGATCCCGGCGTTGCCGCCGATCAGCCACTGCGCCAGCGCCGACACGGC
>NZ_RCOC01000048.1:0-855 GCF_004307515.1 Pseudomonas sp. Sample_14 | reverse complement strand
AAATGATAGTTTCAGCGATGTTTGATTCCCTCGTCACATTTGACTGCGTATATGGAGGCTTTGAGCTCGAAAATGGAGTAGTTCGCCTTTATGTCGAAAGAGGCCTAGCCTTGAAAAAAACGAAGTTGGTAACAGCGGCGGATGGCGCTCGGATCGTACAGTGTGATGAAGATGAGTGTCCTAAGGGCGAAAGTATTTTTCCTGTTCATTACATTTACGATCCCGCTAGAGATGTGGAGTATGTTGAATGGAGTCTTGTAAATGGTTTGTTACACGCTCGAAGCGAGGGTGGTGAATGGGTCAGATACGAGAGCAAGAGTGAAGGTTTGCACGCAATGCATGAATATGTGGGTGACTGCTGGCTGGTCTTTTCGGGTGTGAGTGTGTTGAGAAAAGTTATCTGTGAATATTCTCTCGATCGAAAGAGTTCCTCAGGTAATGAGTTTGTCGAGGAGTTTATTAGTGGGCCTAAAGTCGATAAGTCTGCAAGTGAGTATTTTCTTGAGGGTGAAATAAATGTTTTGCCTGGGCCAGGATGGATGTCTTTGAAAATTGATGCAGATTCGTTTCATATCGAGATTCCCGACGATTGAAAGAAAAGCGAATAAATGGGGACCGGATAAATGGGGACAGACCACCTTTCGAGAGACAAACGGGGACAGGCCACCTTCAAATTCGCGTCGAGCGTAAAAGCGGCGGTGACCTGCAGTTCGATGCCGTCGCAACATCTATTTGTCCTCGTCCGGAGATGAACACAACGTCGAAACCCATAGCAAGGACGGCAAGAAACGCGTCCATGTACAGGATGACCACACTGTTCAGAAAGCAGCTGAGTTCATCGCCGGCGGCGACGTA
>NZ_RCOC01000025.1:0-156670 GCF_004307515.1 Pseudomonas sp. Sample_14 | reverse complement strand
CCGACCCGAACTTTGCCCACACCTTGACCTACATCGTCGAGCACACGGCCAATGGCGCGATGGGGCTGGTGGTCAACAGGCCGCAAGACTTGAACCTGGCCGACATCCTCGAACAGCTGCGCCCGGACATCGAGCCGCCGGCGCGTTGCCAGGATGTGCCGATCTTCATCGGCGGGCCGGTGCAGACCGATCGCGGTTTCGTCCTGCACCCGGCGGGCCAAACGTTCCAGGCCACGGCGCAGCTGGACGGCGACCTGGCCCTGTCGACTTCGCAGGACGTGCTGTTTGCCATCGCTGACGGCGTCGGCCCCGCGCAGAGCCTGATCACCCTCGGTTACGCCGGTTGGGAAGCCGGACAACTGGAAGCCGAACTGGCCGACAACGCTTGGCTGACCTGCCCGTTCAACGCCGACATACTCTTCAACACCCGCAGCGAATTGCGCCTGGAAGCGGCAGCGCGGCACTTGGGCATCGACCTCAATCTGCTCACCAGCCAGGCAGGTCACGCCTGATGGCCCTGCGCCTGATTCTCGGCTTCGACTACGGCACCAAACAGATCGGCGTCGCGGTCGGCCAGGTCATCACCGGCCAGGCCCGCGAGCTGTGCACCCTGAAAGCGCAGAACGGCGTGCCGAACTGGGATCAGGTCGAAGCGCTGATAAAAGAATGGAAACCCGACGCCGTGGTGGTCGGCCTGCCGCTGAACATGGACGGCACGCCCAGCGAGATGTGCGTACGCGCGGAGAAATTCGCCCGCCGCCTCAACGGCCGCTACAACCTGCCCTTCTATACCCACGACGAACGCCTGACCACTTTCGAAGCCAAGGGCGAGCGACTGGTGCGTGGCGGGCAGAAAGGCAGTTACCGCGACAACCCGGTGGACGCCATCGCCGCCGCCCTGTTGCTGCAGGGCTGGCTCGATGAAAACACTGCATTGTTTGAATCCTGACAAGCGCTTCGGCGCTTTTCTTTTGGTTATAAACCGAGCTTCGTCCGGCAGGACGCAGCGCGGAATCACGAAGGAGCAACCATGAGCCTGCCCAATCCCGCCGATCTGATCAGCCAGATGGCGACCCGCCTCAAGGCGCACCTTGCCCAGCGTGACATCAGCGAACCGCGTTACATCGGCATCCGCACCGGCGGCATCTGGGTCGCGCAGGCGCTGCTCAAGGAAATGGCCAGCGATGCGCCACTGGGCACGCTGGATGTATCCTTCTACCGCGACGACTTCAGCCAGAACGGCCTGCACCCGCAAGTGCGCCCATCCGCCCTGCCCTTCGAGATCGAAGGCCAGCATCTGGTGCTGATCGACGACGTGCTGATGAGCGGTCGGACCATCCGCGCCGCCATGAATGAACTGTTCGATTACGGCCGCCCGGCCAGCGTCACCCTGGTCTGCCTGCTGGACCTGGACGCCGGCGAGTTGCCGATCCGCCCGAACGTGGTCGGCGCCACCCTGACCCTGGCCGGCAACCAGCGGGTCAAGTTGTCCGGCCCCGAGCCGCTGACGCTTGAACTGCAAGACGTCACCCTTTAATCCGCCCTATTGAGAGTCCCCCTCGCGATGACGCCTCTAGATACCAAGCGCCCGCTGCAGCTCAATGATCAGGGCCAGCTGCGCCACTTCCTCTCGCTCGACGGCCTGCGCCGCGAGTTGCTGACGGAAATCCTCGACACTGCCGACTCGTTCCTTGAAGTCGGCGCCCGGGCGGTGAAGAAGGTCCCGTTGCTGCGCGGCAAGACCGTGTGCAACGTGTTCTTCGAAAACTCCACGCGCACCCGCACCACGTTTGAACTGGCGGCCCAGCGGCTGTCGGCGGACGTGATCACCCTGAACGTGTCGACATCGTCGGCGAGCAAGGGCGAAACGCTGCTCGATACCCTGCGCAACCTTGAAGCGATGGCTGCCGACATGTTCGTCGTGCGCCACGGCGACTCGGGCGCGGCGCACTTCATCGCCGAGCATGTCTGCCCGCAGGTGGCGATCATCAACGGCGGCGACGGCCGGCATGCGCACCCGACCCAGGGCATGCTCGACATGCTCACCATCCGTCGGCACAAGGGCGGTTTCGAAAATCTTTCGGTGGCGATCGTCGGCGACATCCTCCATTCGCGGGTGGCGCGCTCGAACATGCTCGCGCTGAAGACCCTCGGCTGCCCGGACATCCGCCTGATCGCGCCGAAAACCCTGCTGCCGATCGGCATCGAGCAATACGGCGTCAAGGTCTACACCGACATGGCCGAAGGCCTGAAGGACGTCGACGTGGTGATCATGCTGCGTCTGCAACGTGAGCGCATGACCGGCGGCCTGCTGCCCAGCGAAGGCGAGTTCTATCGCCTGTTCGGCCTGACCACCGCACGTCTGGCCGGGGCCAAACCCGATTGCATCGTCATGCACCCGGGCCCGATCAACCGTGGCGTGGAGATCGAGTCGGCGGTGGCCGACGGCCCGCACTCGGTGATCCTCAATCAAGTGACCTACGGCATCGCGATTCGTATGGCTGTGCTGTCCATGGCCATGAGCGGGCAGACTGCGCAACGTCAATTCGAGCAGGAGAACGCCCAGTGAAGCTCAGCATTCTCGGCGCACGCGTCATCGATCCCAGCAGCGGCCTGGATCAAATCACCGACATCCACGTTGAAGCCTGCAAGATCGTCGCGCTCGGCGCCGCACCGGCCGGTTTCAGCGCAGTGGAAACCATCGATGCCCAAGGTCTGGTCGCCGCGCCTGGCCTGGTCGACCTCAACGTTGCCCTGCGCGAGCCGGGCTACAGCCGCAAAGGCTCGATCGTCAGCGAAACCCGCGCCGCCGCTGCCGGTGGCGTGACCAGCCTGTGCTGCCCGCCGAAGACCAGACCGGTGCTCGACACATCCGCCGTGGCCGAACTGATCCTCGACCGCGCCCGCGAGGCTGGCAACACCAAAGTGTTCCCGATTGGCGCGCTGAGCAAAGGTCTGGACGGTGAGCAACTGGCCGAACTGGTCGCGCTGCGCGACGCCGGTTGCGTGGCGTTCGGCAACGGTCTGGAGAGCTTCCGCAACAGCCGCACCCTGTGCCGGGCGCTGGAATACGCGGCGACTTTCGACCTGACGGTGATCTTCAACTCGCAGGACCACGATCTGGCCGAGGGCGGTCTCGCTCACGAAGGCGCGGTCGCCAGTTTCCTAGGCCTGCCGGGCATCCCGGAAACCGCCGAAACCGTGGCGCTGGCTCGCGATCTGCTACTGGTCGAGCAGACCGGCGTGCGTGCGCATTTCAGCCAGTTGACCAGTGCGCGCGGTGTGGCGCTGATTGCTCAGGCGCAGGCCCGTGGCTTGAAGGTAACGGCGGATGTTGCGTTGTATCAGCTGATCCTGACTGACGAAGCGCTGATCGACTTCAACAGCCTCTACCACGTTCAGCCGCCGCTGCGCACCCGTGCTGACCGTGATGGCCTGCGTGAAGCGGTGAAGTCCGGGGTGGTCTCGGCCATTTCCAGCCATCACCAGCCCCACGAGCGCGACGCCAAACTGGCACCGTTCGGCGCCACCGAGCCGGGCATCAGCAGTGTTGAGTTGCTGCTGCCGCTGGCGATGACGCTGGTCGAGGATGGTTTGCTCGACTTGCCGACGCTGCTGGCACGTCTCAGCGCAGGCCCGGCCGAAGCCCTGCGCCTGCCGGCGGGCAAACTGGCGGTAGGTGGTGCGGCGGATATCGTGCTGTTCGATCCGAAGGCATCGACGGTGGCTGGTGAGCACTGGCTGTCGAAGGGCGAGAACTGCCCGTTCATCGGCCACAGTCTGCCGGGCGTGGTGCGCTATACGCTGGTGGATGGGCGGATTACTCACCAGGCATGACTTGCTGCTGAGGGAGATTGTGGGGAGGGGATTTATCCCCGTTCGGCTGCGTAGCAGTCGCGAAGCCATTGCACGCGGTGGAACAAATCCACCGCGTTCTCGGATTCAGGACCGCTTCGCGGCCCAACGGGGATAATCCCCTCGCCACTACTTACTGGTTACTGAAAGGCGCCGCGATTCTGCGCGTTGCGCACCGACACCTGATCGTTCAGGGTCCAGAAGTCATACAGCACGCCAATAAAGAACAACCCGCCGGTCAGCAGATACAGCAGGCCGCTGATCCATTTGCCCTGATACATCCGGTGCACGCCGAACACACCGAGGAAAGTCAGCAGAATCCACGCGACGTTGTACTCGATCGGCCCGGCGGCAAAGCGCAAATCCGCTTCGCGATCCATCGCCGGGATCAGAAACAGGTCGATCAGCCAGCCAATCCCCAGCAAACCGAAGGTGAAGAACCAGATCGTTCCGGTCACCGGCTTGCCGTAATAAAAGCGGTGCGCACCGGTGAATCCGAAAATCCACAGCAGGTAGCCGATGACTTTGCTGTGAGTGTCTTTTTCTTTCACGCGGGGGAGCTGATAGCTGTTCATTAAGACCTCATTGCACTCGATAGATAAATATTCTTCATTTCTTTGTGACTTTTTTACAGGTGGCCGACGTATGGCAAATGTTACCGTTGCTAGCGCGAAACCCTTGTAAAACCTGACTTCTGTCGGACAATTGCGTACTTTTTGAGCGTTTTTGGTTCCGTAGGCGGCGGAATGAATCGATGAACGGCCTCGGAACGGCAAAAAAAGCTGTTATAAAGTTGCGCGCTATCACTTATGAGCCACGCCTAATGCGACCATTTTTCAAGACATGGCTGACTATTTGCCTATTAATGCCACTGGCCGCCCACGCCACCAATCGTGAGCAACGTCTTCCCAACGTCAACGGATTCACCCCTAAATCCCATGCTTCGGCTCCTTCGAGCAAAAGCAGCAAGAGCAAGACCACCACGCTGAGCAGCAAGAGCCGCAGCAAGCTGGTGCCACCGATGGCGAGCAAGGAAAGCAGCAATGTGCTGAGCCGTGCGGTAAACGTCCTCGGTACACCTTATCGTTGGGGCGGCAGCAGCCCAAGTAAAGGCTTCGATTGCAGCGGTCTGGTGAAATATGCGTTCAACGACGCTACGTTCGACCTGCCACGCACCTCCAATGCCATGGCCAGCGGTCACGGCGAGAAAGTCGAGCGCAAGGATCTGAAGCCGGGCGATCTGATTTTCTTCAACATCAAGAGCCGTCGGGTCAACCACGTTGCCATCTACCTGGGCAACGACCGCTTCATCCACGCCCCGCGCCGGGGCAAAGCGGTAAGCATCGACACGCTGAACAAGCCGTACTGGGAAAAGCATTACGTTGTGGCCAAGCGCGTGTTGCCGAAAGAACAACAGCAACTGCGCGTAGTCCAGCGCTGAGCTGTTTGATCTCCTGAATCAGCTTCAGCAGTACCGGCCTTTTCGCGAGCAGGCTCGCTCCCACAGAAAAATGCATTCCAGCTGAAGGAATACGGTTTGATGTGGGAGCGAGCCTGCTCGCGAGGGGCCGGCAGCCGCACCACCGACCCTCAGAAGTTATCCGGGGTGCGCGCCTTCTCCCGCGCATGCTCGCGGCTGATCAAGCCCTTGGTCACCAGATCCTTCAGGCACATATCGAGTGTCTGCATCCCCAACGACCCACCGGTCTGAATCGCTGAATACATCTGCGCCACCTTGTCCTCGCGAATGAGGTTACGGATCGCCGATGTCCCGAGCATGATTTCATGCGCCGCCACCCGCCCGCCGCCGATCTTCTTGATCAACGTCTGCGACACTACCGCCAGCAACGACTCCGACAGCATCGAACGGACCATCGACTTCTCGTCGCCGGGGAACACATCCACCACGCGGTCGATGGTCTTCGCCGCCGAGGTCGTGTGCAGCGTGCCGAACACCAGATGCCCGGTCTCGGCGGCGGTCAGCGCCAGGCGAATGGTTTCAAGATCACGCATCTCGCCAACCAGAATCACGTCCGGGTCTTCACGCAGGGCCGAGCGCAGTGCGGTGGCGAAGCTGCGCGTATCGCGATGGACTTCGCGCTGATTGATCAGGCATTTGCGCGATTCATGGACGAACTCGATGGGGTCTTCGATGGTGAGAATGTGGTGATGGCGATGGGTGTTGAGGTAATCGATCATCGCCGCCAGCGTGGTCGACTTGCCGGAGCCGGTCGGCCCGGTGACCAGCACCAGCCCGCGCGGCGCGTCGGTGATCTTGCGGAAAACATCGCCCATGGCGAGGTCTTCCATGCTCAGCACTTTCGACGGAATAGTGCGGAACACGGCGCCGGCACCACGATTCTGGTTAAAGGCGTTGACCCGAAAGCGCGCCACGCCGGGTACATCGAAGGAAAAATCCGTTTCCAGATTTTTCTCGAATTCGATGCGCTGGGTGTCGTTCATGATGTCGTAGATCAGATCGTGCACTTGCTTGTGATCCAGCGCCGGCAGATTGATCCGTCGCACGTCGCCATCGACGCGAATCATCGGCGGCAGGCCGGCCGACAGGTGCAGGTCGGAAGCGCCCTGTTTGGCGCTGAAGGCCAGCAGTTCAGTGATATCCATAGCGTCCCTCAATTCCAGTAGAATGCCGCGAACCTACAGACCGCCGGCGCCTCTTGATGTCCACGATAGCAGACAACATCCTTCAGGTTAGTTCGCGCATCCAGGCAGCGGCGAAAGCTGCGCACCGCGACGAAAACAGCATCCATTTGCTCGCCGTGAGCAAGACCAAACCCGCCCAGGCCCTGCGGGAAGCCTATGCGGCGGGCCTGCGCGACTTCGGCGAGAACTACTTGCAGGAAGCCCTGGGCAAACAGCTGGAGCTGGCCGACCTGCCCTTGATCTGGCACTTCATCGGCCCTATTCAATCGAACAAGACTCGGGCGATTGCCGAGCATTTCGACTGGGTGCACTCCGTGGATCGTCTGAAAATTGCCCAACGCCTGTCCGAACAACGCCCGGCCGAACTGCCGCCACTGAACATCTGCATTCAGGTCAATGTCAGCGGCGAGGCGAGCAAATCCGGTTGCACCCCGGCCGATCTGCCAGCGCTGGCCGAGGCCATCAGCGCGCTGCCACGCTTGAAACTGCGCGGACTGATGGCGATTCCCGAGCCGACCGAGGAGCGCGCTGAACAGGACGCTGCCTTCGCCGCCGTACAGGAATTGCAGGCGAGCCTCGCTCTGCCGCTCGACACACTGTCCATGGGCATGAGCCACGACCTTGAGTCGGCCATCGCCCAAGGCGCCACCTGGGTGCGGATCGGTACCGCGCTGTTTGGCGCCAGAGATTATTCCCAGTCTTGAACGTTTCCAGATAAGGACCACACATGAGCAACACACGTATTGCGTTTATCGGTGCGGGCAACATGGCGGCCAGTCTGATTGGCGGCTTGCGCGCCAAAGGTCTGGAAGCGGCGCAGATCCGCGCCAGCGATCCGGGCGAAGACACCCGCGCCAAAGTCAGCGCCGAACACGGCATCGAAACCTTCGCTGACAACGCCCAGGCCATCGACGGCGTCGATGTCATCGTCCTGGCGGTCAAGCCACAGGCGATGAAAGCCGTGTGCGAGGCGATTCGCCCAAGCCTGAAACCGAATCAAGTGGTGGTGTCGATCGCCGCCGGCATCACCTGCGCGAGCATGACTGCATGGCTCGGCGAGCAGCCGATCGTGCGCTGCATGCCGAACACTCCGGCGCTGCTGCGTCAGGGTGTCAGCGGTCTGTACGCGACCAGCGAAGTGAGCGCCGAGCAGCGCCAGCAAGCCGAAGAGCTGCTGTCCGCCGTCGGCATCGCCCTGTGGCTGGAAGAAGAACAGCAACTGGACGCAGTCACCGCAGTGTCCGGCTCCGGCCCGGCGTACTTCTTCCTGCTGATCGAAGCGATGACCGCCGCCGGCGTCAAACTTGGCCTGCCAAAAGAGATCGCTGAGCAACTGACCGTGCAGACTGCTCTGGGCGCCGCGCACATGGCGGTGTCCAGCGATGTCGACGCCGCCGAACTGCGTCGCCGCGTGACCTCGCCAAACGGCACCACGGAAGCTGCGATCAAATCATTCCAGGCTGGCGGCTTCGAAGCGCTGGTTGAAACCGCACTCGGCGCCGCCGCGCACCGCTCGGCCGAAATGGCCGAACAACTGGGCAAATAAAGGAGCCTTACATGATCGGATTGAACACCGCAGCGGTTTACGTGCTGCAAACCCTCGGCAGCCTGTACCTGCTGATCGTGCTGCTGCGCTTCGTCCTGCAACTGGTGCGGGCGAACTTCTACAACCCGCTGTGCCAGTTCGTGGTCAAGGCCACTCAGCCGCTGCTCAAGCCTTTGCGCCGGATCATCCCGAGCCTGTTCGGCCTCGACATGTCGTCGCTGGTGCTGGCGATTCTGGTGCAACTGCTGCTGATGGCGCTGACCCTGCTGCTGACCTACGGCACCACTGGCAACCCGCTGCAACTGGTGATCTGGTCGCTGATCGGCGTCACTGCACTGTTCCTGAAGATCTTCTTCTTCGCCCTGATCATCAGCGTAATCCTGTCGTGGGTCGCACCGGGCAGCCACAATCCGGGCGCTGAACTGGTCAACCAGATCTGTGAACCGGCGCTGGCACCGTTCCGCCGCTTCCTGCCGAATCTCGGTGGCCTGGACCTGTCGCCGATCTTCGCCTTCCTTGCACTGAAATTGATCGACATGCTGGTGATCAACAATCTGGCGGCGATGACGATGATGCCGGAGATTCTGCGTTTGCTGATGTGAGGTGAGAGGGATTGGCGCTCGGCTTGATATGGCGTCGTCTGCGCCCCTCACCCCAGCCCTCTCCCAAGGGAGAGGGAGCCGATTTGTGTTGAGCTCAAGATTGGAGTTCGACTCGCAATTATCAGGTCGGCGCAGTTCGACAGAACACCTTGGTCAGTCCCCTCTCCCTCTGGGAGAGGGTTAGGGTGAGGGCTGCTTGCCGCTAACCCCCCCGGTCTTTAGACTTACGCCTCATTTCAACGAGAGCAGGGTCGATGCCAACTGCCTTTCCCGCCGATTCTGTTGGTCTGGTAACGCCGCAAACCGCGCATTTCAGCGAACCGCTGACGCTGGCCTGTGGCCGTTCGCTGGCCGCTTATGACCTGATTTATGAAACCTACGGCACGCTGAACGCCCAGGCGAGCAACGCCGTGCTGATCTGCCACGCGCTGTCCGGTCATCATCACGCCGCTGGTTATCACAGCGTCGACGACCGCAAGCCCGGTTGGTGGGACAGCTGCATCGGCCCCGGCAAGCCGATCGACACCAACAAGTTCTTTGTGGTCAGCCTGAACAACCTCGGTGGCTGCAACGGCTCCACCGGCCCGAGCAGTATCAACCCGGAAACCGGCAAGCCGTTCGGCGCCGATTTCCCGGTGCTCACCGTGGAAGACTGGGTGCACAGCCAAGCGCGTCTGGCTGACCTGCTCGGCATCCGCCAGTGGGCAGCGGTGATCGGCGGCAGCCTCGGCGGCATGCAGGCCCTGCAATGGACCATCACCTACCCGGATCGCGTACGTCACTGCTTGGCGATCGCCTCGGCGCCTAAATTGTCGGCGCAGAACATCGCCTTCAACGAAGTCGCGCGTCAGGCGATCCTCACCGATCCGGAATTCCACGGTGGTTCGTTCCAGGAAGCGGGCGTGATCCCCAAGCGCGGGCTGATGCTCGCGCGCATGGTCGGGCACATCACCTATCTGTCCGATGATTCAATGGGTGAGAAATTCGGCCGTGGCCTGAAGAGCGAAAAGCTCAACTACGACTTCCACAGTGTCGAGTTCCAGGTCGAAAGCTACCTGCGTTATCAGGGCGAAGAGTTCTCCGGGCGCTTCGATGCCAACACCTATCTGTTGATGACCAAAGCGCTGGATTACTTCGATCCAGCGGCTAACTTCGACGATGACCTGGCGAAAACCTTCGAAAACGCCACGGCCAAGTTCTGCGTGATGTCGTTCACCACCGACTGGCGCTTCTCCCCGGCGCGCTCGCGGGAACTGGTGGATGCGCTGATGGCCGCGCGCAAGGACGTCAGTTATCTGGAAATCGACGCCCCCCAGGGCCACGACGCCTTCCTGATTCCGATCCCGCGCTATTTGCAGGCGTTCGGCAATTACATGAACCGCATTTCGTTGTGAGAAAGCCATGAGAGCTGATCTGGAAATCATCCAGGAATGGATCCCCGCCGGCAGCCGCGTCCTCGACCTGGGTTGCGGTGACGGCGAGCTGCTGACCTGGCTGCGCGACAACAAGAACGTCACCGGTTATGGCCTGGAAAACGACGCCGACAACATCGCCGAGTGCGTGGCCAAGGGCATCAACGTCATCGAGCAGGATCTGGACAAAGGCCTGGGCAACTTCGCCAGCAACAGTTTCGACATCGTCGTCATGACCCAGGCCCTGCAAGCGGTGCATTACCCGGACAAGATCCTCGACGAAATGCTCCGGGTCGGCCGGCAGTGCATCATCACTTTCCCCAATTTCGGCCACTGGCGCTGCCGCTGGTACCTGGCGAGCAAGGGCCGCATGCCGGTCTCGGAATTCCTGCCCTACACCTGGTACAACACGCCGAACATCCACTTCTGCACCTTCGAGGACTTCGAAGAACTGTGCCGCGAACGTGACGCCAAGGTCATTGATCGGCTTGCCGTGGATCAACAGCACCGCCACGGGTGGGCCAGTAAGCTATGGCCTAATCTGTTAGGTGAAATCGGTATCTACCGCGTCAGCAGTCCGCAGTTGGCGGACCACCGAGTCGCGGTCTGAGCCTGGGCATTCGAAGGAGCACGAACATGAGTCGTCTAGCGTTGCTGTTACTCACCGCCTGCCTGAGCGCCAGCGCCATGGCGGCGGACGTCATCAAAGGTGAACGCAAGGAAACCTTCGGCGACATCACGGTGCACTACAACACGTTCAACTCGACGTTCCTGCAACCGGACATCGCCAAGGCTGCCGAGCTGATCCGCAGCAAGAATCAGGGCGTGATCAACGTCTCGGTGGTCAAGGACGGCAAACCGGTGATCGCCAGCGTCACCGGCACGGTCAAGGACCTGACCAGCAACAGCGTGCCGCTGAAATTCCGCCAGGTCACCGAACAGGGCGCGATCTACTACATCGCCCAGTACCCGGTGCCGCAGCAGGAAACCCGCACCTTTGAAATCAAGGTGCAGAACGGCGACAAGATCAACACCATCAATTTCAACCAAGAACTCTTTCCCGGCGAATGATGAACATCAAGCAGCTCGTACTGGCCAGCCATAACGCCGGCAAACTCAAAGAACTCCAGGCCATGCTCGGCGACTCGGTGCAACTGCGCTCGATTGGCGAGTGGAGCAAGGTCGAACCGGAAGAAACCGGCCTGTCGTTTGTCGAGAACGCGATCCTCAAGGCCCGCAATGCCGCGCGTATTTCAGGGCTGCCGGCACTGGCCGACGACTCCGGGCTGGCAGTGGATTTCCTTGGCGGTGCGCCGGGCATCTATTCGGCGCGTTACGCCGACGGCCAGGGCGATGCGGCGAACAACGCCAAACTGCTCGATGCGCTCAAGGACGTGCCACAAGCCGAGCGCGGCGCGCAGTTCGTCTGTGTATTGGCACTGGTGCGCCACGCCGATGATCCGCTGCCGATCCTCTGCGAAGGCCTGTGGCACGGGCGCATCCTCACCGCTGCCAGCGGCGAGCACGGCTTCGGTTATGACCCACTGTTCTGGGTGCCGGAGCGCGACTGCTCCAGCGCCGAACTGAGCCCGGCCGACAAAAACCAGATCAGCCACCGCGCCCGTGCAATGGATCTGCTGCGCCAGCGTCTGGGCTTGAAATGACCACTGATTCTTCCGCGTCGTCGCTGATCATCGGCGGCGCCGCGTCCTCGCCTCGGGCACCGCTGCCAACCCTGCCGCCCCTGGCGCTGTACATCCACATTCCGTGGTGTGTACGCAAATGCCCGTATTGCGATTTCAACTCGCACACCGCCAGCCCGGTGCTGCCTGAGCAGGAATACGTCGACGCGCTGCTGGCCGATCTCGACCAGGATCTGCATGCGGTGTATGGCCGTGAGCTGACCTCGATTTTCTTCGGTGGCGGGACGCCGAGCCTGTTCAGCGCCGAAGCCCTCGGACGCTTGTTGCAGGGCGTCGAGCAACGCATCCCGTTCGCCGATGACATCGAAATCACCCTTGAGGCCAATCCGGGCACCTTCGAGCAAGAGAAGTTTGTTGCTTATCGCAAGCTGGGGATCAATCGCCTGTCGATCGGCATCCAGAGTTTCCAGCAGGAAAAGCTTGAAGCCCTCGGCCGCATCCACAATGGTGACGAAGCCGTGCGTGCGGCGGGCATGGCCCGGCAGGCCGGGTTCGATAACTTCAACCTCGACCTGATGCATGGTTTGCCCGATCAGTCGCTGGACGATGCCCTGAGCGATCTGCGCCAGGCCATCGCGCTGAAGCCGACGCACATTTCCTGGTATCAGCTGACGCTGGAGCCCAATACGGTGTTCTGGAACCAGCCGCCAGTGCTGCCGGAAGACGACACCCTGTGGGACATTCAGGAAGCCGGTCAGGCGCTGCTGGCCGAGCACGGTTACGCGCAGTACGAAGTTTCGGCGTATGCCCAGGCCGGTCGCCCGGCGCGGCATAACCTCAATTACTGGAGTTTTGGCGACTTCATCGGCATCGGCGCCGGCGCCCATGGCAAGCTGAGTCATCCGGACGGGCGCATCGTGCGCACGTGGAAAACCCGCCTGCCGAAGGATTATCTGAACCCAGCGAAGAGTTTTCAGGCTGGCGAGAAATCGCTGAGCAATGACGAGATACCCTTCGAGTTCCTGATGAACGCCCTGCGCCTGACCGCCGGGGTCGAATCGCGCCTGTATCCGGAGCGCACCGGCCTGTCGCTGGAGACCCTCGCCGAAGGCCGGCGCGAGGCCGAACAAAGCGGCCTGTTGCAGGTCGAACCGTCACGCCTGGCGGCGACCGAACGCGGCCAGCTGTTCCTCAACGATTTGCTGCAACAATTTCTGAACTGACTTCAGCTCAAAGGGAAAACGCATGGATTTGATACTCGACCTGCTGGCCACCGTCTCCCGCTGGAGCCGCAGCAATCTCTCGGAAATCGCTTTGGCGCTGGTCGGTTGCCTGCTGGTGCTGTTCGGCGCTGACTTCAAAGGCTGGGTCGAGCAACGGCTGGGCAGCATCGCCGGCGCCCTGCGCGTGCCGCTGATGGCCCTGCTCTGCCTGATCGGCAGCGGCGCCGCGCTGATCTACGCCACGCCGTGGGTGATCAAAGGCCTGAGCCAGTTCAACAACTACAGCCTGGCGCCGGTGCTGCTGGTGGTGTTGGTACTGATCGGCGTCGTCGCCGACCGCCGCTGATCCCGCAAGCACCCCGAAACAAAATGTGGGAGCGAGCCTGCTCGCGAAGGCGTCATGACATCCAACATCATCGTTGATTGTCAGACCGCTTTCGCGAGCAGGCTCGCTCCCACAGTTGATTGCAATGAAAGGGAAGTTCATGAGTAAAAAACTACTGGATGAGACAAGCAAATTTCTCAGCTTCGTGTTGCGTCACCAGCCTCAAGCGATCGGACTGAATCTGAATTCGGAAGGCTGGGCAAATATCGATGCACTGATCAGCGGCGCGGCGCGTGATGGCAGACATTCAAGTCGTGAGCTGATTGAAAACGTCGTAACCAGCAGTGACAAGAAGCGTTTTACGATTTCCGCTGATGGCCACTGTATACGCGCTGTTCAAGGCCACTCGACGAAAAGCGTTGATCTGCAATTCGAGCAGAAACAGCCACCGCAAACGCTCTACCACGGAACAGCGACGCGTTTTCTCGACTCGATCCACGAACAAGGCTTGATTCCAGGACAACGCCATCAGGTGCATCTGTCCGATGAGATCGCCACCGCGTCGGCCGTGGGTCAACGCTACGGAACGCCAGTCGTTCTGAAGGTTGCCGCGAAGCAGATGGAAGAACAGGGCTTCAAGTTCTATCAGGCCGAAAATGGCGTCTGGTTGACAGAGCAGGTGCCCGCTCGATTTCTTGCCCCCCTGTAATCTCCTCATACACAAAACAATTGTGGGAGCGAGCCTGCTCGCGAAGGCGTCTTAACATCCAACATCATCGTTGATTGTCAGACCGCTTTCGCGAGCAGGCTCGCTCCCACAGTTTTTATTGCGTGATGCTTAAGCGAACTTTTCGAACTTCAGATCCCACACGCCATGGCCAAGACGTTCACCACGGCGTTCGAACTTGGTGATCGGGCGTTCGGCCGGGCGTGGGACGCATTTGCCATCTTCGGCGAGGTTGCGGTAGCCCGGGGCGACGTTCATCACTTCCAGCATGTACTCGGCGTACGGTTCCCAGTCGGTGGCCATGTGCAGAATGCCGCCGACCTTCAACTTGCTGCGCACCAGTTCAGCGAACGAGGCCTGGACGATGCGGCGCTTGTGGTGGCGGCTCTTGTGCCACGGATCCGGGAAAAACAGCATCAGACGATCGAGGCTGTTGTCGGCGATGCAGCGGTTGAGCACTTCGATCGCGTCGCAATCGTAGACCCGCAGGTTGGTCAGCCCTTGGGTCAACACGCCATTGAGCAGCGCGCCGACACCCGGACGATGCACTTCAACACCGATGAAATCCTGCTCCGGAGCGGCCGCGGCCATTTCCAGCAGCGAGTGGCCCATGCCGAAACCGATTTCCAGCGAGCGCGGTGCCGAGCGGCCGAACACCTGGTCGTAATCGACCGGCGCATCGGCCAGCGGCAGCACGTACAGCGGCGCGCCCTGGTCCAGGCCGCGTTGCTGGCCTTCGGTCATGCGCCCGGCGCGCATCACGAAACTCTTGATACGGCGGTGTTGGCGCTCGTCGCCTTCGTCCGGCTGGACAGGCGTGTCGTTCGATTCAGTCATCAATGGCTCTTACTTGATCAGACCATCCAGCGGCGAAGAGGCGCTGGCATAGAGTTTTTTCGGCATGCGGCCGGCGAGGTACGCCAGGCGACCGGCGACAATGGCGTGCTGCATGGCTTGCGCCATCATGACCGGTTGCTGGGCGTGGGCGATGGCCGAGTTCATCAGTACGGCGTCGCAACCCAGCTCCATCGCGATGGTCGCGTCGGAAGCGGTACCGACACCGGCATCCACCAGCACCGGGATCTTGGCTTCTTCGAGGATGATCTGCAGGTTGTACGGATTGCAGATGCCCAGACCGGAGCCGATCAGACCGGCCAGCGGCATCACGGCGATGCAGCCGATTTCCGCCAACTGGCGAGCGATGATCGGGTCATCGCTGGTGTAGACCATCACGTCGAAGCCTTCCTTGACCAGGGTTTCGGCGGCCTTGAGGGTTTCGATCACGTTGGGGAACAGGGTTTTCTGGTCGGCCAGCACTTCCAGCTTCACCAGATTGTGGCCATCGAGCAGCTCACGGGCCAGGCGGCAGGTGCGCACGGCTTCGATGGCGTCGTAGCAACCGGCAGTGTTCGGCAGGAAGGTGTAGCGATCCGGCGACAGCACTTCGAGCAGGTTCGGCTCGCCTTCGATCTGGCCCAGGTTGGTGCGGCGCACGGCGAAGGTGACGATCTCGGCACCCGAGGCTTCGATGGCCTGGCGGGTTTCTTCCATGTCACGGTACTTGCCGGTACCGACCAGCAAACGCGACTGGTAAGTACGACCGGCCAGCACAAAAGGCTTGTCGCTACGAACGATGCTCATGGGAAATCCTCTTCAAGGGTGAGGGTCTTGCAGAATTCTGTGCCCTTGCGGGCCGGGGCAATCAGCCGCCGCCGATGGCGTGGACCACTTCGACGTTGTCGCCGTCGTTCAATGTGGTGTCGGCATGCTGGCTGCGCGGGACGATGTCCAGATTGAGCTCGACCGCCACGCGACGTCCGGCCAGATCCAGACGGGTGATCAGGCCCGCAACGGTTTCACCGTCGGGCAATTCAAAGGACTCGCCGTTCAACTGAATGCGCATGCACAACGCCGCCATCATTTTTAGGGGCTGGCATTCTAGCCCGATCATGACCTAAAGGTCAGTACCAAGCGTCAAGCGGTTGGCTGCAAGCGCCAGGCGGCGAGGCCGAGGCAGATCCAACCGACCAGAAATGCCAAGCCACCGAACGGCGTGATGATGCCGAGTTTGCTGATGCCGGTCATGGTCAGCAGATACAGGCTGCCGGAGAACAACATAATGCCGACGGTGAAGGACAGGCCGGCCCAAGTAATCAGGCGCCCCTGAATCTGCGTGGCCAGCAGCGCAACGCCGAACAGCGCGAGTGTGTGCACCAGTTGGTAGGTGACGCCGGTGTGGAAAATCGTCAGGTATTCCGGCGTCAGACGGTTTTTCAGGCCGTGGGCGGCAAACGCGCCCAGCGCAACACCGGTGAATCCGAAAAAAGCGGCCAGCATCAAAAAGCCACGCAGCATGGGGAACTCCAGTCAGACGCCATCGGCAGGGTCTGTATAATGGCCCGCTCCACGGGTTCGGCCAAGCCATCTCTATGCTGCGTTCAATTTTCCGTCGTCTCACGAAGGCTCTGCTCTGGTTCGCCGGCGGCAGTGTCTTACTGGTGCTGGTGTTCCGCTTCGTGCCACCGCCGGGTACGGCGTTGATGGTCGAGCGCAAGGTCGAATCCTGGGTCGACGGCGAGCCGATCGACCTGCAGCGCACCTGGAAGCCGTGGGACGAGATTTCCGACGACCTGAAAGTGGCGGTGATTGCTGGCGAAGACCAGAAATTCCCCGAGCACTGGGGCTTCGATCTGCGCGCGATTCAGGCCGCTCTGGCCCACAACGAACTGGGCGGTTCGATTCGCGGGGCCAGCACCTTGAGCCAGCAGGTGTCGAAAAACCTCTTTCTGTGGTCTGGTCGCAGTTATCTGCGCAAAGGCCTGGAAGCGTGGTTTACCGCGCTGATCGAGGTGTTCTGGCCCAAGCAGCGGATTCTTGAGGTGTACCTGAACAGTGTCGAGTGGGATGACGGCGTGTTTGGCGCTGAAGCGGCGGCCCGCCATCACTTTGGCGTGAGCGCGAAGTCATTGTCGCGCCAGCAGGCGAGTTATCTGGCTGCCGTACTGCCCAATCCACGGGTGTGGAGCGCGAGTCATCCGACCGGTTATGTATCGCGACGCGCCGGGTGGATTCGGCAGCAGATGAGTCAGCTGGGCGGGGACAGTTACTTGCTCGGGCTGAATGATTCGCGACGGGCGCCTTGGGCTGAATAACACCGAAATTCCAATGTGGGAGCGAGCTTGCTCGCGAATGCGGTGGATCATTCAGCAGTGGCGGTGACTGACACTCCGCTTTCGCGAGCAAGCTCGCTCCCACATGGGTTTTGCGTAAAGCCAGAAATGAAAACGCCCCGATCATCGCTGATCGGGGCGTTTTTTATTGCTGATGCGCCGGTTACGCGGCGATCGACAACTTGAGCTTGTTCATCGCGCTCTTTTCGAGCTGACGGATTCGCTCGGCCGACACGTTGTACTTCTGCGCCAGATCGTGCAGTGTGGCTTTCTCTTCCGCCAGCCAGCGCTGGTAGAGGATGTCACGGCTGCGCTCGTCCAGCACTTCCAGTGCTTCGTGCAGGTTGGTGTTGGAGTTGTCGCTCCAGTCGGCATCTTCCAGTTGACGCGCCGGGTCGTACCGGTGGTCTTCCAGGTAGTTGGCCGGCGACTGGAAAGCGCTGTCGTCGTCGGCTTCGGCAGCCGGGTCGAAGGCCATGTCGTGGCCGGTCAGGCGGCTTTCCATCTCGCGCACTTCACGTGGTTCGACGCCAAGGCTTTCCGCCACACGGTGGACTTCCTCGTTGTTCAGCCACGCCAGACGCTTCTTCTGGCTGCGCAGGTTGAAGAACAGCTTGCGCTGGGCCTTGGTGGTCGCGACTTTCACAATGCGCCAGTTGCGCAGGATGAACTCGTGAATTTCCGCCTTGATCCAGTGCACGGCGAACGACACCAGACGCACGCCCATTTCCGGGTTGAAGCGCTTGACGGCCTTCATCAGGCCGACGTTGCCTTCCTGTATCAGGTCAGCCTGAGCCAGACCGTAGCCGGAATAGCTACGGGCAATGTGTACGACAAAACGCAGGTGGGCGAGCACCATCTGCCGAGCCGCCCCCAAATCCTGCTCATAGTAGAGACTCTCGGCCAGTTCACGCTCCTGCTCCGGCGTCAGCAATGGAATGCTGTTGACGGTGTGCACATAGGCTTCCAGGTTCGCACCCGGAACCAGCGCATACGCAGGTTGCAAAGAATTGGTCATACGAAAAAACCTCCCACTCACATACTCGTGCCTCTCGGCACTGCGAAAAATTGACCGGGAACTCAGGTACAAGTTCCCATAAAAACCGCAAGGTCAATCACGCGCAAAAAAGATTCTACTTCGGCGCCAGCTCCCTGAGATGACGTGCGACTGCAATCCATGCACCGATATAACCCAACAGCACCGCGCCAAGCAAGAGCGACAGACCGTCGGCCACTGGCACGCCGGCCAGGGCGAAATCACTGCCGTACAAACCGGCCAGTCCGACCACCGCATCGTTCAGCCAATTGAGGCCGAACGCCAATACGCCCCAGGACAACAGCCCTGCACCGAAGCCATACAACGCGCCCATATACAGGAAAGGGCGGCGCACATAACTGTCAGTGCCGCCGACGAGTTTAATCACTTCTATCTCGGTGCGGCGGTTTTCAATATGAAGACGAATGGTATTGCCTATCACCAAAAGTAATGCAGACACCAACAATACCGTCAGACCGAAGACAAAGCGGTCGCCAAGCTTGAGGATGGCGGCCAGACGCTCGACCCAGACTAGATCAAGTTGCGCCTGTTGTACCTTCGGCAGCTCGGAAAGTTTTTGTCTTAATGCTTCGAGTGTCGGCTTGTCGACTTCGTTCGGGGTCACCAGCACCACACCCGGCAAAGGGTTGTCGGGCAGCTCACGCAGGGCTTCGCCCAGGCCGGACTGCTGCTGGAATTCTTCCAGCGCCTGATCGCGGCCGACATATTCGGCATCAGCGACGCCGGGCATGCCTTTGATCTGCTCACGCAGCGCTTCACCCTGCTCCGGGCTGGCGTCGAGTTGCAGGTACAGGGAAATCTGCGCCGCGCGCTGCCAGGAACCGCCAAGACGCTCAACGTTGTTGAGCAACAGCGACAGCCCCATCGGCAGACTCAACGCCACGGCCATCACCATGCAGGTGAAGAAGCTGCCGATCGGCTGTTTGCCGAGGCGGCGCAGGCTATCGAGCAGGCTGGCGCGATGGCTTTCGATCCAGGCGTGAAACAGCGTGGCGAAGTCCGGGCCGTCGTCATCGTCGTGTTTTTTCTTCTTCTGCGGTTGCGGGTCGGCGGCCTTCGGGGCCACGCGCTCGGAAACCTTCGGACTGCGTGTCGCACTCATACCCCGGCCTCCCCGTCGCCGATCAGGCGGCCGCGTTGCAGGGTCAGCATGCGATGACGCATGCGCGCGATCAGTGCCAGGTCGTGACTGGCGATCAGCACGCTGGTGCCCAAACGGTTGATGTCTTCGAACACGCCCATGATCTCCGCCGCCAGACGCGGGTCGAGGTTACCGGTCGGTTCGTCTGCCAGCAGCAAGGCCGGGCGATGGACGATGGCGCGGGCAATGCCGACGCGCTGTTGCTGACCGGTGGACAGATCGCCCGGGTACAGATCGGATTTGTCCGACAGTGCCACGCGTTCCAGCGCCGAATCGACGCGCTTGGCGATCTCGACCTTGGACAGGCCGAGGATCTGCAGCGGCAAGGCGACGTTGTTGAACACCGTACGATCGAACAGCAACTGGTGATTCTGGAACACCACGCCGATCTGTCGGCGCAGGAACGGAATCTGCGCGTTGCTGATGGTGCTCAGGTCCTGCCCGGCGAGCAGCAGTTTGCCGCTGGTCGGCCGTTCCATTGCCAGCAACAGGCGCAACAGCGTGGATTTACCGGCACCGGAGTGACCGGTGACAAACAAGAACTCGCCACGACGGACTCGAAAGCTCAGCTCATGCAAGCCGACGTGACCGTTCGGGTAGCGTTTACCGACCTGTTCGAAACGAATCATGAACGCTCCCGCTCGGCAAACAGTGCCTGGACAAAGGGTTCGGCTTCAAAGGTGCGCAAATCGTCGATGCCTTCACCGACGCCGATGTAGCGGATCGGCAGGCCGAACTGCTTGGCCAGGGCGAAAATCACCCCGCCCTTGGCGGTGCCGTCGAGTTTGGTCAGGGCCAGGCCGGTCAGTTCGACGGTCTGGTTGAACTGCTTGGCCTGGTTGATGGCGTTCTGGCCAGTGCCGGCGTCGAGCACCAGCAGCACTTCGTGCGGCGCGTCGGCGTCGAGCTTGCCGATCACCCGGCGAACCTTTTTCAGTTCTTCCATCAGGTTGTCTTTGGTGTGCAGACGACCGGCGGTGTCAGCGATCAGCACGTCGATGCCACGGGCCTTGGCCGCTTGCACCGCGTCGAAGATCACCGAAGCGGAATCGGCGCCGGTGTGCTGGGCAATCACCGGAATCTTGTTGCGCTCGCCCCAGACCTGCAATTGCTCCACGGCCGCGGCGCGGAAGGTGTCGCCGGCCGCCAGCATGACCTTCTTACCCTCCAATTGCAGCTTCTTCGCCAGCTTGCCGATGGTGGTGGTCTTGCCAGCGCCGTTGACGCCGACCACCAGAATCACGAACGGCTTGTTCTGCGAGGCGATTTTCAGCGGCTGTTCAACCGGCTTGAGCATCGCTGCCAATTCGGCCTGCAGAGATTTGTACAGGGCGTCGGCGTCGGCCAGCTCCTTGCGTGCGACCTTCTGGGTCAGGCGCTGGATGATCTGCGTAGTGGCTTCGACGCCGACGTCGGCGGTCAACAGACGGGTTTCGAGGTCATCGAGCAGGTCATCGTCGATGGTCTTGCGCCCGAGGAACAGGCTGGCCATGCCCTCGCCGATGCTGGCGCTGGTCTTCGACAGGCCTTGCTTGAGACGGGCGAAGAAGCCGGCTTTGGTTTCTTCGGTGCGCGGGGTTTCGACGGGCGCTTCTACAGGTGCTTCGACCGGCACGATCGGAGTGATAACCGGCGCAGCGGCAAGCGGTGCGGGCTCAGGCTCGGACGGCGGAACAACCGGGGCGGCGGGTTCAGAAATGATCGGCGCTGGCGCGACAACCGGCTCAGGCACAGGCTGCGCAGCCACTTCGGCAACCGGCGCAGGAATCACTGGCGTCACATGCGGCGCTGCTTCTTCAACCAGCGCGACCGGTTCTTCTGCCACTGGCAGGGTCAGCCACGGCTCGGCGGCGGGCGTCAGCGGCAACTCGGCAGCGGCCGGCGTTTCGGGCTCGGCGTCAACCTCCGGTTGCAGCACCGGCTCGGCGATCGGCAGCACAATCGGCGCCGGCTCTTCTTCTATTACAGGTGCTGGCGCGGGGGCCGGCTCAGGAATCGCGGGCGGCTGTTCGACGACGGGTTCTTGCGGTTTCTTCCGCAGCCATCCGAACAGGCTTTTCTTCTCGCCAGCCGCAGCTGGGCTCTTCTTGTCGTCGTTGGAACCAAACATGGAGGACGGCTATCTCACGGTAGCGACGCGCCAACAGGGCGCCCCGGCAAATAAATATTCGATGCAGAACAGACTGTGTTTCACCCAGCTTGTTCACGCGCAACATTTTGTCGAGGCACCGAAGGCACCTCAAACTTCAATTAACACGAAGGACTGGAGCGGCATCGTCGGCGAAAACGCGCAGTACAGATGAAAAACTGCTGCTATCCGCGACAAACCCATACAGCCTGACCGGGTATCGAAACCTGATAGGCGTGGCCGCCAGTAAAACGGATCAGTATCCTAGCACCCTCTCGCCCGCTGACGCTAAGACCAAGCGGGCAGCCCAACAGGTTGAAAAACGAATGAATGCTCTTGCCCGCCGCGCTGCTGGCCTGCTGCTCAGCGCAGTCTGCCTGCCCCTTTCGGCCCTGGCGGCCGACCCGCAACCGACCCATGAATTCACCCTCGACAACGGCCTCAAGGTCGTCGTGCGCGAAGACCATCGTGCGCCGGTGGTCGTTTCGCAGATCTGGTACAAGGTCGGCTCCAGCTACGAGACTCCGGGCCAGACCGGTCTGTCCCACGCGCTCGAGCACATGATGTTCAAGGGCAGCGAAAAAGTCGGCCCCGGCGAAGCTTCGCTGATCCTGCGCGACCTCGGCGCCGAAGAGAACGCCTTTACCAGCGACGACTTCACTGCTTATTACCAGGTGCTGGCTCGCGATCGCCTCGGCGTGGCCTTCGAGCTGGAAGCCGACCGCATGGCCAACCTGCGCCTGCCGGCCGACGAGTTTGCCAAGGAAATCGAAGTCATCAAGGAAGAGCGCCGCCTGCGCACCGATGACAAGCCGATGTCCAAGGCTTACGAGCGCTACAAGGCCATGGCCTACCCGGCCAGCGGATACCACACGCCGACCATCGGCTGGATGGCTGACCTCGACCGTATGAAAGTCGAGGAACTGCGCCACTGGTACCAATCCTGGTACGCGCCGAACAACGCCACGCTGGTGGTGGTTGGTGACGTCACTCCGGACGAAGTGAAAACCCTCGCCCAGCGTTATTTCGGCCCGGTCGCCAAACGCGACGTGCCACCGGCGAAAAAACCGCTGGAACTGGCCGAGCCCGGCGAACGCCAGATCACCCTGCGCGTGCAGACCCAACTGCCGAGCCTGATGCTTGGCTTCAACGTGCCGAGCATTGCTACCGCTGAAGACAAACGCTCTGTCAACGCCTTGCGCCTGATCTCGGCGCTGCTCGACGGCGGCTACAGCGGACGCATCCCGGCGCAACTGGAACGCGGCGAAGAGCTGGTCTCCGGCGGCTCGTCGGACTATGACGCCTACACCCGTGGCGACAGCCTGTTCACCCTGTCGGCCACGCCAAATACGCAGAAGAAAAAGACCATCGCCCAGGCCGAAGCCGGCTTGTGGAAACTGCTTGAGCAACTGAAAACCACCGCGCCGTCTGCCGAAGAGCTCGAACGCGTCCGCGCTCAAGTCATCGCCGGCCTGGTCTACGAGCGTGACTCGATCACCAGCCAGGCCACCGCGATCGGTCAACTGGAAACGGTCGGCCTGTCGTGGAAGCTGATGGACACCGAACTGGCCGATCTGGAGAGCGTGACCCCGCAAGACATCCAGAACGCCGCGAAAAAGTATTTCACCCGCGAACGTCTCAGCGTCGCCCACGTCCTGCCTTTGGAGACGACTCATGAGTGAGCGCAAAACCCCACGCCTGATGCTGCTTGGCCTGATTGCTGTCGCGGTGATCGGCTCGGCAGCGGTTTATTTGTCGCCAAGCGCTGACAGCAAGGCCAGCGAAGCACTGGATAACGCTAAGTCCAGCCAGAAACTGCAATCGCTGGCCGAACTCGACGGCAAGGCCCCGGCCAGCCGCAAGCTTGATGTGCAGACCTGGAACACCGCTGAAGGCGCGAAAGTGCTGTTCGTCGAAGCCCATGAGCTGCCGATGTTCGACATGCGCCTGATCTTCGCCGCTGGCAGCAGCCAGGATGGCAACGTCCCCGGCCTCGCGGTGCTGACCAACGCAATGCTCAACGAAGGCATTGCCGGCAAAGACGTCGGCGCAATCGCTCAAGGGTTTGAAGGCCTCGGCGCCGACTTCGGCAACGGTGCGTTCAAGGACATGGCGCTGGCCTCGTTGCGCAGCCTGAGCGCACCTGAGCAGCGTGAACCGGCGTTGAAGCTGTTCGCCGATGTGGTCGGCAAACCGACCTTCCCCGCCGATTCCTTCGCGCGCATCAAGAACCAGCTGCTCGCCGGTTTCGAATACCAGAAACAGAACCCCGGCAAACTCGCCAGCCTGGAGCTGATGAAGCGTCTGTACGGCGATCACCCGTACGCGCATTCCAGCGATGGCACTGCCCAGAGCGTGCCGAAGATCACCCTGGCGCAATTGCGCGAGTTTCATGCCAAGGCCTACGCCGCCGGCAATGCGGTGATTGCGCTGGTTGGTGATTTGTCGCGAGCCGAAGCCGAGGCGATCGCCAATCAGGTCTCTTCTGCCCTGCCGAAAGGTCCGGCACTGGCGAAAATCGCCGCACCGCAGGAACCGAAGGCCAGCGTCAACCACATCGAGTTTCCGTCGAAACAGACCAACCTGATGCTCGCGCAACTGGGCATCGATCGCGACGATCCGGATTACGCCGCGCTGTCGCTGGGCAACCAGATCCTCGGCGGCGGTGGTTTCGGCACACGCCTGATGAGCGAAGTGCGCGAGAAGCGTGGCCTGACCTACGGTGTTTATTCGGCGTTCAGCCCGATGCAGGCCCGTGGCCCGTTCATGATCAACCTGCAGACCCGCGCCGAGATGAGCGAAGGCACCCTGAAGCTGGTGCAGGACGTGCTCGCCGACTACCTGAAAACCGGGCCGACGCAAAAAGAACTCGACGATGCCAAGCGCGAACTGGCCGGCAGCTTCCCGCTGTCCACCGCGAGCAACGCCGACATCGTTGGCCAATTGGGCGCGATGGGCTTCTATAATCTGCCGCTGAGCTATCTCGACGATTTCATGCGTCAGTCGCAGAGCCTGACCGTAGAGCAAGTCCGCGCTGCGCTGAACAAACACCTGAGCACGGAGAAAATGGTCATCGTCACCGCTGGCCCGACCGTGCCGCAAAAGCCGTTACCGGCCCCATCTGATAAACCTGCCGAGCAACCGCTCGGGGTTCCGGAGCATTAATGGCGACTCGAGCACCGAAAAAACCTGTGCAAAACGTGCACAACGGCGTCAATCAGCTGCGCATCATTGGCGGCCAGTGGCGCAGCCGCAAGCTGAGCTTCCCCGACGCACCAGGCCTGCGCCCGACCCCGGATCGCGTGCGTGAAACCCTGTTCAACTGGCTCGCGCCGTATGTCGAAGGGGCGAAAGTGCTCGACCCGTTCGCCGGCAGCGGCGCGCTGTTTCTCGAAGCCCTGTCCCGTGGCGCGGCCACGGCCCAGGCGCTGGACGCCAGCAACGTTGCGGTTTCCAGCCTGAAAGAACATCTCGGCACCCTGCGTTGCAGCAACGGCCAGGTGCAAACCGCCGATGCGCTGCGCTACCTGGAAACCCAGACCGCGACGCCGTTCGACCTGGTGTTCCTCGACCCGCCGTTCAACCAGAACCTGCTGCCAGCGGTTTGTACCTTGCTGGAAGAGCGCCAATGGCTGGCGGCCGATTCGTGGATCTACACTGAAAGCGAAACAGCGCCATCGACGCTGGGCCTGCCGGGCAACTGGCGTCTGCATCGTGAACAGAAATCCGGTCGGGTTTTTTACGCGCTGTGGCAGCGCACGGCGGACATCGCCGGCTGACAACGTCGCAAGCAACCTGCGGCGAGGGGGCGAGCTTCCTCGCCACAAGCCTATCGAGAATCATCGTGCCCCCTTCGCCAGAACGCTTCATCCCCGCCCTCGGCCTCGGCAATCCGCATCTGCAAACCCTGTGGGGGCCGCTGTGGCGCAAGACCGTGCACATCGAGCGCGAACGCGAGCGCCTGTGGCTCGAGGACGGCGACTTCCTCGACCTCGACTGGCACGGCCCGCACAGCGCCGAGGCGCCGTTGGTACTGGTGCTGCACGGTTTGACCGGCTCTTCCAATTCGCCCTACGTGGCGGGCATTCAAAAGGCCTTGGCCGAGCAGGGCTGGGCCAGCGTCGCGCTGAACTGGCGCGGTTGTTCCGGCGAGCCGAATCTGTTGCCGCGCAGCTACCACTCCGGCGCCAGCGAAGACCTTGCCGAAGCCATCCAGCACCTGCGCGCGAAACGACCGTTGGCGCCGTTGTACGCGGTCGGCTATTCGCTGGGGGGTAATGTGCTGCTCAAGCATCTGGGCGAAACCGGCAGCAACAGCGGTGTGCTCGGCGCGGTGGCGGTGTCGGTACCGTTCCGTCTCGATCAATGCGCCGATCGCATTGGCCAAGGGTTTTCGCGGGTGTATCAGGCGCACTTCATGCGAGAGATGGTCGCCTACATCAGGAACAAGCAGCGTCAGTTCCAGCATGACGGGCGCGAAGACGGCCTGGCGAAACTGGCCACGCTCGGCTCGCTGGAGAACATGCGTACGTTTTGGGATTTCGACGGCCGGGTTACCGCGCCGCTGCATGGCTTCAATGATGCCGAGGATTATTACCGCCGCGCCTCGAGCCGCTACTACCTCGGCGAGATCCGCACGCCGACGCTGATCATTCAGGCGGCGGACGATCCGTTTGTATTTCCACACAGCCTGCCGCAAGCCGACGAGTTGTCAGCCTGCACCAGGTTCGAATTGCAGGCGCGTGGCGGTCATGTCGGCTTCGTCGACGGCTCGGTGCGCCGGCCCGGGTATTACCTGGAGCGGCGTATCCCGCAATGGCTGGCCGCACTCGGTCAATGAGCGCCGCATATCCCTTGCAGGAGTGAGCCTGCTCGCTCCCACATGGGATCAGCGATGTTATTCGCCCGTGGCAATGCCGCGCGATGGCTCGTTGATCCATTCGCTCCACGATCCGGCATACAGCGCACCCAGCGGGTAGCCGGCCAGGCACAGTGCAAACAGGTTGTGACACGCCGTCACCCCGGAGCCGCAGTAGGCGACCAGTTCCGACGGTGAGCGATCGCCCAGTTTCGCTGCAAAGCGCTGCTTGAGCTGCTCGGCCGGCAAAAACCGTCCATCACCGCCGAGGTTGTCGGTGAACGCCGCACACTGGGCGCCGGGAATGTGCCCGGCGACCGGATCGATCGGTTCCATTTCGCCCTTGAAGCGCGGCAAGGCGCGGGCGTCGAGCAGGGTCAGGGTTGGCTGGCCGAGGCGCTGCTGCAATTGTTCGGCGCTGAGCAACAGGCTCATGTCCGGCTGACCACTGAAGCTGCCCGGCGTCACGCTCGGCGGATCCAGGCTCAGCGGCAGGCCGGCGGCGTGCCAGGCTTTGAGCCCGCCATCGAGAATGAATACGCCGTCGCGCTTGCCCAGCCATGCCAGCAACCACCACGCCCGCGCCGCGTATGCACCCGGGCCGTCGTCATACAGAACCACATCGCTGTCGTTGCTGATGCCCCAGGCTTGCAGGCGTTCGATCAGCGCCGCCGGCTCGGGCAACGGATGACGCCCGGTCACGCCCTTCTCGACTTTACCGCTCAGATCCCGTTCCAGATCGGCGAAACTCGCTCCGGCAATGTGCCCTTCGGCGTAGCTGCGCTGACCGTAATCCGGATCTTCGAGGGCAAAACGACAATCGAGAATCACCAGCCCCGGCTGCTCTTTGCGAGCGTCCAGTGCTTGTGGGCTGATCAACTGCGCAATTGACATAACGGGCTCCTGTGGAATTCGGCTGAACGGTTTATTTCACGTCTTCAAGGGCCTGCGCCAGCGGCACGTAGAACTCGTCGAACAGTGCGTTGACTTCATCCCGCGCCTGATCGGTAACAAACCCTGCTTCCAGCACCAGCACCTGATACACGCCACGCTTCACGGCCTGTTCGCTGAGGTGGTTGGAGTTTTCCCGCGTGGTGCACAGAAAACGCACCCACGAGGTCAGGATGATCCACGCGTTGAGGGTCAGCGACTCGATCTGCACGCGATCCATTTTCAGGATGCCGGCGGCGACAAAACCTTCGTAGATTGCGGCCCCCTGGATCACGCAGCGCTGGGAGAAACGCCGATAACGCGCGGCCAGTTCCGCATCGCTGTCGAGCAGATGCTCGAGGTCGCGGTGCAGAAAGCGGTAGCGCCACATGGCCGAGAGCAGTTCCTTCAAATAGAAACGCTTGTCCTCGACGGTCGCCGGGCGGCCCTGAGGCGGACGCAAAAAGCTGTCCACCAGGGCTTCGTACTCACTGAACAACACGGCGATGATCGCCTGCTTGTTGGGGAAGTGGTAGTACAGGTTGCCCGGAGAAATCTCCATGTGCGCGGCGATGTGGTTGGTGCTGACGCTGCGCTCGCCCTGCTGATTGAACAGCTCCAGGCTGTTCTGAACGATGCGCTCGCTGGTTTTTATTCGTGGGGCCATGGCTTGAGCTTTAATTCAGAGTGCGTAGACGGCGCATCTTACGACCTAACCGGAAATGGATAAAACACTGACGTGCGCGGAAGTCGTTTGACTTTCTAGAGCTTAGACTCTAAAAAGTGCCCACTACAATAAAATCCGGAGCCCGCGATGACTGCCGACATTGCCTACCTGCAAACGCTGCAACAGCCTCTTGAAACCCTCGATCGGCAGTTCCAGGCACAACGGGCCGCGTACGCCGCCAACCCGATGCCGCCGGCCGCGCAACGTCAGCAATGGCTCAAGGCTTTGCGCGATCTGCTCAGCGCTGAGCGGCAGGCATTGATCGACGCGATCAGCGCCGATTTCAGTCACCGCAGCGCCGACGAAACCCTGCTCGCCGAGCTGATGCCGAGCCTGCACGGCATTCACTACGCCAGTCGTCACCTGAAAAACTGGATGAAGCCCTCGCGACGCAAGGTTGGCATGGCGTTCCAGCCTGCTTCGGCGAAGGTGGTTTATCAGCCGCTGGGCGTGGTCGGCGTGATCGTGCCGTGGAACTACCCGCTGTATCTGGCCGTGGGGCCGATGGTCGGCGCCCTGGCTGCCGGCAATCGGGTGATGCTCAAGCTCAGCGAATCGACCCCGGCTACCGGCCTGCTGCTCAAAGAACTGCTGGCGCGGATCTTTCCCGAAGACCTGGTTAGCGTGGTGCTGGGCGAAGCGGATGTCGGCGTCGCGTTCTCGCGTCTGCCGTTCGATCATCTGCTGTTCACCGGCTCCACCAGCGTCGGCAAGCACGTCATGCACGCTGCCGCGGAAAACCTCACGCCAGTCACCCTGGAACTGGGCGGCAAGTCGCCGGCCATCGTCTCCAGAGACGTACCGCTCAAGGACGCCGCCGAACGCATCGCCTTCGGCAAGACCCTCAACGCCGGGCAGACCTGCGTCGCGCCCGACTATGTGCTGGTGCCGGAAGACCGCGTCGGCGCCTTCGTCGAGGCCTACCGTCAGGCTGTGAAAGGCTTCTACCCGACCCTGGCCGACAACGCCGACTACACCGCGATCATCAACGAACGCCAGTTGGCCCGACTGAACGGTTACGTCAGCGACGCGACCAGCAAGGGCGCGCTGCTGATCCCGCTGTTCGAACAAGGCCAGGGCCGACGCATGCCGCACAGCGTGCTGCTCAATGTCAGCGATGAAATGACCGTGATGCAGGACGAAATCTTCGGCCCGTTGCTGCCAATCGTGCCTTATCGCGATCTGGAGCAGGCATTCGCTTACATCAATCAGCGGCCTCGTCCTCTGGCTCTTTACTACTTTGGCTACGACAAACGCGAACAGCATCGCGTACTGCACGAGACCCATTCCGGCGGCGTATGCCTGAACGACACTTTGTTGCATGTCGCTCAGGACGACATGCCCTTCGGTGGCATCGGTCCCTCGGGCATGGGCCATTACCACGGCCACGAAGGTTTCCTGACGTTCAGCAAGGCCAAGGGTGTGCTGATCAAACAGCGCTTCAACGCGGCCCGGCTGATCTACCCGCCCTACGGCAGATCGATTCAGAAACTGATTCAGAAACTGTTCATCCGCTAAACGTTCGTCGACGCCGGGTAATAACAACAATGCACCCAAGCCTGACCGAAACACCCGCCCTGTCGCGCCGTGGCCTGCTGAAATTCAGCCTCGGCGCCAGCGCGTTTCTCGCCACCGCCGGCCTTGGCGCCAGCCTCACCGGCTGCTCGTCGAGCGTCAGCGCTAACGGCTTTGTCGTTTTGCGCGACGGCGATCTGCTGTTCCTGCGCGCGCTGATCCCGGTGATGCTCGACGGCGCCGTTGCCGTCGGGGAAATACCCGCAGCGGTCGACGGCACGCTGAAGTCGCTGGACTACAGCCTCGATCACGTGTCGCCGGAAATGCTCAAGCTCACTCGGCAACTGTTCGACGTGCTGGGCATGGCCGTGACCCGTGGCCCGCTTACCGGCATCTGGGGCAGTTGGGAAAATGCCAGCCCTGAAGCGATGCGGCATTTCCTCGAACGCTGGGAGAACAGTTCACTGAGCTTGCTGCGCATGGGCCATAGCTCGTTGCAGCAGATGGTGATGATGGCCTGGTACACCCGCGCCGAATCCTGGGCGCATTGCGGTTATCCCGGGCCGCCGAGGGTCTGAAACCGGGGCGCGGCCTTCGCGAGCAGGCTCGCTCCCACATTTGAAATGCATTCCCCTGTGGGAGCGAGCCTGCTCGCGACAGGGCCTGCTGCATCACCACAGCATCCAGAATAATAAAGAGAACCTGACCGATGCCCGTACCCGATCCCTTCCGCGAAGGCCTCGCCCGAGGCTGGAAAACCTACAACGGCGCGCAACTGAGCGACGACCTCACCCTCGAAGCCGACGTGGCGATCATCGGCAGTGGCGCCGGCGGCGGCACCACGGCGGAGATCCTCAGCGCGGCCGGCTACAAAGTCCTGCTGATCGAAGAAGGCCCGCTGAAGACCAGTTCGGATTTCAAACTGCTCGAAGACGAGGCCTACAGCAGCCTCTACCAGGAAGGCATCGGGCGCATGAGCAAGGACGGCGCGATCACGATCCTGCAGGGCCGCGCAGTCGGCGGTACGACGCTGATCAACTGGACCTCAAGCTTCCGCACGCCCGAGCCGACCCTCGAACACTGGGCCAGCGAGCACAACGTCAAAGGCCATAGTCCGGCAGAGATGGCGCCGTGGTTCGAAAAAATGGAGCAGCGCCTCGGCGTCGCGCCGTGGATGGTGCCACCCAATGCCAACAACGATGTGATCCGCAAAGGCTGCGAGCAACTTGGCTACAGCTGGCACGTGATCCCGCGCAACGTTCGCGGTTGCTGGAATCTCGGCTATTGCGGCATGGGCTGTCCGAGCAACGCCAAGCAATCGATGATGGTAACGACCATCCCGGCGACGCTGGAAAAGGGCGGCGAGCTGCTGTATCTCGCGCGGGTGGAGAAACTGCTGATCAGTGGCGACAAGGTTACCGGCCTGCATTGCGTGGCGATGGACGAGCGCTGCGTCGAGCCGACCGGGCGCAGCATCACCGTCAAGGCGCGGCATTACGTGCTGGCCGGCGGCGGCATCAACAGCCCGGCGCTGTTGCTGCGCTCCGACGCGCCGGATCCGCATGAGCGCGTGGGCAAGCGCACCTTTCTGCACCCGGTGAACATGTCCGCCGCGCGTTTCGCCGAGGTGGTCAATCCGTTCTACGGCGCGCCGCAGTCGATTTATTCCGACCATTTTCAATGGAAGGACGGCACCACCGGGCCGATGGCATTCAAACTTGAAGTGCCACCGCTGCATCCGGCGCTGGCCGCCACACTGCTCGGTGGTTTCGGCAAGGAAAACGCCCAGCATATGGCCGACCTGCCGCACACCCACGCGATGCTGGCGCTGCTGCGCGATGGCTTCCACCCGGACAGCAGCGGTGGCTCGGTGGAGCTGCGCGGTGATGGCTCGCCGGTGCTCGACTATCAGGTTTCGCAATACGCATGGGACGGTTTGCGCCGGGCCTTTCACGTCATGGCCGAAATCCAGTTCGCCGGCGGCGCGCAATCGGTGATGCCGATGCACGCCGACGGCCGCTATGTGAAGACCCTGGCCGAGGCGCGCTCAATGATCGATGGACTGAGCCTGGAGCTGTACCGCACGCGACTCGGTAGCGCCCATGTGATGGGTGGTTGTGCGATGGGTGAAGATCCGCAAAGCGCGGTCGCTGACAGCCTCGGCCGCCATCATCAACTGAGCAATCTGTCGATTCACGATGGCTCGCTGTTCCCCACCAGCATCGGCGCCAACCCCCAGCTGTCGGTGTATGGCCTGACCGCGCAACTGGCGACAGCCTTGGCTGATCGGCTGAAAAATCCATGAAAAAGCAGAATATTCCTATCGTCTATAGTGCTTTCTTACCCAACAGGCGACTTGGCCGACCGGGAAGGCTGCGATACCATCCGACTCCCCAACGGACTCCCGCCAGGACGACGCGATGAACCGAGTGTTGTACCCAGGTACCTTCGACCCTATTACCAAGGGCCATGGCGATCTGGTCGAACGCGCCTCGCGCCTGTTCGATCACGTGATCATTGCGGTCGCCGCCAGCCCGAAAAAGAACCCGCTGTTCCCGCTGGAACAACGGGTCGAACTGGCTCGCGAGGTCACCAAACACCTGCCGAACGTGGAAGTGGTCGGTTTCTCGACGCTGCTCGCGCATTTCGCCAAAGAGCAGAACGCCAATGTGTTCCTGCGTGGTCTGCGTGCGGTGTCGGACTTCGAATACGAATTCCAGCTGGCCAACATGAACCGCCAACTGGCGCCGGATGTGGAGAGCCTGTTTCTCACGCCGTCGGAGCGTTATTCGTTCATTTCCTCGACGCTGGTGCGGGAGATTGCCGCGCTGGGCGGCGATATCAGCAAGTTCGTCCACCCGGCCGTGGCCGACGCGCTGACCCTGCGCTTTAAAAAGTAGGAGCTGCCGCAGGCTGCGATCTTTGCTTTTGAAGATTGCAGTCTCGTGCCCTTGATCGCCCCCGCGTGCACTGCGCTCGCCAATGCGGCACAATTGCGCGCATTGATTTATAGCGCCCGGGCCTGCCGCCCCGGCTGGAGTTAGCATGTCCCTGATCATCACCGACGATTGCATCAACTGCGACGTCTGCGAACCCGAGTGCCCGAACGCCGCCATTTCCCAAGGCGAAGAGATCTACGTGATCGACCCGAACCTGTGCACCCAGTGCGTCGGCCACTACGACGAGCCGCAGTGCCAGCAGGTCTGCCCGGTGGATTGCATTCCACTGGACGAAGCCCATCCGGAGACTGAAGAACAGTTGATGGAGAAGTACCGCAAGATCACCGGCAAGGCCTGATCACATCAGCGCCAGTACCGAAGCCATCGCGGGCAAGCCCGCTCCCACAGAGTCTGTGGTGAAACACAAATTTGTGTGAACACCAAAACCCATGTGGGAGCGAGCCTGCTCGCGAATGGGCCATCAGCCACACCACTGAAACCCGATCAGCTCACTCGCGCTGCTCAAACCCCTCCCCTGTACACCCCAGACACCGCACAAACGCCGCTTTCGCCGGGTCGACCACCAGCGCCTGACCGGCATCGCCAACACCGCCGCCCAGTGCGGTAAAAGGCAACGACACCACAAATGCTCCCGCACCGATCACCGTGGCCACCACCAGCAAAGGTCGGGCAATCAGCAGGTCGCCAAGCATGGCGTAGGCCGGGGGATTCTGGATGGTGTAACGCGGATCACCGCTGCCGGTTTCCGAGGCCTGAACGGCCAGGCTGGAACACAACAGCAGCGTGACGAAGAAGACTTGCAGGACTTTCATGGCACGATCCTTCGGGCTGCGCAGTAAGACTTCTCACTATAGACCGAAGGATTTTTTCAGGTCTGGCAGCGCGGGCAAAACACGCTGGCGCGCTGGCCCAGCTTCACTTCGCGCAGGCCGCTACCGCAGACCTTGCAGTGCTGACCACCGCGGCCGTAGACAAACAGTTCCTGCTGGAAATAGCCCGGCTGACCATCTCCGCCAATGAAATCGCGCAGCGTCGTGCCGCCACGCTCGATGGCGGCGGCGAGGATGCGTTTGATCTCGATTGCCAGTTTCAAGTAACGCCCGCGGGAAATGCCCCCGGCTTCGCGGCGCGGATCGATGCCGGCGGCGAACAGCGCTTCGGTCGCGTAGATATTGCCGACCCCGACCACCACCGCGTTGTCCATGATGAACGGCTTGACCGCCATCGAGCGCCCGCGTGACAGCTGGAACAGGCGCTCGCCATCGAACAGATCGGTCAGCGGCTCCGGCCCGAGGCGAATCAGCAGTTCGTGATTGAGCGGGTCGTTGCTCCACAGCATCGCACCGAAGCGTCGCGGGTCGGTGTAGCGCAGGGCCAGTCCCGACTCCAGTTCGATATCGACGTGCTCGTGCTTCAACGCCGGCAACCCCGCCTCGACCAGACGCAGATTGCCGGACATGCCCAAATGGCTGATCAGCGTGCCGATCTCGGCGTTGATCAACAGGTATTTGGCGCGCCGCTCGACCAGCACGATGCGCTGCCCGGACAGGCGCACATCGAGGTCTTCGGGGATCGGCCAGCGCAGGCGCCGGTCGCGGACGATGACCCGGCTGACCCGCTGGCCTTCCAGGTGCGGGGCGATCCCACGACGGGTGGTTTCGACTTCCGGCAGTTCAGGCATGGTGTCCTCGGATCAATGCGCGCCGAGGTCGCGAATCGTTTGTTTGAGTGTTTCGAAGTCGTAGTCCGACAGACCGACGTAATCGAGCACCAGCGGGCCCACCGCGCTCCACTCGAAATCCTCGCTCTGGTTGCCCAGCACGCGATAAGAGGCGCAGATGTGCTCGGCCATTTTCAGAATCGCCAGCAAATTCTTCAGTTGGCTGTTCTTCGACGATTCGTCGCTGAAAATCGCCAGCGCATTGTGGTGGTTGGCGATGGCGGCGCTGACATGCTCCGGCAGGCGCCAGGACTTGGCGGTGTAGTAACCGACCACGGCGTGGTTGGTGTTGAACACACGGTTTTCCGTATCGACCACGCGGCATTCCGGGCTGGCGCTGGCGTAGGCCTCTTCCAGCACGGTCATGTAATTGGGGAAACGCTGCAGCATCAATGGCACGCCGCAATCGTGGAACAGGCCCAACGCATAGGCTTCGTCACCGGCCTGGGTGCCGATGCGCTTGGCCAGAGTCAGGCAGGTCATCGCCACATCCTGCGCGGTGTCCCAGAAACGGTTGAGGGTGACGATGGTGTCATCGTTCATCTCGCCCTTGATCGACTGCGCGTTGATCAGGTTGATGATCGAGCGGCTGCCCAACAGGTTCACCGCACGCTGGATCGAGGTGATCTTGTTGCTCAGGCCGTAATACGGCGAGTTGACGATTTTCAGCAGCGCGCCGGACAGACCGGGGTCCTGGGAGATCAGTTTGGCGATCACCTCCAGGTCCGGGTCGGGCATGTACTGCTCCATTTGCAGATCCACCATGATCTGCGGTTGCGCCGGCACACTGATGCCTTGCAGCGATTGTTGAATCTGTTCGGTGGTCAGCTCTTGGGACATAAGTACACACTCCGGGGCAGGCGGCGATTCTAACCGCTGAAACCGCAGGGCGACACACCGATGGGCACATCGCCGGAACTTTCATCTGTGCCCAGGCTTCGGAATCTGTAGGGCGCATCGGACCTCATCGGTCCGCTGCGAAGGCAAAATCTCCACAGACTCAGGAGCTTACCGATGGCAACTTCCCTCAATGGCAAACGCGTCGCTATTTTGGTTACCGATGGTTTCGAACAGGTCGAAATGACCGGCCCCAAGGATGCCCTGGAGCAGGCCGGCGTGCAGGTCGATATCCTCTCGGCCGAGGCCGGCACCGTCAAAGGCTGGAACCATGACAAACCGGCCGACGACTTCCCCGTCACCAACACTTTCCAGGCTGTGAGCGTCGATCAATACGATGCCGTGCTGCTGCCGGGTGGTGTGCAAAATTCCGACACCATCCGTATCGACCAGGATGCTCAGCATCTGGTCAAGACTGCCGCTTCGGCGGGCAAGCCGATTGCCGTGATCTGCCACGGCAGCTGGTTGCTGATTTCCGCAGGACTGGTCAACGGCAAGACCATGACCAGCTACAAAACGGTCAAGGACGATCTGGTCAATGCCGGGGTCAACTGGGTCGATCAGGAAGTGGTCAAGGACGGCAACCTGATCAGCAGCCGCCAGCCGGATGATGTGCCGGCGTTCAGTCAGGCCCTGATTGACGCACTGGCTGCATAAGAGCTGAAATCGCTTTCGCGAGAAGGCTCGCTCCCACAGGTGAATGCATTCCAAGTGTGGGAGCGAGCCTGCTCGCGAAGGGGCCACCCGCTTTTCATCGCAGGCCAGACCGGAGCACGCCTCAACACGCTATACTCCCGCTCTTTTTTCCGGAGCGACGTCATGTCCCTGCCTAGCCTGCGCCTCAAAGCCAACGCCGACCGTCGCCTGCGCAACGGCCACTTGTGGGTCTACAGCAACGAAATCGACGTGGCCGCCACGCCTCTGCACGGCTTCAAGGCCGGCGATCAGGCGGTGCTCGAAGCCGCTGGCGGCAAGCCGTTGGGCATCGTCGCCATGAGCCCGAACAACCTGATCTGCGCGCGCCTGCTGTCGCGCGACATCAAACTGGCCCTCGACAAGTCGCTGCTGGTGCATCGCCTGAACGTCGCGCTGTCGTTGCGCGAGCGCCTGTTCGACAAGCCGTTCTATCGTCTGGTCTACGGCGACTCCGACCTGCTGCCGGGTCTGGTGGTCGATCGTTTCGGCGACATCCTCGTGGTGCAGATCGCCTCGGCGACCATGGAAGCGCATAAAGACGACGTGATCGCCGCGTTGACCCAGGTGCTCAAGCCGAGCGGCATCCTGTTCAAGAACGACTCCGCCGCCCGCGACGCCGAAGGCCTCAACCGCTACGTCGAAACCGTATTCGGTCTGGTGCCGGAATGGGTCGCGCTGGAAGAAAACGGCGTCAAGTTCGAAGCGCCGGTCATTCAAGGGCAGAAAACCGGCTGGTTCTACGATCACCGCATGAACCGCGCGCGCCTGGCACCTTACGCCAAGGGCAAACGCGTACTTGATCTCTATAGCTACATCGGTGGCTGGGGCGTGCAGGCCGCTGCGTTCGGCGCCAGCGAAGTGTTCTGCGTCGACGCCTCTGCATTCGCCCTCGACGGTGTCGAGCGCAACGCTGCACTGAACGGCTTCGCGGACAAGATGACCTGCATCGAAGGCGACGTCTTTGAAGCGCTGAAGGAACTGAAAGCCAGCGAAGAGCGCTTCGACGTGATCGTTGCCGATCCGCCGGCCTTCATCAAACGCAAGAAAGACATGAAGAACGGCGAAGGCGCCTACCGTCGTCTCAACGAGCAAGCCATGCGCCTGCTGACCAAGGACGGCATTCTGGTCAGTGCTTCGTGCTCCATGCACCTGCCGGAAGACGATCTGCAGAACATCCTGCTGACCAGCGCCCGTCATCTGGACCGCAACATCCAGATGCTCGAACGTGGCGGTCAGGGTCCGGATCATCCGGTGCATCCGGCCATCGCTGAAACCCGCTACATCAAAAGCATCACCTGCCGTCTGCTGCCCAACAGCTGATTGCGCTTGAACACCGGGGAGCCACTGAGCTCCCCGTTTTTTTGCGCCCCCCCGCCCGTTTTTTTCACACTCGACATGAGTGCCTTGCTCTCTTCCTACAACTTCTTTCTCGCCGCCTTGCAGGAAGTTTCGTCATGCCTGTAAAACATGGAAACTAAACCTACACAGCAAGTCTCCTGCAAAAGATCACTCCGACAAAATTACTGGAATATTCCTACCTAATATCCGCTTGCCAATATTCGATTACAAACTAATATGAAGTTGTCGCAACGAAGCGACTCCAACTACCAACGAACAAGGAGTTCACATCATGAAAACCATTTATCTCGAAACAGACAAACTCGCCAACCTGGCCTTTCTGGTTGCAGCCACCGGCCGCTAAGTAGCCTGGACGCTGGAGAGTGCCGGCACTCTGGCGTCCATCAGACTTTCCTGAGTGATCTGAACCCATGTATATCAATCCTTTTCTTTTTATATTGCCGCGCCCGCCCGGACAAGTAGTCTGGAACTACAAGAACCATACTCAACACGAACTTGATCTTGAATACTCCCATCGCCTCGCCAGCCTTATACACAACCCTGATATATTTGACCCGAACAACATAATAGACAGACAACTTCTGGATGCAGGCATTCTAACAACTTCAAAAATAGACACCCCGGATTGGGGCTGGGATGAACTATCGAAGATTTATCACATCGGCACACAAAATATACCTTGCGCACATACGCCTCGGAATATTCACGAGTGGTCCAGGCAATATCTGGCGCACTGCAGCGAAGTGCTGGCGAAGCCGGAACCTGCGAACACCCCGGCGCCGCGATCAGTGCAGCCCTTGATTACCCTGCCCGTACCAGGCGCCATTAATGATGACAGCCTGACTCAGGCCCTGATGAGGCGCAAAACCTGTCGTTCCTACACCGGTGCGGCGGTGACACTGAACGAGGTCGGCACGCTGCTCTATCTGACCCTCGGCTATCTTCCCCCGCGCGAAGATGCCCACGCCGATCCGGTCGCGCCGGGTCTCGAGGCCCGCCGGAGCTGCCCGTCCGGCGGCGGATTGAACGCCTGTGAGGGATTTGTCCTGGCGCAAAATGTCAGCGGGCTGGAACCCGGCATCTACGCCTACCACCCTGCCGAACACGCTCTGAGTCGGATCAATGCGCTGCCGGATCCGGAACTGGGCCAATTGCTCGGCGGCCAGCACTTCATCAACAACCTGCCGCTGGGCGTGTTCATCACCGCCAGGTTTGATCGTCTCTGGTGGAAGTACGAACACTCGCGCGCCTATCGCATGGCATTCATCGAGGCCGGTCATCTCTCGCAAACCTTTCAACTGGTAGCAACAACGCTGGGGCTGAACACCTGGCTGACCGGCGCATTTGCCGACGCACAGGTTGAAACCCTGCTCGGCATCGCGGGCAGCGCCGAGCAACCGCTGTTCTTTGTCGGTTGCGGCGAAAGCGATGGTCACGCCATGTGCCAGGAAATGCGTGATCTGCTCAGCGGAGCACAGTCATGATTCCCACGGCGATGGACGAGAGCGAAGCCCCGGTGTCATGGTCGCTGAAATTCACGCTTCCAGACTGGGAGAGCCGTGCATCGGTACGCAGCAGTACCCATGACTACCGGTTACCGGGCGATGTCGAGCAGCAATTGCAAACCCGCTACTGGTTCCCCCCGGCCTTCGTGCCCTATCTGGCGCATCCGGCCATCCAGGCCAAAGGGCGCGAAACCCTGCACCGCCTTACCGCCAATCATCTGGTGTATTTCCTCGACTACACCACCCTGCTCGAACACCGCATCGTCAACCGCGCCGTGGAAGTCATCGCGCACCGCGAACTGCCCATCTACATACCGCTGCCGATGAAACATGCGGCACTGCAGCTGTATACCGACGAGGGCTACCACGCGCTGTTTTCCAACCAGATTGCCGAGCAGATCGCTGCGTATTACAGCATCACCCGGCGTCCGGTCATTCCGAAGCGGATCAGCCGCATGAACGCCTTGATCGCGCGCACGCCGGAGAAAAACCGCGCTCTGGCCTGGTTCCTGCTGGGATTTGTCTCGGAAACGATCATTGCCCGCGAGTTGCTGGAGGTCTGTCGCGACACGCTGGTGTCCAGCGTGAACGACATGCTGCGTGATCACCTTGCCGACGAAGCCCGGCACAGCCGTTATTTCGCCGAAGCCTTCCATTATTTCTGGATTGCGATGAACAGTCGTCAGCGCCTGTTCGCCAGCAAGACCCTCGTGGAGATCATTTCCATCTTCTTCGAAGCAGATGAAAGCTGGCTGCAACAAAGCCTGCGTTCGGCCGGTATTGCCGAGATCGACGTGATGGAGATTGTCGGCAGCACGGTAACGGTGCAGGCCAACCGCGCCCGTGCACGTGCTGGCTGCAAACCTACAGTGGAGGCCCTGCACAAGGCCGGCTTCTTTGCATTGCCCCATAACCTGACACTCTTCGCCAAAGCAGGATTGATCGATGGATAAACACAGCCGTGCAACCACCCGCCGACAACAGCGCGGAGCAATCAGCCTGCTGCTGGCGATGATCCTGCTAGGCGTGTTTCCGCTGGATGTGCTGCTGCCTTCCTTTCCGGCATTGGCAGCCCACTTTGGCCGATCGTCAAACGACATCGCGCTGTCGATCAGTCTGTTTGCCGTGGGCATCGCATTTGCCCAGTTATTGATCGGCCCGTTGTCCGATGTGATCGGGCGCAAAGGTCTGCTGCTTGCCGGCATGAGCGTGTCGCTGCTCGGCGCACTGGGCTGTGTGCTGAGCAATGACTACACGCTGTTCCTGATTTTCCGGGTGATGCAGGCGCTGGGATGCGGTTGCTTCGTGCTGTCCCAGGCACTGGTGCAGGATCTGTTCGAAGGCAACGAGCGTGATCGCCTGCGGATCCTGATGGTCACCGCCACGGGCATCTTCATTTCGGTATCACCATTGGCGGGCACGTTTCTGCAGGCCACGCTCGGCTGGCGCGGCAGCTTCTGGGTGTTCATCGCCTTGGCCGCCGTGGTTCTGGTGAAGACGTGGCGGCTGCTCGATAACAGCCGTCCTCCTCATGATGCCAACCGCCTGGGCTTCATCCAGTCCTATCAGCGCGTCCTGAGCAATTTCGAATTCGTCGGCTGCTGGCTGATTTCCGCCTTCGCTTTCGCCTGCCACTTTTCCTTCATTGTCATTTCCCCGCTGATCTTCATGGAGCAGCTGCAGATGGCACCTTACGATTTCGCCTTGATCCTGCTGATCTACGGCGCCGCCTATGTCTTTGGCGGCCTGTTCGCCAGCGTGCTGAATCGGCATATCAATGCGCAACAGCAGATTTTCACCGGGCTGAGCCTGATCCTGCTCTCGGGGCTGGTGATGCTCTATCTGGCGGCCAGTCATGATCTGTCAGCGGCGACTGTGCTGATTCCGATGCTGATCTGCACGGTAGGCACGACCATTTCACGCCCGCCGGCTACCTCCCGCGCCATGAGCCTGTTCGCCGAAAATGCCGGCGCATCGGCGTCCGCCGGCAGCACCATCATCTTTATCTGTGGCGGGCTGGTCAGCGCCTTGATCAGCCTCGGCCCGGCCAACCTGCAAGCGACGCTGGGTTACGGCTTCGTGGTGCTGAGCGGCGTATCGCTGTTGCTCAACAGCGTGATTGGCCGTCGCGTCAGCAACCTGCGCAGCAATCCGGTGATGCCGGGAGGCGACCACTGATCCTGCCAGTCGTCATCCCGCGTGCCTCTTCAACGGGGGAACAACGCTTTGCGCCATTCCCTCGCGACGCCAGCGGTGTAGAATCGCCTCATTCATCGCCATTCATCCCCGGCGGGTTTATGAGCTCAGGCTGAGACCAGCGGCGATCCCGCAACGTCATCGGCAGCTTCCGGACACACGGCCATTTTTCGGGTGTTTCAGAGGTCAACAGAAGCTCACTCCCCTTTAGTACGTGATTAGCCGCCCGGAGTGCTCCATGCCAGATTACCGCTCGAAAACATCCACCCACGGCCGCAACATGGCCGGCGCCCGCGCACTGTGGCGCGCCACCGGCATGAAAGATGACGACTTCAAGAAGCCGATCATTGCCATCGCCAACTCGTTCACCCAGTTCGTCCCGGGGCATGTGCACCTGAAGGACCTGGGTCAACTGGTCGCCCGCGAAATCGAACGCGCCGGTGGCGTGGCCAAGGAATTCAACACCATTGCTGTCGATGACGGCATCGCCATGGGCCACGACGGCATGCTGTATTCGCTGCCGAGTCGCGAGATCATCGCCGACTCCGTCGAGTACATGGTCAATGCCCACTGCGCCGACGCCATCGTGTGCATTTCCAACTGCGACAAGATCACCCCGGGCATGCTGATGGCCGCGCTGCGCCTGAACATCCCGGTGATCTTCGTTTCCGGTGGCCCGATGGAAGCCGGCAAGACCAAACTCGCTTCCCACGGCCTCGACCTCGTCGACGCCATGGTAATCGCCGCCGACTCCAGCGCTTCTGACGAGAAAGTCGCCGAGTACGAGCGTAGCGCCTGCCCGACCTGCGGTTCGTGCTCCGGCATGTTCACCGCCAACTCGATGAACTGCCTGACCGAAGCACTGGGTCTGGCCTTGCCGGGCAACGGTTCCACTCTGGCCACCCACAGCGACCGCGAACAGCTGTTCCTCCAGGCCGGTCGCACCATCGTCGAGCTGTGCAAGCGTTACTACGGCGAGAACGATGACTCCGTGCTGCCGCGCAACATCGCCAACTTCAAGGCGTTCGAGAACGCGATGATGCTCGACATCGCCATGGGCGGTTCGACCAACACCATCCTGCACTTGCTCGCAGCTGCCCAGGAAGCCGAGATCGATTTCGACCTGCGCGACATCGACCGTCTCTCGCGCAGCGTGCCGCAGCTGTGCAAAGTTGCACCTAACATCCAGAAGTACCACATGGAAGACGTGCACCGCGCCGGCGGCATTTTCAGCATCCTCGGTTCGCTGGCCCGTGGCGGCCTGCTGCACACCGACCTGCCGACCGTGCACAGCCGCAGCATGGAAGAAGCCATCGCCAAGTGGGACATCACCCAGACCAGCGACGAAGCCGTGCATCACTTCTTCAAGGCAGGTCCGGCGGGCATTCCGACCCAGACCGCGTTCAGCCAGTCGACCCGTTGGGAAACCCTCGACGACGACCGTGAAAACGGCTGCATCCGCAGCTTCGAGCACGCCTATTCGAAAGAAGGCGGCCTCGCCGTGCTGTACGGCAACATCGCGCAGGACGGCTGCGTGGTGAAAACCGCCGGGGTTGATGAGTCGATCCACGTCTTCGAAGGCAACGCGAAGATTTTCGAAAGCCAGGACAGCGCCGTGCGCGGCATCCTCGCTGACGAAGTGAAGGAAGGCGACATCGTCATCATTCGCTACGAAGGCCCGAAAGGCGGCCCGGGCATGCAGGAAATGCTCTACCCGACGTCCTACCTGAAATCCAAAGGTCTGGGCAAAGCCTGCGCGCTGCTCACCGACGGGCGTTTCTCCGGCGGCACTTCCGGCCTGTCGATCGGTCACGCTTCGCCAGAGGCTGCGGCCGGTGGCGCGATCGGTCTGGTGCAGGATGGCGACAAGGTGCTGATCGACATTCCGAACCGCTCGATCAACCTGTTGGTCAGCGACGAAGAACTGGCGGCACGCCGCGCCGAGCAGGATAAGAAAGGCTGGAAACCGGTCGAGGTGCGCCCACGCAAGGTGACCACCGCCCTCAAGGCCTACGCCCTGCTGGCGACCAGTGCCGACAAGGGCGCTGTGCGTAACAAAGCGATGCTCGACGGGATTTGAGGCAGCTACAGCTGCAAGCTGCAAGCTGCAAGCAAAGGTGATCGTTCCCACGCTCTGCGTGGGAACGCCTCAAGGGACGCTCCGCGTCCAGTGACGCGGAGCGTCACGGGCTGCATTCCCACGCAGAGCGTGGGAACGATCAAAAGCTTCAAGCTGCAAGCTTCAAGCAAGAGCCAAGTTGCTTTTTCTTGCCGCTTGTAGCTTGTAGCTTGCAGCTGCTTTTATTGAATTTCTTCCGGCTTGACGATCACCCAGTTCTTGTCCGCTGTCACCGGCAAGCCTTCCTTGGCCTGCGCCGCCGCGTGCCTGGCCATCATGCCGTTGATTTGCGTCATGTACTTGTCCTTGCGGTTGATCCACAAGTGAATGCCGCCCTTGGCCACATCGACATCGTGGAACAGCATGTAACCGTCGCTCGTCGGGGTATCGCCGCCGACCAGTACCGGTTTTTTCCATTCATCGATGTAGGTGAGGATCGCCGCGTGCTTGCCGGCCATCCACGTTGCCGGGGTCCACAGGTACGGCGTCAGCTCCAGGCCGAGGTTGGCCTTCTCGTCATATTTGCCGGCAGTGATCTGTTTGCGCGCAGTGGTCAGCTCGCCGGTCTTCTGATCCTTGAGCAGCAGTGAAACGCCAATGACGTTCTGCGGTTTGACGTTGTAGCCGTACTTGGGATCCGCCGCGACCATACGCACCAGTTCCTCTGAAGCGGCGGTCATCACGTAAACCTCGATGCCGTTCTCCATCAGCTTGTTATACAGCTCTTGCTGGCCAGTGAAGATCTTCGGCGGATTGACGTCGAGCTTCTTCACCACATCGCCTTCGTAATACGTCGCCGGCACCGGTTTGCCCGAAGCCATCAGCTCATCGACGTAGCCCTTGAGCTCCTTGAGTGTGAAGCCGGAGAACACCTGCGCCACCCACGGGTAGCAGACCATGTCGTCGACTTCGCAGAGCCGGTAGTAATAACTGAACAGGCTTTCCTTGTGCTCGGCGGTGTCCTTGAACGGCATCAGTTTCAGCGAGGGGTCGAGCTTGTCGCGGGTAATAAGGCCCTTGTTTTCCATGAACGGCAGCAAGGATTCTTCGAGGTCGTAGCGGTAACTGGTGTTGTCCATGTCGAACACCGCGTAATTACCCTTGTTGGCGTTGGCAGCGATCATCGCGTCCAGCGCCTTGGCCTGATCTGCCGGCCAATGCTTGAGGTCCGTGGCCAATGCCTGGCCGACGAGGCCAGCCGCCAGTGCTACAGCCAACAACGTGCGTGCAATTTTCATAGCGCTACTCCCCGATGCAAAGAGTTCGACGCTAACAAATCAGTGTGACAACCCTCGCCTGTCAGCGACCGCTTGCGTCCCCTGCGCGTCAGTTGCATTGCCGACAGCGACACGCGCTTATTCCAAAAACGACGGACGCCCTGCCATTTCGGTATTAAATCATTGCAAATCAAGCTGTTAGGCTTTCCGGTTCGCAGCAGCCCCGGACGGCTGTTGGCACAGTCTTTACTGGAGTTCTCATGAATCTACCGTTGATTCTCAACCTGCTGGTGTTCCTCGCCTTGCTCCTCGGTCTGGCGCAAACCCGCCACACCACTTGGAGCCTGGCGAAAAAAGTCCTGCTTGCACTGGTCCTCGGCGTGGCGTTCGGCGTTGCGCTGCACACGATTTACGGTGCCGGCAACCCGGTGCTGAAAGCCTCGATCGGCTGGTTCGATCTGGTCGGCAACGGTTACGTGCAGTTGCTGCAAATGATCGTGATCCCGCTGGTGTTTGCTTCGATCCTCAGCGCCGTGGCACGCCTGCACAACGCTTCGTCGCTGGGCAAGATCAGTTTCCTGACCATCGGCACGCTGCTGTTCACCACCGCCATCGCGGCGTTGATCGGCATCGGCCTGACCAACCTGTTCGGCCTTACCGCTGAAGGTCTGGTCGCCGGCACTCAGGAAATGGCGCGCCTGCAAACCATTCAAAACGACTACGCCGGCAAGGTTGCCGACGTGAATGTGCCGCAATTGCTGCTGTCGTTCATTCCGCAGAACCCGTTCGCCGACCTGGCCCGGGCCAAGCCGACTTCGATCATCAGTGTGGTGATTTTTGCCGCGTTCCTTGGGGTTGCTGCACTGCAACTGCTCAAGGACGACGTCGAGAAAGGTCAGAAAGTGATCAACGCTATCGACACCCTGCAAGCCTGGGTGATGCGACTGGTGCGTCTGGTGATGAAGCTGACCCCCTACGGCGTGCTGGCGCTGATGACCAAAGTGGTCGCCGGTTCCAACCTGCAGGACATCATCAAGCTCGGCAGTTTCGTCGTGGTCTCGTATATCGGCCTGGGCCTGATGTTCGTTGTGCACGGCGTGCTGGTGTCGGCCGCCGGGATCAACCCGCTGCGCTTCTTCCGCAAGATCTGGCCGGTCCTGACCTTCGCCTTCACCAGCCGCTCCAGCGCGGCGACCATTCCGCTGAGCATTGAAGCGCAGACCCGCCGCCTGGGTATTCCGTCGTCAGTCGCCAGTTTCGCTGCCTCGTTCGGTGCGACCATCGGCCAGAACGGTTGCGCAGGCCTGTACCCGGCGATGTTGGCGGTGATGGTCGCACCAACGGTCGGCATCAACCCGCTGGATCCGCTGTGGATCGCGACGCTGGTGGCGATTGTCACGTTGAGCTCGGCCGGTGTCGCCGGGGTCGGTGGCGGCGCGACGTTCGCCGCACTGATCGTGCTGCCGGCGATGGGCTTGCCGGTGTCACTGGTGGCCCTGCTGATTTCGGTCGAGCCGCTGATCGATATGGGCCGCACCGCGTTGAACGTGAGTGGCTCGATTACCGCCGGGGCGATTACCAGTCAGGTCATGCAGCAGACGGATAAAGCGCTGCTGGATGCCGATGAGCACGCAGAGTTGGCCCAGGCTTAAGCTTCTCAGCGACTGAGCGGGCCTCTTCGCGAGCAGGCTCGCTCCCACACTGAAATGCGTTCCCCTGTGGGAGCGAGCCTGCTCGCGAAGCTGTTAGGCTTTCTCCCAGACCTCAAAGCTATATGCAGGTTTATCGCCCTCTGCCGGATTCGGCACGTTCGAGACCAGTTTCCACTCGCTCAAGTCAAACTCTGGAAACCACGCATCCCCTTCCGGGCTCAGCGCCACGCGGGTCAGGTACAGCCGATCGGCCTGCGCCAGTCCCTGCGCATACAACTGCGCGCCGCCAATCAGCATCAGTTCATCAACGCCCTGGGCTTTCGCCCATTCCTCGGCGCGGGCCACGGCGGCTTCCAGCGACGGATAGACCTCGGCGCCTTCGAGTTGCAGATCAGGCTGGCGGCTGACCACGATGTTCAAGCGCCCCGGCAGCGGCCGGCCGAGCGAATCCCAGGTCTTGCGACCCATGATGATCGGCTTGCCGAGCGTGGTCGCCTTGAAGTATTTGAAGTCCCCCGGCAAGTGCCAGGGCATGCTGTTGTCGACGCCGATCACGCGGTTTTCACCGAGGGCTGCGATCAGGCTGAGGGGCAGTGATTTAGTCATGCCGGCGAGGATACCAGAGCCGCGCTTACCCCGATAAGCGCCACAGCGGTTATGCTCAGCGCTCGATTTAGCGACGGGACGCCGCGTGACTGAACTGACTCCACTGCAAAACCTCTGGCTCACCGAAACCATCCGCCTGCGCGAAGAACACGCGGGGCCGCTGGACGATCTGGAAGCCAATCGTCTGGCCCGCGCCGCTGGCGGCGATCTGCCGAGCCGCATTGCGCGCCGGGCGCTATGGCTGGCCGAGCGTGACGGGCTGACCGCCGCGCTCAAGCACTGGCTGCAAGGCGCGCGCCTGGCGCTGGTGTTGTTGATGATTTTCGCCGTGCTCAGCGGCGCCGGTCTGGCCTTCGCCGCACTTGGCCAGACGCCGGTGAATGTGTTCTGGGCGCTGGGCAGTCTGCTCGGGATCAATCTGATTTTGCTGCTGAGCTGGGCGCTGGGCTTGATTTTCGCTGGCGAACACGGCGCCACCCTCGGGCGCTTGTGGCTGTGGCTCAGCGAAAAATTCGCTCGCGACGCCAAAGCCGCGCAACTGGCGCCGGCCCTGCTGTTGCTGCTGCAACGCAAGAAACTCAACCGCTGGGCACTCGGCGCGTTGGTCAATGGCCTGTGGCTGCTGGCAATGCTCAGCGCGCTGATCCTGCTGCTGACGCTGATGGCCACCCGGCGCTACGGCTTTGTCTGGGAAACCACGATCCTCGGTGCCGACACCTTTATCCATGTCACCCAGGCCCTTGGCTATCTGCCGTCGCTGCTCGGCTTCAACGTGCCGACCGAGGAAATGATCCGCGCCAGCGGCGCCGGCGCACTGGATATTGAAAGCGCACGACAGGCCTGGGCGACCTGGCTGGTCGGCGTGCTGGTGGTCTACGGCGTGCTGCCGCGCCTGCTGCTCGCGCTGTTCTGCCTGTGGCGCTGGAACAGCGGCAAAGCCGCGCTGCGCCTGGATCTGAACCTGCCCGGCTACGCGCAACTGCGCGAACGGTTGATGCCAACCAGCGAACGCCTCGGCGTCAACGACCCGGAGCCGGCGCAACTGCATCGCATCGAAAGCAACGTCGGCGAACGCGCCAGTGAAGGCGCGCTGCTGGTGGCGATCGAGTTGGACGAACAGCGTCCGTGGCCACCCGCGCTGCCGAAAAACGTCAGCAACGCGGGCATCCTCGACAGTCGCGAATCGCGGCACAAACTGCTCGAGCAACTCAGTCGCTTCCCGCCGGCGCGGCTGGCCATCGCCTGTGATCCGCGACGTTCGCCGGATCGCGGCAGCCTTGCGCTGATCGCCGAACTCGCGCGCAACGCTGGCGCCACTCGCATCTGGCTGCTGCAAGCGCCGCCTGGCGAAGCGCTGGACGGGCAACGTCTGGGTGACTGGCACGCGGCGCTGCAACAGCTGGAACTGCCATTCGCCGATTGCGCGCCGATGAACTGGCTGGAGAGCGGACATGACTGATGCACGCAAGGCCCCGCTGAAACTCGCGGTGGTCGGCCACACCAACGTCGGCAAGACCTCGCTGCTGCGCACGCTGACCCGCGATGTCGGCTTCGGCGAAGTCTCGCATCGGCCGAGTACCACCCGGCATGTTGAAGGCGCGCGGTTGTCGGTGGACGGCGAGCCGTTGCTCGATCTGTACGACACGCCGGGGCTGGAAGATGCGATCGCCCTGCTGGATTTTCTCGAACGCCTGGAACGCCCCGGCGAACGTCTCGACGGCCCGGCGCGGCTGGCGCGGTTTCTCGACGGCAGCGAGGCGCGCCAGCGTTTCGAGCAGGAGGCCAAGGTGCTGCGGCAATTGCTCGCTTCCGACGCTGGTCTGTATGTGATCGACGCCCGTGAACCGGTGCTGGCCAAGTATCGCGACGAGCTGGAAGTGCTCGCCAGTTGCGGCAAACCGCTGCTGCCGGTGCTGAATTTCGTCAGCAGCGCCAACCATCGCGAACCCGATTGGCGCGAGGCGCTGGCGCGGTTGGGGCTGCATGCGTTGGTACGTTTCGACAGCGTCGCGCCGCCCGAGGATGGCGAGCGGCGCTTGTACGAGAGCCTCGCCCTGCTTTTGGAAAACGCCCGGCCGCAACTGGAGCGGTTGATCGCCGACCAGCAGGCGCAGCGCCTCGCCCGTCAGCAAAGCGCCGCGCGCTTGATTGCCGAATTGCTGATCGACTGCGCTGCGTGCCGGCGCAGTGTGGTCAGCGAAGCCGAGCAGGAGCAGCAGGCGATCAGCGAACTGCGCAAAGCCGTGCGCCAGCGCGAGCAGAAGTGCGTTGAGGCGCTGCTCAAGCTCTACGCGTTTCGCCCGCAGGACGCGGCGGCCAGTGACTTGCCGTTGCTCGACGGGCGCTGGGGCGATGATCTGTTCAACCCGGAAACCCTGAAGCAACTCGGCGTGCGCGTCGGCGGCGGCATTGCCGCCGGTGCAGCGGCCGGGGCTGGGGTGGATTTGCTGGTCGGCGGGATTACCCTCGGCGCGGCGGCGTTGGCCGGTGCGATCGCCGGCGGTGCGCTGCAAACCGCGCGCAGTTATGGCAGTCGCCTGCTCGGCAAGATCAAAGGCCAGCGGGAATTGACAGTGGATGACGCCGTGCTGCGCCTTCTGGCGCTGCGCCAGCGCCAGTTGCTGCTGGCACTCGATCAGCGCGGGCATGCGGCGATGGACAGCATTCAGGTGGCCACGCCTGTGGACAAGACGTGGCGCGAAGGCAAGTTGCCGGAAGCGCTGAACAAAGCCCGTGCCCATCCGCAGTGGTCGTCGCTCAATCCGCAGGCGAAGTTGAATCAGGCGGAAAGGCAGGAGCAGGTTGTGGCGTTGGAGGGGAAAGTGCTTGAGCTGTAGGCCTTTGCCCTCACCCCAGCCCTCTCCCGGAGGGAGAGGGGGCCGACTGTGTTGCTCTTGGGTCATACACCGACCTGAGATATCCAGTCGAACTCAGGTTTGAAAAGCACGGAGATCAGCTCCCTCTCCCTCCGGGAGAGGGCTGGGGTGAGGGCTGCAATCACTCAGCCGACAACAATTTCCCAGCCTTGCGCTTTAACACACTCAGATCCACCAGCGGCACCGCAACCTCCTTCGCCAACTCATCCCAGCGCCGCATGCGCAAACTCAGCGCACACAACGGATCAGCCTCGAACGCATCCGCCTCAGCCGCGCTCATTACCCCGCCCTGATATTCCAGCGTCCTGCGACTCGCCTCACTCAACCGCGCGTAGTACCCCGGCTCGCGCAAGGTCAGATAGCGTTTGGCCTGGACGTGATATTCCACCAGTCGCGCCAGCCGCTCGCTGAAACCTGCCTCACGCAGATAATCCGCACCGAGCCGTTCATGGCTGACCACGCCATAACCGCCCATGTTTTCCGCGCCCTCGGCACACAAATGGCCGATGTCATGAAAGAACGCCGCCAGCACCACTTCATCGTCACAGCCTTCAGCCATGGCCAGTTCTGCGGCCTGGGACATGTGCTCGAGCTGCGACACCGGTTCGCCGATGTAATCGCTGGCGCCGAAGCGTTCATACAGGCCGAACACCCGGGCGATCACCTGTTCGTGATTCATGCCTCCTCCAGTAACTGCGCGATGTTGTGTTCGGCCAGCGCCGGGCCGACGCTCATGCCGACGCCGGTGTGCATCAGCGCCACGCTCAGGCCCGGTGCCGGGCGCAGGAAAGAAAACGGCCCTGGCCCCCGAGAACCATAGACGCCCTGCCAGCGTTCGACCACATGCACCTTGCAGCCCAGCGTCTGCTCGGCGAGTTCGAGCATCCAGTTGTCGACCTGTTCGGCGTTGAACGGTGACGCATCGCTGCCGTAATGATGCGAATCGCCAATGATCAGTTCGCCATACGGCGTCGGGCTGATCAGCAGGTGAATGCCGTTGGCGTGCAGGTGCGGTTGTTCACGGAGAATCTGCGCCTGCACCGCTGCGGCTTCCGGCAGATCGGCGAAAGCGCCGTAGTGCACGCAGCTCAGGCCGGTGAGCACGGCGTGTTGAAGGTTCAACTCGATGCTAGGTCTGGCGCGGAGCATTTGCAAACGACAGATCTGCGGCTCGAGCGCAGCAATCGGCTCGGCCAGCAGGGTCTGATAATCGTGGCCGGAGCAGACGATGATCTGCTTGCCGGTAAAACTGCCGGCGGTGCTGTGCAGACGCCCCGGCCCGACGTCGCGCACCAGCGTGGAAAAGTGAAACTCGACACCGAGGTCGCGGCGCAGATAGTCGATCAGCGCCGGAATCGCCTCGCGCGAGTACAGCTGCTGATCATCGATACCGTGCAGCGCGGCGCGGTGATGGCTGAACTGGCCGTCATACAGATCACGCAACGCCGCGCCGCGCAGCAGCTCGACGTTATAGCCATGCTCGACCGCGCGGCCGGTGCAGAAGGCTTCGAGCAGCTGTTCTTCCGCCTCGCTGCGGGCGAACAGGTATGAGCCGTTGCGCTTGACCTGCAGGCCGGCAAGTTGCGCCCAGTCGCCCCAGATCTCGCGGCTGGCCTTGGCCAGTTCGAGCATGATGCCGGGCGGCTGACCGGTCACCAGCGCCTGGCCGAAGTTGCGCACCGAAGCGCCAAGGGGCGTGGCGGTGCGTTCGAATACCGCGACTTTGAGGCCGCGTTTGGCGGCGGCATAGGCGTGGGACAGACCGAGGATGCCGGCGCCGATGATGAGCAGGTCTTTGGGTTGTGTCATGTAGAGGTGCTCTGAATGAGAAACCGCTTTCGCGAGCAGGCTCGCTCCCACAGGGGACAGCATTGCAACTGTGGGAGCGAGCCTGCTCGCGAAGGGGCCTTGTCAGTCGATAAAGATCTTACTTGGCGACAACTTTTTCGGACTTGCCGTCATACCGCTTGCGCCATTCAGCCAGGATCTCGTCGCGATTCTTCGAGGCCCAGGCAAAGTCGTTCTTGATCAGACGCTGCTCATAGTCGGCCGGCAATTCGGTCTGCGGCTTGGCGATCCCCGGCTGCGCGAGCACGGCGAAGTTCTCTTTGTACAGATCCATCGCCTCGGCGCTGGCGGAGAAATCAGCGAGTTTCTTCGCCGCTTCTTCATGCGGTGTGCCTTTGATCACCGCTGTCGCTTCAATCTCCCAGCCCAGACCTTCCTTCGGCAGGATGATGTCCAGTGGCGCACCCTGGCGTTTCAACTGTACGGCTGGATATTCAAAGGAAATCCCGATCGGAAACTCCCCCGCCGCCGCCAGCTTGCAAGGCTTGGAACCGGAGTGGACGTACTGGCCGATGTTCTGGTGCAGGCCGTCCATATACGCCCAGCCCTGCTTCTCGCCGAAGGTTTGCAGCCAGGCGCTGACGTCGAGGAAACCAGTGCCGGACGACGCCGGGTTGGGCATGACGATCTTGCCCTTGTACTCAGGCTTGGTCAGATCCTGCCAACTCACGGGTTTGCTCAAACCCTGCTTCTCGGCCTCGACGGTATTGAAGCAAATGGTCGCGGCCCAGACGTCCATGCCGACCCAGGCTGGCGGATTGGCGGCGTCGCGGTAGTTCGCGCCGATCTTGCCAAGATCCTTCGGTGCATAGCTTTGCAGCATGCCTTGCTGATCGAGAATTGCCAGGCTCGAAGCAGCCAGGCCCCACACCGCGTCAGCCTGCGGCCGCGCTTTTTCGGCGAGCAGTTTGGCGGTGATGATTCCGGTGGAATCGCGCACCCATTTGATCTCGACGTCCGGGTTGGCCTTTTCAAAGGCTTCCTTGTAGGACTTCAGTTGTTCGGCTTCGAGGGCGGTGTACACCGTCAACTCGGTTTTTGCCGCGAAGGCATTCAGGCTGAAAGTCGCGAGCACAGCAGCGGCCAGGGCCATAGGCTTGAACATGAGCGTTTTCCTGTAGATGAGTTGAACGGGTTTGCAATCAGTGACCGGGCGCGGTTTGCCGCCAGGCCTGGGAACGGCGCAACAGGCCGCGCGAAGCCCACGCCAGCAGCAGCGACACGCCGGCCGAAGTGAACAGAATCAGGGTCGACATTGCCGCCGCACCGCCGACGTTGCCGGCGTCGTCCATGTTCAGCACCGCCACCGCCGCGAGGATGGTGTCGGGGCTGTAGAGGAAGATCGCGGCGGAAACCGTGGTCATTGCCGAGACGAACAGGTAGCGCACGATGTCCAGCAGCGCCGGCAGGCAGATCGGCACGGTCACGCGCAGGTAATGCCGGTACAGCGGCGCCTTCAGCGACAGCGCCGCAGCCTCGAACTCAGCATCGAGCTGGCGCAGCGCGGTGGTCGCGGTCATTTGTGCGGTGGTCAGATAGTGCGCAATGGTGCAGACGATCAGCAGCGTCATCGTCCCGTACAGCACGTGCAGCGGATTGCCGCTGAGGTTGAAGAAGAAAACGTAACCCAGGCCCAGCACCAGCCCCGGCACCGCCATCGGCACGAAGCTGAGCATGCGCAAAGCCAGGTTCAAGCCGCGCTGGGTGCGGGTTTTCTCCATCAGATAGGCGCCAGTGAAAATCAGCACGCTGCCGATCAGCGCGGTGCCCAGCGCCATTTTCAGACTGTTAGCGTAGGCGAGCCAGCCACCGCCGGCGGTCTCGTTGAACTGATAGTGGTTGAGCGACAGCGACAGGTTGTACGGCCAGAACTTCACCAGGGACGAGAATACCGCCATGCCGAACACCAGCAGCAGCGCGGCGCAAATCAGCAAAACGATCGCCAGATAGCAGCCGTCGCGCATTTTCGACGGCAGCGGTTTGAATACCTGCGCGCGCCCGCTCATGGAGTCGCCATGGCGGCGACGCAACCACGCATCGACACCGAAACTGAACAGCGCCGGCAGCAACAGCACCATGCCGATCAATGCGCCGCGACCGAATTGCTGCTGGCCGACCACGGCTTTGTAGGCTTCCAGCGCCAGCACTTGATAGTCGCCACCGACCACCACCGGCACACCAAAATCGGTGATGGTCAGGGTGAACACCAGACAGAACGCGGCGAACACCGCCTGGCGGGTCGCCGGCCAGGTAATGCTGCGAAACGCCTTGGCGGGACTGGCGCCCATGCTTGATGCGGCATCGAACAAACGCGCATCGGCCAGCGACAATGCCGAGAGCAAAATCATCAGCGCATGGGGGAAGGTGTAGATCACCTCGCCCAGCACAATGCCCCAGAACCCATAGATATTGTCCGAGAGCAGCCCACGCAACATGCCCTGATTGCCGAACAGATAGACCAGCGCAATCCCCGGCAGCATCGACGGCGCCATCAGCGGCAGCAGCGAGATCCCGCGCCAGATGCCTTTGCCCGGAATCAGCGTGCGTTGCAGCGCGTAGGCAAACAGGTAGGCCAGCGGTACGACAATGGCCGCAACGCTGAGGGACACTTTCAGGCTGTTGCCGAGCAGCCAGTGGAAATTGGCACTGGTCACCAATTCTTTCGCGGCGAGCCAGCCACCGCCCTGCCCGGCGTCATTGCTGAAGCCGCGCCAGAAGATCGCCAGCAACGGCAGCAGCACCGCGAGGCCGAGCAACACCAGCAGGAGGATTTTGCCGCCGAGCACGAACAGGCGATCGCCGATCTCGGCTTTCGAGGACTGTCGCACCTGCTTGTGCGGTAGCGGCAGCGCGAGGTTGCTGTTCATCAGGCGAACACCTGCAAACTGCGCGGCGGCAAGGCGACCATGATCTGCTGGGCGCCGAGGCGCGGCATGGCTTCTGGCGCGAGCTCGGCGAGCAGCGCATGGCCTGGCAGTTGATCGAGTTCGAAGCTCATCCGGCAGCGGTTGCCGAGAAAAGTGATTTCGCGAACCCTGGCCGGGAACAGGTTCTCTTCGTGCACCAGCGGGTTGACGTTGATCGCCTCCGGGCGGCAAAACAGTCGACCCGAAGCGCCGTGTACGCTGCCCTCGGCCAAGCGCAGATTCATCCCGCCAACCTTGGCGTGACTGTCGCTGCTGCGCTGAAACGGCAGCCAGTTGCCCTGGCCGACAAACTCGGCCACGAACGGCGTGGCCGGGCGGTTGTAGATTTCCTGCGGGGTGGCGTACTGCTCGACGCGACCGTTGTTCATCACCGCGATGCGGTCGGCCATCAACATCGCTTCGTCCTGATTGTGCGTGACCATCAGCGTGGTGATGCCGAGGTTGCGTTGCAGCTGACGCAGCTCGGTGCACAGATGCTCGCGCACCCGCGCGTCGAGGGCCGACATCGGTTCGTCGAGTAATAACAGCGACGGCGCCGGCGCCAGGGCCCGAGCCAGCGCCACCCGCTGTTGCTGACCGCCGGACAATTGGCCTGGGTACTTTTTCTCACTGCCGCTGAGGCCGACCAGTTCCAGCATCTGGCCGACACGCCGGCGCACTTCATCGCGACCGCTGCCGGCGAGGCCGTAGGCAATGTTCGCCTCGACCGTCAGATTGGGAAACAACGCGTAGGACTGGAACAGAATCCCGTAATCCCGCGCTTGCGGGGCAAAACGCGAGACATCGCGATCGCCCAGATACAACTCGCCGCTGTCCTGCTGCTCCAGCCCGGCAATGCAGCGCAACAATGTGGTCTTGCCACAGCCCGACGGGCCGAGCAGGCACACCAGTTCGCCGGCGGCGACATCGAGGGAGACGTTGTCCAGCGCAGTGAACGCACCGAAACGCTTGTGCACGCCGCGCACTTTCATCGGCGCGCCGGGGTTGGTCAGGGCAGTTGCGATGGCAGGATTCATGGACGGACCTCAGCAAACGGATGAGGCCAATCCTAGAGTTGTAATGCGTCCGTCATGTGGCAGCGAGGCGAAAACTGCTGATAGTGGTATTCGAGGATTTTGGTTCACTGCACATCGTTCCCACGCTCTGCGTGGGAATGCCTCATCGGACGCTCCGCGTTCGGCTTTTGGGACGCAGAGCGTCCCGGGCTGCATTCCCACGCGGAGCGTGGGAACGATCATTACGCAGGAGACATCTCTTGGGCCAGGCCAAGAAACGCCGCCGGCAACCGCGCGCCCTTTCTTTCCTTCAGGCAATACAGATACTCCGGAATCTGCGGCGCATTCTCGATGGTCAGCACACGCAATTGCGGATCATGCGGCACCTCCTGCCGCGCAATGATGCTGATACCGATATTGCGCAGCACGGCTTCACGAATCGACTCACGGCTGCCGATCTCCAGCAACGGCCCGAAACTGACCCCGGCGCTGGCCAGCAACTCTTCGGTCAAGCGCCGAGTAGTCGAACCCGGCTCGCGCATCAGCAGCGTATGCCCGGCCAGCGCGTTCAGCGTCACATGTTCCTGCGCCGCCAACGGATGATTGCGATGCACCGCCAGCACCAGCGGATCGGTGCCGAGTACTCGGCGAATCAACCGCGCATCGTCGAGCAACTGCGACGAAGCCGCGACATCCACGCGGTAATCCTCCAGCGCTTCCAGCACCTGCTGCGAATTGCCGATTTCCACCGATACTTCGACCTGCGGCAAACGCTCGCGGAAGGTCTTCACCAGATCGAGGATGTAATATGGTGCCGTCGCGGCAATACGCAACGTGCCCTGCACCTGACCGCTGTTGCGCAGGAAGAACTCGATGTCGGCCTCTTGCTGCAACAGGGTCTTGACCATCGGCAGCAGCCGCGCGCCTTCGTCACTGACGCTTAAACGGCGCCCGCCACGGTAGAACAGTTCCACCGAATACTGACTCTCCAGATTGCGGATCTGCGTGGTCACGGTCGGTTGGCTGAGGCCGAGTTTTTTCGCCGCCAGCGTGATGCTGCCCAGGCGGGCGACCATGTAAAACGCTTTCAGCTCGGCACTCAGCACAACCATCCCTCACGTTTATTTGCGCAGCAGGCGCAAACCGTTGAACACCACCAGCAGGCTCACGCCCATATCGGCAAACACCGCCATCCACATGGTGGCCAGCCCGGCGAAGGTTACCGCAAGAAAGATCGCCTTGATCACCAGCGCCAGTGCGATGTTCTGTTTGAGGATGCTCGCGGTGTTGCGCGACAGGCTGATGAACGCAGGGATCTTGCGCAGATCGTCGTCCATCAGGGCGACATCGGCGGTTTCGATCGCCGTGTCGGTGCCGGCGGCGGCCATGGCGAACCCGATCTCGGCACGGGCCAATGCCGGGGCATCATTGATGCCGTCGCCGACCATGCCGACCCGGTGGCCCTGCTTGTAAAGATCTTCAATGGCTTGCAGCTTGTCGGTCGGCAGCAAATCGCCGCGCGCCTCGTCGATCCCGACCTGAGCGGCAATCGCTTGTGCGGTGTGGACGTTGTCGCCGGTCAGCATCAGGGTTTTCACCCCGAGTTCATGCAACTGACGAATCGCTTCGCGGCTGGTTTCCTTGACCGTGTCGGCGACGGCGAACAGCGCCAAGGGGCCTGCGCTGTCGAGCAGCAGCACCACGGATTTGCCCTGTTTTTCCAGCGCGAACAGCTTTTCTTCCAGTTGCGGCGAGCACAGGCCAAGCTCTTCGACCAGACGATGGTTGCCCAAGTGATAAGTCTGGCCGTTGATGTCACCTTTGACGCCCCGCCCGCCCAGTGCCTCGAAGTTGTCCACAGTCAGCCCGGCGAAATCTTTATCCACAGCGGCGTTGGCGATGGCCAACGACACCGGGTGATCGGAGCGCCCGGCCAGCGCGGCGGCAATTGCCGGTGCGCTGGCATCGGCCGTCGGCTCGAGCGAGAGGTAATCGGTCTGCACCGGTTTGCCGTGGGTGATCGTGCCGGTCTTGTCCAGCGCCAGATAGTCGAGCTTGAAGCCGCCTTCCAGATACACGCCGCCCTTGACCAGAATGCCCTTGCGCGCCGCCGCCGCGAGGCCGCTGACGATGGTCACCGGGGTGGAAATCACCAGTGCGCACGGGCAGGCAACCACCAGCAACACCAGCGCGCGGTAGATCCAGTCGAACCACGCCGCGCCCATGAACAACGGCGGGATGATCGCCACGGCCAAGGCGAAGACGAAGACCGCCGGGGTGTAGATTTTCGAGAATTGGTCAACGAAACGCTGAGTCGGCGCCCGTGCGCCCTGGGCCTGTTCGACCGCGTGGATGATCCGCGCCAGGGTCGAGTTGTTGGCCGCAGCGGTGACCGTGTATTCCAGCGAGCCGGCCTGATTGATGGTGCCAGCGAAGACTTTATCGCCGACAGTTTTTTCTACCGGCAGGCTTTCACCGGTGATGGGCGCCTGGTCAATGGTCGAGCTGCCGCTGACCACCGCGCCGTCCAGCGCGATGCGCTCGCCGGGTTTTACCCGCACGCGCGCGCCGAGATCGACGCTTTTCACCTCTTGTTCGCGCCAGTTGCCGTCAGCCTGCAATACCGTGGCTTGCTCGGGAGTCATTTGCATCAAACCACTGATCGCATTGCGCGCGCGGTCCAGCGAGCGTGCTTCGATCAGCTCGGCGACGGTGAAGAGGAACATCACCATCGCCGCTTCCGGCCACTGGCCGATGAGGATCGCGCCCGTCACGGCGATGCTCATCAGCGCATTGATGTTGAGGTTGCGGTTCTTCAGGGCAATCCAGCCCTTTTTATAGGTGCCGAGGCCGCCGCTGAGGATCGACACCAGCGCAACAATCGCCACCACCCAGTCGGGGGCAGCGCTGGTGAAGTGGATGACTTCGGCGCCCAGCGCGGTCAGGCCGGACAGCGCCAGTGGCCACCAGTGTTTTTTCACCGCAGCCGGGGCCGGCGCGTCGACACCCGCCTCGAGTGGCTCGGCGTGCATGCCGAGGGATTTGATCGCCTCGGTGATCGGCTCGGTGCCCGGAAGATTGTGGGTCACGCCAAGCACGCGGTTGATCAGGTTGAATTCCAGCTGCTGCACGCCGGCCAGTTTGCCGAGTTTGTTCTGGATCAGCGTCTGCTCGGTCGGGCAGTCCATCGCCTCGATGCGGAAGCTGCTCAGGCGCGCGTCGGCGCTGGTCTTTTCGCTCAATTGCACCCGCGCAGGTGCGGCGGCTTTTGACGAGCAGCAGGCATCGCCGCCATGCGCATGTTTATGCACGGGCTGCAATTTATGACTGTGATCGTGACCGTCGCCGGGCTTGTGGGTGTGCAGGGAATCGCTCATTGGTCGCGTCCATGAAGGTGCCTGTTGCCAAGTAAAGACCCTGTAGCCACTATAGGGTCAAGCACCCTTTTGGAGATGGCCGTCATGAAGATCGGCGAACTGGCGAAACTCACCGACTGTGCGGTGGAAACCATCCGCTACTACGAGCGCGAAAACCTCCTGCCGGAACCGGCGCGCAGCGATGGCAACTACCGCGTCTACACCCAGGCCCACGCCGAGCGCCTGACCTTCATCCGCAACTGCCGCACCCTCGACATGACCCTCGAAGAAATCCGCAGCCTCCTCGCCCTGCGCGACAGCCCGCAGGATCAGTGCGAGAGTGTCAATGCGCTGATCGACGAACATATTCAGCACGTGAAGGCGCGAATTGATGGCTTGCTGGCGTTGCAGACACAACTGCTCGACCTGCGCCAACGCTGTGGCGAAGGGCCGGAGGCCGATCAATGCGGGATCTTGCAGCGGCTGGAAGTGAGTGGCGGGGTTGTCGCGACCGAAGTCGAACACTCCCATGTGGGCCGCAGCCACGGCCACTGACGGGCGAAGCTCGTTCCCACGCTCCGCGTGGAATGCCGCCATGGACGCTCCGCGTCCAAAGTGACGCAGAGCGTCACGGGATTCATTCCCACGCGGAGCGTGGGAACGATCAATGGTGACTAGACCGCCATCGGCGCGGTCATCGGCGGATGGTGCTCATAGCCTTCCAGCGAGAAATCGCTCGGCTCGACCAATTCCAGCCACTCCGGCTGATATACACCAGTCTTGGCAAACTCCGGCACGCGGTCGGAGATCTTCAGTTTCGGCATGGCAAACGGCTCGCGCTTGAGCTGTTCGTTGAGCATGTCCAGGTGGTTCTCGTAGACGTGCGCATCGCCGATGAAATAGGTGAACCAGCGCGGCGTGTAGCCGGTCAGGCGACCGATCAGGCTCAGCAGCGCGGCGCCCTCGGTGAGGTTGAACGGCGTGCCCAGGCCCAGGTCGTTGGAGCGGATGTAGAGAGTCAGGGAGATTTCCTTGGTCTCGACGTTCGGGTGAAACTGGTACAGCAGATGGCATGGCGGCAGGGCCATTTCATCGAGCTGGGCGACGTTCCAGCCGTGGAACAGAATGCGGCGGCTGCCCGGATCCTTGATGATCGTGTCGACGCACTGGCGCACCTGATCGATCGCCTTGTACAGCACGACGTAGGCCTGGCCGTCTTCTTCGCCCTGAGCGATCTGCTTGTAGCCGTTGGTCAGGGTTTGTTCAATGGCGGCGGTGTTGCTCAGCGGGATCTGCTTGTACGCCGGCCATTTGCGCCATTGCACGCCGTAGATTTCACCGAGGTCGTCGTCGCCCTGACGGAACGGGTTGGCCAGCCACTGCGCGTTTTCGTTGGCGTTCTGGTCCCAGACCTTGCAGCCCAGCGCGCGGAATTCAGCGGCGTTGTTCACGCCACGCAGAAACCCGCACATCTCGCCGATGGCCGATTTGAAAGCCATCTTGCGCGTAGTGATCGCCGGAAAACCTTCCTGCAGATCGAAACGCAGCATCGCCCCCGGAAAACTGATGGTGTTGATGCCGGTGCGGTTGGCCTGCTTGGTGCCGTTCTGAATGACGTGCGAGACCAGTTCGAGATATTGCTTCATGAGTTACCTGTGTCCTTGGAGCCCCGGCGTCGCGCGCCGGGGTTCGTAGTTTAAGCCGTCGGCGCGAGCGGTGCTGCCGGGGCGCGACGATAGGCCAGCCAGATCAGCAACAGCCCGCCGACAATCATCGGCACGCAGAGCACCTGACCCATGGTCAGCCAGTTCCACGCCAGATAGCCCAACTGCGCATCAGGCACGCGGACGAACTCGACGATGAAACGGAAGATGCCGTAGAACAGCGCGAACATGCCGGAGACCGCCATGGTCGGACGCGGTTTGCGCGAGAAGATCCACAGGATCAGGAACAGCGCCACGCCTTCGAGGGCGAACTGATACAGCTGCGACGGGTGGCGCGGCAACTGCGCCGGATCGCTGAACGGCGGGAACACCATCGCCCATGGCACGTCGGTGGCCTTGCCCCACAACTCGGCGTTGATGAAGTTGCCGATGCGCCCGGCGCCCAGGCCGATCGGCACCATCGGCGCGACGAAGTCCATCAGCTGGAAGAACGACTTGCCATTGCGCTTGCCGAACCACAAGGCCGCGAGCATCACGCCAATAAATCCGCCGTGGAACGACATGCCGCCCTTCCACACTTCGAAAATCAGCGTCGGGTTGGCCAGGTACGCGCTCAGGTCATAGAACAGCACGTAACCCAGACGGCCGCCGACGATCACGCCCATCGATAGCCAGAACACCAGATCGGAGAGTTTCTCCTTGGTCCAGGTCGGGTCGAAGCGGTTGAGCCGGCGCGACGCCAACAGCCACGCGCCGCCGATGCCGATCAGGTACATCAGACCGTACCAGTGGATTTTCAGCGGACCGATGGCCAGGGCCACCGGGTCGATCTGCGGGTAAGGCAGCATTGCGACTCCTTGTTAGAGTTGAAAGCGAAATTCCCGGGCGACGCTGCCACCTCAGGATTAAGCCAGGATTGCCACGCGGTCAGAGCAGAAAGCTCAAACCCACGCAGAACAGCAAAGCGGCGAACAGCCTTTTCAGCAAGCGCGGCGACAACCTGTGTGCCAGACGCGCGCCGAGCCGGGCGAAGACCATGCTGGTCAGGGCGATGCCCAACAATGCCGGCAAATACACAAAACCGAGACTATGGGCTGGCAACAACGGATCGTGCCACCCCAGAATCATGAAACTTGCTGCACTGGCCAGAGCGATCGGCAAGCCACAGGCCGATGAGGTCGCCACAGCCTGCTGCATCGGCACGCTGCGCCAGGTCAGAAACGGCACGGTCAGCGAGCCGCCACCAATGCCGAAAATCGCCGAGGCCCAGCCAATCACCGTACCGGCAGCGGTCAGACCGAGTTTGCCCGGCACCGTTCGGCTGGCCTTGGGTTTGACATCCAGCGCCAGTTGCACGGCGATCACCAGAGCGAACACGCCGATAATCTTTTGCAGGTTCGGTCCGGAGATCGCTTCTGCGGTCAGCGCACCGAAACCGGCGCCGAGCAGAATGCCCACGGTCATCCAGCGAAAAATCGCCCAGCGCACCGCGCCACGGCGGTGATGTTCACGCACGGCGTTGACCGAGGTGAATATGATCGTCGCCAGCGACGTGCCCACCGCCAGGTGCGTGAGGATCGACTGATCGAAGCCCTGCAGGGTGAAGCTGAACACCAGCACCGGGACGATGATGATCCCGCCGCCGACGCCAAACAGCCCGGCGAGCACGCCCGCACAGGCGCCGAGCGCCAGGTAGAGCAGAAATTCCATGACCGTCTCCAGCACGCATCGGCAAAACAGGAGCGGCATGTTAACGGATGCGCAGCCTTCTGCTCCACTGGCGATGGATGCACGGACGCCGGATGCGTAGAGTGGGCAAAAAACACACAAGGACCACCTTATGTGCCTGATTGTTTTCGCCTGGCGCCCGGGCCATGCCCAGCCGCTGATCGTCGCGGCCAACCGCGACGAGTTCTACGCCCGCCCCAGCCTGCCATTGGCGCCGTGGCCCGAGGCGCCGCATGTGCATGCCGGGCGTGATCTTGAGGCCGGCGGCACGTGGCTGGGGATCGGCGCCAACGGACGCTTCGCCGCGCTGACCAACATCCGCGATCCACAGCAGCCACCGGCAACCAAATCCCGGGGCGAACTGGTGGCGCGCTTTCTTGCTGACGATCTGTCGATTGATGATTATTTGAGCGATGTGGTGGGCCGTGCGGGCGAATACGCTGGCTTCAATCTGCTGCTGGGCAATGCCCATGAGCTGTGGCATTTCAATGCGCGGGCGTCGGAGCCGGTGATGTTGCAACCCGGGGTTTACGGGTTATCCAATGCCGGACTGGATACACCGTGGCCAAAACTGCTCAAGGCCAAGGCGGCGTTGAGCGCGGTGCTGGACGATCCGCAGCCTGAGCGATTGCTGGCCTTGCTGAGCGATGCGCAGACCGCACCCGAGGCGGAGTTGCCGGATACCGGGGTAGGCATGGCGACGGAGTCGTTGCTGTCGAGCGTGTTTATTGCCAGCCAGAGTTATGGCACGCGAGCGAGTACAGCGTTGATCGTGCGCGCGGACGGCACGCGGCGGATGGTAGAGCGCAGTTTTGGGCCGTATGGCGGGCATCTCGGGAAAGTTGAGGTTTGTGTCTAACAGCAGCCCCTCACCCCAGCCCTCTCCCGGAGGGAGAGGGAGCCGACCGAGGTGTCTTGCGGTATACATCGACCTGAAAGATCGAGTCGATTATGGATTCAGCAAAGCACTTACAGGTCGACGGAGTTCTGCAGCATCCCCCAATCAGTCCCCTCTCCCTCTGGGCGGTCCGACGTTTCGGGAGGGCTAGGGTGAGGGGCTTTTGATCTTTAGAGAGCCTTGGTCACCACCGGCGAATTCATCTTCGCCAACCCGAGATTCTTCAGCGCCAGTTGCAGCGAGCTGTGGATAACCTGCGGGTTATCGATCTTCATCAGTTCCGCCAGCATCTCCTGCGCCTTGCTCAGGTTCACCTGGCGCAACATCCACTTCACCTTCGGCAGGTTGGTGGCGTTCATCGACAGGCTGTCGAAACCCATCGCCATCAACAGCACCGCCGCCGCCGGATCACCGGCCATTTCGCCGCAGATGCTCACCGGTTTGCCTTCGGCGTGGGCGTCAGTGACGACGGTTTGCAGAGCTTGCAGCACCGCAGGGTGCAGATAGTCGTAGAGGTCGGCGACGCGCGGGTTGTTGCGGTCTACCGCCAGCAGATACTGGGTCAGGTCGTTGGAGCCGACGGAGAGGAAGTCGACCATCCGCGCCAGTTCCTTGGTCTGGTACACCGCTGCCGGGATTTCGATCATCACGCCGATCGGCGGCATCGGCACGTCGGTGCCTTCGTCGCGCACTTCGCCCCAGGCCCGGTGGATCAGGTGCAGGGCCTCTTCGAGTTCGTGAGTGCCGGAGATCATCGGCAGCAGAATCCGCAGGTTGTTCAGGCCTTCGCTGGCCTTGAGCATCGCGCGCGTCTGCACGAGGAAGATTTCCGGGTGATCGAGGGTGACGCGGATACCGCGCCAGCCGAGAAACGGGTTGTCTTCCTTGATCGGGAAGTACGACAGCGACTTGTCACCGCCGATGTCGAGGCTGCGCATGGTCACCGGTTGCGGGTGGAACGCGGCGAGCTGTTCGCGGTAGATCGCCAGCTGTTCCTTCTCGCTCGGGAAGCGCTGGTTGATCATGAACGGCACTTCGGTGCGGTACAGACCAACCCCTTCGGCGCCACGCTTCTGCGCCCGCGCCACATCGGCGAGCAGGCCGGTATTGACCCACAGTGGCATGCGGTGGCCATCGAGGGTCACGCACGGAAGGTCGCGCAGGGTGTCGAGGCCCAGCGCCAGTTGTTTCTCTTCCTCTACGACTTCGGCGAACTGCTTGCGCAGCACTTCGCTGGGGTTGGTGTAGACCTCGCCACGGGTGCCGTCGACGATCATTTCGATGCCGTCGACCTTGGCGTACGGCAGATCGACCAGGCCCATCACCGTCGGAATGCCCATGGCCCGGGCGAGAATCGCAACGTGGGAGTTACCCGAACCGAGTACCGAGACCAGACCGACCAGCGTGCCTTCCGGCACCTCGCCGAGCATCGCCGGCGTCAGCTCTTCGCTGACCAGAATGGTTTTTTCCGGGTAGACCAGGTTCTGCTGGCGCTCTTCCTGCAGATAGGCGAGCAGACGGCGGCCAAGGTCTTTGACGTCCGAAGCGCGCTCGCGCAGGTAGGCGTCGTCCATCAGTTCGAAACGGTTGACGTGCTCAGTGACCACCTGACGCAGCGCGCCCTGAGCCCACTGCCCCGTCTTGATCACGGTGGTGATTTCGCTGCCCAGCGAGGCATCGTCGAGCATCATCAGGTAGACGTCGAACAACGCGCGCTCTTCCGGGCGCAACTGGGTCGCGAGTTTGGCGGACAAGGCGCGCATGTCGGCGCGCACGCCTTCGATGGCAGTCTTGAACAGCGCCAGCTCAGCGTTGATGTCGGTGATGGTCTTGTCCGGCACCACGTCCAGGTCCGCCGGCGGCAGCATGACCACGGCGGTACCGACGGCAGCACCCGGCGAACCCGGCACGCCGACGAATTTGGCTTCCTGAATGCCCTTGCCCTGCCGGCCCAGACCACGGATCGAACCGGTGGCCTCGGCGTGGGCGATCACGCCGGCGAGCTGCGCGCTCATGGTCACGAGGAAGGCTTCTTCACCTTCGTCGAACTGGCGGCGTTCTTTCTGCTGGATGACCAACACGCCGACGACGCGGCGGTGGTGAATGATCGGTGCACCGAGGAACGAGGCGTAACGCTCTTCACCGGTTTCGGCGAAGTAGCGATAGCGCGGGTGAACCGAAGCGTTTTCCAGGTTCAGGGGTTCTTCACGCGTGCCGACCAGACCGACCAGACCCTCGTTGGGGGCCATGCTGACCTTGCCGATCGAGCGCTTGTTCAAGCCCTCGGTGGCCATCAGGACGAAGCGATTGGTTTCCGGATCAAGCAGGTAGACCGAGCAGACCTGGCTGCCCATGGCCTCTTTGACGCGCAACACAATAATCCCCAACGCCGCCTTGAGATCCTTGGCGGAGTTAACTTCCTGGACGATCTTGCGCAGCGTATTGAGCATGGCTCGGGGTCGAACTCCGTCGTCAGTCGCGCGCTAAAAGGCGCGGGGCAAGCTCTTTGAGAGCGCGTCGATACACCTCGCGCTTGAATGTCACCACCTGGCCCAACGGATACCAATAGCTGACCCAGCGCCAGCCATCGAACTCCGGTTTACCGGTCAGATCCATCCGCACCCGCTGCTCGTTGGAGATCAGGCGCAGGAGAAACCATTTCTGTTTCTGGCCGATGCACAGCGGTTGGCTGTGGGTACGCACCAGGCGTTGCGGCAAACGATAGCGCAACCAGCCTCGGGTACAGGCCAGTATTTCAACATCTTCACGTTCCAGGCCAACTTCTTCGTTCAGCTCGCGGTACAAGGCGTCTTCCGGCGTCTCCTCGGGGTTGATCCCCCCTTGCGGAAACTGCCAGGCGTCCTGATTGATACGGCGAGCCCATAGCACCTGGCCGGCGTCATTCGTCAGAATGATCCCGACATTGGGGCGGAAACCATCGGGGTCGATCACGGCAACAACCTCGCAAACGCATGTCGCCGCATTGTTCCACAAAGCTTGATGAGGCGGCAACGAAGGTTCCTACCTTATGTGCACTCTTGTGAAAAGACCGTATTCTTGTCGCCTTTTTACTGACTTTTCAGCGGGTAACTGCAATGCGCCTGGCTTTATTCGATTTGGACAACACCCTTCTGGGCGGCGACAGCGATCACGCCTGGGGCGATTATCTGTGCGAGCGCGGCTTCCTCGACCCGATCGCCTACAAGGCGCGCAACGACGAGTTCTATCAGGATTACCTGGCCGGCAAGCTCGACAACGCCGCCTACCTGAACTTCTGCCTGGAAATTCTCGGCCGCACCGAAATGGCCGTACTCGACGCCTGGCACAGCGATTACATGCGCGACTGCATCGAGCCGATCGTGCTGCCCAAGGCACTGGAGCTGCTGAAGAAGCACCGCGATGCCGGCGACAAACTGGTGATCATCACCGCCACCAACCGTTTCGTCACCGCGCCGATCGCTGTGCGCCTGGGCGTGGAAACCCTGATTGCCACCGAATGCGAAATGGTCGACGGCCGCTACAGCGGGCGCAGCACCGACATTCCATGCTTCCGTGAAGGCAAGGTCACGCGCCTCAATCGTTGGCTGGAAGAGACCGGGCATTCGCTTGAGGACAGCTATTTCTATAGCGATTCAATGAATGATCTGCCGCTGCTGGAGCAGGTGGCGAATCCGGTGGCGGTGGACCCGGATCCGAATCTGCGGGCCGAAGCCGAGAAGCGTGGCTGGCCGGTGATCAGTCTGCGCGGCTGACTCCGCCTTCGCGAGCAAGCTCGCTCCCACAGGGAATTTGTGAACGACACAGATCCAATGTGGGAGCGAGCTTGCTCGCGAATGGGATCGACTCGGTCTCAAGCCTTAAACCGGCTTGGCCCCCATCAACGCCGCTATGGCGACAAATCCGACGCCGCTGACAATCGCCAGGGCCAGATTGAATGTGCGGTTGCCCACCCCGCTTGTCCACAGCCGATCCAGCCGGACCAGCAGCCAGACCGCGCTGAGCGTGGCCACGGCATAGATCACGCTGGACCCCAGAATCCACAATTGGCCCAATGGCCAGCCCACCAGGTGCACCAGCCACCAGCCGGTGAAAGGCATGCTGAGCATGCCGATCAGCATCAGACACCAGATGAACAGCCACGGACGGCGCATCGTACTGGCCGGGCCTTCGCTGCGATTACGCCAGGTCAGGGCGGCGAGCCCCAGCCCGCTCGCGAGGATGACCACGGTCGCCGCGACGTGAAGGACTTTCAGGGTGGTCAGGGTTTCCATGTCGTTCTCATCCGTAGATCCATGCCCATCAGCGTAGCCGCTCAGCCAAGAAACAGCTGATAGGCCGGGTTGTCGCTTTCATCCCAATACGGGTAGCCGATTTCCGCCAGTGCCGCCGGCACCAGATGACGTTCGTCATGGGGCACTTGCAGGCCGGCGACCACGCGGCCGTCCGCTGCGCCGTGGTTGCGGTAGTGGAACATCGAGATATTCCAGCGCCCGCCGAGCTTGTTGAGGAAGTTGAACAAGGCGCCCGGACGCTCCGGGAATTCGAAGCGCAGCACCACTTCATCGACCACCTGCGCCGCGCGGCCGCCGACCATGTGGCGGATGTGCAGCTTGGCCAGCTCGTTGTCGGTCAGGTCGATAACCGGAAAACCCTGCTCGGTCAGGCTCGCCAGCAAGGCGCTGCGCGGATCGTTGTCCGGGTGGGTCTGCACGCCAACAAAGATGTGTGCTTCGCTGCCGGTGTTGTAGCGGTAATTGAATTCAGTGATCTGGCGCTTGCCGATGGCTTCGCAGAACGCCTTGAAGCTGCCGGCCTTTTCCGGGATGGTCACGGCGATGATCGCCTCGCGACCTTCGCCCAGTTCGGCGCGCTCGGCGACGTGGCGCAGGCGGTCAAAATTGACGTTGGCGCCGGAGTCGATGGCGACGAAAGTCTGGCCGCTGACGCCACGCTGCTCAACATACTTCTTGATCCCGGCCACGCCCAGCGCGCCGGCAGGCTCGGTGATCGAGCGGGTATCGTCGTAGATATCCTTGATTGCTGCGCAGATCTCGTCGGTGCTGACAGTAATCACTTCATCGACGTAATCCTTGCATATCTCAAAGGTGTACTGGCCGATCTGCGCCACCGCCACGCCGTCGGCGAAGATGCCGACAGTCGGCAGAACCACGCGCTCGCCCGCTGCCATCGCGGCTTGCAGGCAGTTGGAGTCGTCCGGTTCGACGCCGATCACTTTGATGTCCGGGCGCAGATACTTCACGTACGCGGCAATACCGGCGATCAGACCACCGCCGCCGACCGGGACGAAAATCGCATCCAGCGGCTGCGGGTGCTGACGCAGGATTTCCATCGCCACGGTGCCCTGCCCGGCAATGGTGTGCGGATCGTCGTACGGGTGGATGTAGACGTAGCCTTTTTCATCGACCAGTTTCAGCGAGTAGGCCAGCGCTTCCGGAAACGAGTCACCGTGCAGCACCACTTTGCCGCCGCGCGAACGCACGCCTTCGACCTTGATTTCCGGGGTGGTCTTGGGCATGACGATGGTGGCTGTGACGCCCAACACTTTCGCCGCCAGGGCCAGACCCTGCGCATGATTGCCCGCCGACGCGGTGACCACGCCTCGGGCGCGCTCTTCGTCGCTCAGCTGGGTCAGCTTGTTGTAGGCGCCGCGAATCTTAAACGAGAACACCGGCTGCAAGTCTTCGCGCTTGAGCCAGATGTCGTTGCCCAGCCGCTCGGAGAGCTGGCGAGCGTTCTGCAGCGGGGTTTCTACGGCAACGTCATAAACGCGCGAGGTGAGGATCTTCTTGACGTACTGTTCGAGCATCGGAAAGCATCACTGGCGATTGGGCGGGACCAGCGAGTCTAACCCGCCTTTTGCCGAGGCGACCACACTAAACAGGTGGTTTTAGGGTCTGGAAACCCATTCTTGAGTGAGCACCGTTGTGGCGAGGGGATTTATCCCCGCTGGAGTGCGAAGCGCTCCCCTGCATTTTTTCAATTACACCGCGTTCCAGGGTCTTACGACGACTGCGTTGCCGAACGGGGATAAATCCCCTCGCCACAGCTTGTTTCCCCCTCTACCACCGCGAGGCCTATAATGCCGGCCTTTCTGCCCAACCCTTGCCCGCTTCCGGAGCCCGCATGACCCAGGATCAACTCAAACAGGCCGTGGCCCAGGCCGCTGTCGACTTCATCCTGCCGAAACTCGACGACAAGAGCATCGTCGGCGTCGGCACCGGCTCCACCGCCAACTGCTTCATCGATGCACTGGCCCAGCACAAGGGCGCGTTCGATGGCGCCGTTGCCAGCTCCGAAGCCACCGCCGCGCGCCTCAAGGGCCATGGGATTCCGGTGTATGAGCTGAATACCGTCAGCGATCTGGAGTTCTACGTCGACGGCGCCGATGAAAGCGATGCGCACCTGAACCTGATCAAGGGCGGCGGCGCCGCTCTGACCCGCGAGAAGATTGTCGCCGCTGTGGCCAAGACCTTCATCTGCATCGCCGACGCCAGCAAACTGGTGCCGGTACTCGGCGAGTTCCCGCTGCCGGTGGAAGTAATCCCGATGGCCCGCAGCCACGTAGCCCGCCAACTGGTCAAACTCGGTGGCGACCCGGTGTACCGCGAAGGCGTGTTGACCGACAACGGCAACATCATCCTCGACGTGTTCAACCTGCAGATCACCAACCCGGTGGAGCTGGAAGCGCAGATCAATGCCATCGTCGGCGTGGTCACCAACGGCCTGTTCGCCGCGCGCCCGGCGGATCTGCTGTTGCTGGGCACCAGTGAAGGCGTGAAAACCCTGAAGGCTGAGTAACAGACTGCCCGAATCATGGGCAGACAAATAAACCTGTGGGAGCGAGCCTGCTCGCGAATGCGCCTGTTCAGCCAACATCTTCATTGACTGGCCAACCGCACTCGCGAGCAGGCTCGCTCCCACAGTGTTTTGTGGTGTTGGTCAGTTTTGTGTGGGCTTCTTGAAGACGTAGAACAGATTCGGCTCGCTCACCAGGTACAACGTGCCGTCATCATCCATCGCAATTCCCTCCGCCTGCGGCACGGTTTTCTGCAAACCCTGGCGCCCGCCGCTGATCGACATGGTGCTCAACGGGCGCCCGTCGACATCCAGCTCGATAATCAACCGCGACTCGTCCGACAGCGCCAGCAAGTGCCCGCTGCGTTCGTCGTACTGCAGACTCGACAGATCACGCACGAACATCCCGGCATCGCGCTTGGGGTTGTTGATCACGTGCACCGCGTAGGTCTTGTCCGGTTTGAAGTGCGGAAAACCGTGGACCTCGTAGATCAGCATCGGGTCGCGTTCTTTGGCCACGAACAGCCGCTTGCCCACCGAGTCGTAAGCCAGCCCTTCGAAACCCTTGTTGCCGGACATGTGCACGCCGAGGGTCATTTGCTCGGCATCCTCGGCATCGAGAAAAGTGGTGTCGGCCTCGAGGTGGATCTTGATCAGCCGTTGCTGACGCTCGTCGGTGATCACGTAGGTGTCGGCGCTGATGTACTCGACGGCTTCCGGATCGCCAAACCCCACCAGAGCGATGCGCCGCAGAATCTTGCCTTCCAGGGACAATTCGACCAGTTCGGAATTCTTGTTGGTCACGGTGAACAGGCTTTTACGCACCGGATCGTAGGTCAGCGCCGAGACGTCATCGTCGAGCCCGTCGATCGGCCGCGCTTCGATGGTCACCCGATATTGATCCAGGCCGATCGCCTCGCTGCTCACCGGTTGCCACAGCGTGTGCAGGTTGAACCAGGCGCGCTCGAACAGGCGCAGGTATTGGCCGATCGCGATCAACGCGATCAGGACAATCATCAACAGGACGAGGATCAGCGGTTTGGGGCGGGCAAGTCGACGCATTCAGGCAGGCTCGGATTCATGACAGGCCGATGAAATATCACGCCCGTCTGAATTGAAGCTTAATGGCCACTTGTCCGCCACGACAACCGCACAATTACGCGATTGTCGTAGGGAAAATTACCGGTGTTTTTCGAATCGGTAGAACAGGTTCGGTTCGCTGACCATGTACAGCGTGCCTTCCTCATCCATGGTCATGCCTTCGGCGCGGGGGATGGTGTCTTTCAGACCGTTGAAATTGCCGAGCAATGTCATGAAGCTGACTTGCTTGCCGGCTTCGTCCAGTTCCAGCAACAGGTGCGAATCGGCGGACAACACCAGCAGATGGCCAGTGCGCGGATCGACAGCCAGCGCCGACAGGTTGCGCAGATCCAGCTGATCGCTGGCCAGTTTCTGCTTGTCGCCCTGCAGGGTCTGGCCGCCATCGCTTTTCCAGGTGAACAGCGCCGGGGGGCGTTCCTCCCCCAGAATAAGTCGCTGATTGCGCCCGTCCCAGGTGATGGCCTCAAAAGCCTTGTTCTGATCTTTCGACGGCCCAAGGTCGTATTTGGGGAAATCGGCGATGTTCAGCTCACGAGTCGCGGCATCGACCTTGACGATCGACAGCGTATGCTCACGCTCATCGACAATGGCCAGCAAACCGTTTTCCATGACCGTCAAGCCTTCCGGATTACTCCAGCCCACCAACGGCATCTTGCGCAACACGTCGCCCTGAAGCGTCAGCTCGACCAGAAAGGCATTCTTGCCCATCACCGCAAACAGTGTCCTGGTCTGCGGGTTGTAGGCCAGATCCGAAGCTTCGTCCTTCTCCATGCCCGGCAGCGGCTTGGCATCGATCACCACCTGATAGTCCGGCAGCCACACGCTCTCCTTCTGCTCGGCCTTGCTCTCGAAGCGCTCCAGCACCCACAGCACGCCGCGATCATCCCAATGCATGGCGAACGCCAGCCCATAGGCTGCGGCGATGACCAGCAACAGCCAGACATACCAGCGCAGGACGAAGCGCGAACGGAAGGGGGATTTCTGCTGAGTTGGAGATGCCATCAAGGGATGCGTTCCGTTAATTCAGGCCAAGGGTAATAGCACAAAGAGGCCGGCTGAGACGCCAGAATCGCGGGAATTATCCAGAGAGGATGTGAAAAAAACGGCAAATGGCGGGATTGCCGTGTGCATTTGCCAGCAGCAACACATTACAGATATGGAATGGCCCTTGTGGCGAGGGGATTCATCCCCGTTGGCGCGCGAAGCGCGCCCCTCTTGATCTTGAAGAGGGGCCTGCTGCGCAGTCCAACGGGGCGGTGCGACGTTTCGCTAAACCCCCTCACCACAAAGCTCACCCCCCAACAAGGGGTTCTGCGGTTAGCGCACGCTGCTGCTGAAGCTGCTCGCCCCCGGCAGTTCGAGGATGATTTCATCGCCGACGTTCAGCGGGCCGACGCCCACTGGCGTGCCGGTGAGGATCACGTCGCCGGCCTGCAGCGAGAAGCAGCCGGCCATGTGCTGGATCATCGGCACGATCGGGTTGAGCATCGCGCTGCTGTTGCCGTCCTGGCGCACTTCGCCGTTGATGGTCAGGCGGATGCCGATGTCGGTCAGGTCAGCGAAGGTGCTGCCGACCACGAACGGGGCGATCACCGCCGCGCCGTCGAACGACTTGGCGATTTCCCACGGCAGGCCCTTGGCTTTCAGCTCGGCCTGCTTGTCGCGCAGGGTCAGGTCCAGCGCCGGGGCGAAGCCGGAGATCGCATCGAGGACTTCTTCACGGCTCGGCTTGGTCGACAGCGGCTTGCCGATCAACACGGCGATTTCCGCTTCGTAGTGCACCGAACCACGCTCGGTCGGAATGCTGAACCCGCCTTCCAGCGGCACCACGCAACTGCCCGGCTTGATGAACAGCAGCGGCTCGGTCGGCACCGGATTGTCCAGTTCCTTGGCGTGCTCGGCGTAATTGCGGCCAATGCACACGACTTTCCCGATCGGGAAGTGAATGCGCGTGCCGTCGACGTACTGGTGCTGATAGCTCATTTACCGACTCCTGCCTTTATTGATTCAACAGAGATTACCGATCAAACCGGGAAAATCTTGCCCGGGTTCATGATGCCGTTCGGGTCGAACACTGCCTTGACCGCTTTCATGTACTCGATCTCGGCCGGCGAGCGGCTGTAGGTCAGGTAATCACGCTTGGTCATACCGACGCCGTGCTCGGCCGAGATCGAGCCGTTGTACTTCTCGACGGTTTCGAACACCCACTTGTTGACGGTGGCGCACTTGGCGAAGAACTCGTCCTTGCTCAGATTTTCCGGCTTGAGGATGTTCAGGTGCAGATTGCCGTCGCCAATGTGGCCGAACCAGACGATTTCGAAATCCGGGTAGTGCTCGCCAACGATCGCGTCGATTTCGCGCAGGAACGCCGGCACTTTCGAGACGGTAACCGAGATGTCGTTCTTGTACGGCGTCCAGTGGGAAATGGTTTCGGAGATGTACTCGCGCAGCTTCCACAAGTTGTGCAACTGGGTTTCGCTCTGGCTCATAACGCCGTCGAGCACCCAGCCCTGTTCAACGCAGTGTTCGAAGGTTTCCAGCGCGCTGTTGGCCACTTCTTCGGTAGTCGCTTCGAATTCCAGCAGGGCGTAGAACGGGCACTCGGTCTCGAACGGCGCCGGCACGTCACCACGGCCCATGACCTTGGCCAAGGCCTTGTCGGAGAAGAATTCGAACGCCGTCAGGTCGAGTTTGCCTTGGAAGGCGTGCAGCACCGGCATGATCGAATCGAAATCGGCGGTGCCGAGGACCATCGCCGTGAGGTTTTTCGGCGCGCGATCGAGGCGCATGGTCGCTTCGACGACGAAACCGAGCGTACCTTCGGCGCCGATGAACAGCTGACGCAGGTCGTAACCGGTAGCGTTCTTGATCAGGTCCTTGTTCAGCTCGAGCACGTCGCCCTTGCCGGTGACGACTTTCATGCCGGCCACCCAGTTGCGGGTCATGCCGTAGCGAATCACTTTGATCCCGCCGGCATTGGTGCCGATATTGCCGCCAATCTGACTGGAACCCGCCGAGGCGAAGTCGACCGGATAGTACAGGCCGTTTTCCTCGGCGACGTTCTGCAGATGCTCAGTGACCACACCCGGCTGGCACACGGCGGTGCGATCGGTGAGGTTGACGTCGAGAATCTGGTTCATGTAATCGAACGAAACCACCACTTCGCCATTGGCCGCCACTGCTGCGGCGGACAGCCCGGTGCGCCCGCCGGATGGCACCAGCGCAATTTTGTGGGAATTGGCCCAACGCACCACGGCCTGCACTTGCTCGATGGTCTTGGGAAACACGATGGCGCTCGGCGCCGGCGCGAAATGCTTGGTCCAATCCTTGCCGTAAGTGTTCAGGGAGTCGGCGTCAGTGAGGACTTTGCCAGGCTCAACCAGGGTCTTCAGTTCATCAATCAGCGCAGGATTGGTCATCGACAGAACTCTCGAACAATTCATGGTCATCCTGAGAACGCTTCACGTCGCAGGAATGAGTGTTTAGCGGGGTGGCTATGCTAGCATACCGACCCCGCAGGACAGTGCCCAAGGCCAGATCCGCGGTGACGGCTTTGTTGCCGTGCGGGTCAGCTCCAGGCTGCTCCCTCCCTGCCATTTTTCTCCGGGATACAGGTTTACGCAGATGAGCAAGACTTCTCTCGATAAGAGCAAGATCAAGTTCCTTCTTCTCGAAGGCGTCCACCAATCGGCTGTCGACGTCCTCAAGGCGGCGGGCTACACCAGCATCGAATACCTGACTGGTTCCTTGCCGGAAGCCCAGCTCAAGGAAAAGATCGCTGACGCTCACTTCATCGGCATCCGCTCGCGCACGCAACTGACCGAAGAGATCTTCGATCACGCGAAGAAACTGGTCGCGGTCGGCTGTTTCTGCATCGGCACCAACCAGGTTGACCTCAGTGCGGCCCGCGAGCGCGGTATTGCCGTGTTCAACGCGCCGTACTCCAACACCCGTTCCGTAGCCGAGCTGGTACTGGCCGAAGCGATCCTGCTGCTGCGCGGCATCCCTGAGAAGAATGCATCCTGCCACCGTGGCGGCTGGATCAAGTCCGCCGCCAACTCGTTCGAGATCCGTGGCAAGAAGCTGGGCATCGTCGGCTACGGCTCGATCGGTACGCAGCTGTCGGTGCTGGCTGAAGGTCTGGGCATGCAAGTGTTCTTCTATGACACCGTGACCAAGCTGCCACTGGGCAACGCTACGCAGGTCAACAACCTGCACGAGCTGCTGGGCATGTCCGACATCGTCACCCTGCACGTCCCGGAAACCGCCGCCACTCAGTGGATGATCGGCGAGAAGGAAATCCGCGCCATCAAGAAGGGCGGCATCCTGATCAACGCCGCACGCGGCACCGTGGTCGAACTCGACGCCCTGGCGGACGCGATCAAGGACAAGCACCTGATCGGCGCGGCCATCGACGTGTTCCCGGTGGAACCACGCTCCAACGACGAAGAGTTCGAAAGCCCGCTGCGTGGCCTCGACAACGTGATCCTGACCCCGCACATCGGTGGCTCGACCGCCGAAGCGCAAGCCAACATCGGTCTGGAAGTGGCAGAGAAACTGGTCAAGTACAGCGACAACGGTACCTCGGTGTCGTCGGTCAACTTCCCGGAAGTGGCGCTGCCGGCTCACCCTGGCAAGCACCGCCTGCTGCACATCCACGAGAACATCCCGGGTGTGATGAGCGAGATCAACAAGGTTTTCGCCGAAAACGGCATCAACATCTCCGGTCAGTTCCTGCAGACCAACGAGAAAGTCGGCTACGTGGTGATCGACGTCGACGCCGAATACTCGGAGCTGGCGCAAGAGAAACTGCAACACGTCAACGGCACTATCCGTAGCCGTGTTCTCTTCTGAAGAAGCAGCGGCAAGCTTCAAGCTACTAGCGGCAAGTGAACAGCGCTTTTGCTTTACCTTGCCGCTTGCAGCTAGCCACTTGAAGCTGAATTAAAAAAGGGAGCCCCGCAGGGCTCCCTTTTTTTATTTCACGTTGACGGTGATTTTTTCCGAAACGATCGATGGGTCGAACGGCATGTGGCCGCTGTCGCCGAGGATCAGTTGCAAGGTGTGCTTGCCGGGGGCCAGTTTGATCGTGGCTTCGGTCTGCGCCTTGCCGAAATGCATGTGATGGGCGTCAGTCGGGATCGGCGCGCCTTCGGCCGGCAGGTCGTCGACGTCGATCAGCAAGTGATGGTGGCCGGTGTTCTTGGTGGTGTCACCCGCCGGGGCCAGCGCGATGTTCTTGACGCCGAACTTGACCTTGAATTCCTGCGAGACGGTGGCGCCGTCCTCGGGAGAAACGATGAACACTTCAGCATCCTTCGGCGCCGGTGTCGCCGCACTGGCCAGCACCGAAACACCCATCAGCACACCGGCCAACGCTGCACGTGACATAAAGCTTTTCATTTTCTTCTCCAGTTTTTCCGTAAAATCCGCACGGTCATGACAACTTCATGACCATTCGTTGTCGAAGGCACTCGACAACCATAGCAAAGCGAGCCTGAATCAGAGCGTCGCGATAATGATTTCAAAGGAGTGACCATGCGCCTGCTGCCTGGCCTGATCTGCCTGCTACCCCTTCTGAGCCCGCTGGCTCACGCCGAACTGATTGATGACGTCAACGACCGTGGCGAGCTGCGCATAGCCCTTGAGGCTAATACACCGCCCTTCAATTACAAGGAAGGCGACACCCTCACGGGGTTCGAGGTCGAGCTTGGGCAACTTCTGGCCCAGGAGCTGGATGTACGCGCCGACTTCATCGTGACCGACGAGGGCGACCTGCTCCAGGGCGTTGAAAGCGGCAAGTACGACGTCGCGCTCAACCACATAGCACTGACACCCGAACTCAAGGATCGTTTCGACTTCAGCGAGCCGTACGGCGAGGTTGATGGGCAATTGTTGGCGAAGAAGGACGAGACGCCGCGGCCGATGGTGCTGGTGCAGGCGTTGACCGAAGCGAAGCCGAAAGCGGCAGCGCCGGTGGAATTGGCGATACCGTTTCAGAAGGGTAATCCGGCGTTTCAGGCCAGCCTCAAGAGCGCGCTGGAACGGATCAAGGCGGATGGGCGGTTGGCGGCGCTGTCCGAGAAGTGGTTGAAACCGTAAGAGCCCCTCACCCTCACCCTAACCCTCTCCCGGAGGGAGAGGGAACTGATCCGGGGATGCTTTTGAGGTACGCCGACTTGGGATTGCTATACCGAATCCGAAATCGACTGATCATGGCTTTGTCGAATCCCTGGTCGCCAAGGTCTTTCAGGTCGATGGACAGCGCCAGACACCTCGGTCGGCCCCCTCTCCCCCCGGGAGAGGGCTGGGGTGAGGGCAACAATGGCGGATCAGTCCAAAGCCGCCAGAGTCACCGCCGCCTCAGCCAGCTCAAGCTCACTGAAAACCCGAACCCCATGACGCTTGAGCAACGCCGCCGTCACCCCTTCGCCATTGACCTTGACCCCGCTGAACGTGCCGTCATACGTCAGCAGGTTCCCGCAAGACGGACTGTTGGCCTTGAGCACCGCCACCCGAATGCCGTGCTTTTGCAACAGTTCCAGCGCTTGCCGCGCCCCCTCGAGAAACTGCGCGCTGACATCCTCGCCATCGGTAGTGATCACAGCAGCAGTGCCATCCAGCACCTCACCGCCCTGCCCGCCAGGAATCTCAGCCGCCGCCCGCGGCGTCGGCAATCCACCGGCCACCTCCGGACACAACGGCACTACGCGCCCTTCTTCGATCCATTGCTCAAGCAGATCAAACGGCCCGCTCGCGCCACCGTCATAGCGCACGCGATGGCCCAGCAGGCAGCGACTGACCAGGATCTTTTCCATGTTCAGAACGGCTCGTTGCCACGGCGACGGAACCAGCCGGTCAGCGACAGCCGCTCGCGATGGGCCGGCATCACTTCGTGGGGCACTTCGCCGGAGAGAAACACCACCAGACAGCCGCCGGTCGGCTGTACGTCATGCACACGTTCTTCGCCCAGGTACATGCGCAATTGGCCACCGTCCTCCGGCAGCCAGGCCTCGTTGAGGTAGATGACGGCCGAGACCATGCGCCGGTCATCATCGCGAAAGCGGTCAACGTGCTTGAGGTAAAACGCGCCGGGCGGGTACAGGGCGAAATGGCATTCGAAATCCTCAAGCCCCAGAAACAGACCGCGATTGAGTGCCTCGCGCAGACTGTCCATCAGGCTCAGGTAACGGTCAGTGGCCTCGGCCTGACCCGGGTCGATCCACTGGATGTGATCGCCGCGAATACCCTCGCGAATCTCCGAAAAAGGCCCGCGTCCGACCGCCGCCGGCGCCAGCTCACCTTCGGCTTCACGTTTACGGCACTCGGCCGCCAGCGCCCGGGTCAGATCGGCGGGCAGGAAGATGTTCTGCTGCGACCAGCCGTGTTCAGCCAGGTCGTCGACAATGCGTAACAGCAGCGGGTGTTCAGAGGATATCGGCATGGCGCGCATAGTATGCCGACGGCGATAAATCCGACAGAGCCACGCAGCGCCTTGCTACGAATTCTCGACAAGTACCGGCACCGCACGGACAATAGTCCGCTGCTGACAGGAGTCCCTATGCGCCGTTTGCTTTTTTCACTGTTGATGTTCTGCGTATTGCCCGCCTGGGCGGACGGCTTTGATCAGTTGTACAAGGTCGCCGGCTGGCCAGAACAACGCGCGCATTTCAACGATGCCCTGAGCGCCGCCCAGCAGCGCTATCAGAACAGCCTGCCGCCTGCGGTATTTCAGGCGCTGGTCAACAACAGCAATCAGCGCTTCGCCGCGCAGGCCATGGATCAGCGTGCCGAAGCGCAACTGCGGCAGAAACTCGCCGACCCGAAACCGGCGCTGACCTTCTTCCAGTCGCCGCTGGGCAAGAAGATCGTTGCCGCCGAACTGCTGGCGACCCGCCGCGATCAACTGGCAAAAAATGCCCAGGGCCTGCCGAAGATGCAGGCCAGCGACAGTCGCTTGCTGATCATCGGCCATCTCGCCCAGGCCCTGCCAGCCCGTGAGGCGGGCGCCGAGGTCAGTCTGGCGATTGCCGGCGTAGCGGCGGACAGCTTGAGTTCGATGATCCCGGGACTGCTCGGCGGTGGACAGGCACAGGGCATGTTGAACGGTCAGCGCCAGCGGCTGATGGATCAGATCGGCGCCGATCTGAACAACACGCTGCTCTATGTCTATCGCGACTTGTCGGATGAAGAGCTCGAAGAATTTGCGACGTTTGCCGAGTCGACCGAGGGCAAGGCTTACTACCAGGCGGCACTGGCGGCGATTCGGGCGGGGTTGGCGGTCGGCCAGTGATGTTCGTTACCTGAAAGATCGCATTCGCGAGCAGGCTCGCTCCCACAGTTGTAACGCATTCCCCTGTGGGAGCGAGCCTGCTCGCGAAGAGGCCCTCCCAGGCACTAGAGATTCCGCCCCCTGATCCGCTTGCTCAAGAATTCGAAATACTCCTCACGCATCTCCGCCGTTTCATTGGCCAGGTGATGCCGTGCCTCGGCCAGCAGCAGAATCTGCGGTCGGTCGAACTTCCATTTCAACACCTGCAGATTGTGCTGCCAGTCGACAGTCATGTCCGCCTGCCCCTGAATGATCAGCGGCCGTCGCGGACTTTTTTTCGCGTGCTCGACGCGGATGATCCAGCGCGACAGCGCGCCCACCCATTTCGTCGGCAGGCGCCTTGGCTGTAACGGATCGGCCTGCAGAAACGGCAGGAAATCCGGATCGTTGGAGTTCTCGCTGAAGCGTCGCGCGACCCCGCGTACAAACGGCCGCAGCAGGTAATAACTCAACTGCGACCAGCCCCACGCCCTCGGCCTTACCAATGGCGCCAGCAGAATCACCTGCCCCTGCGCCGGGCTGTTCTCGCCATGGTTGAGCAGGTGATCGACGACAATCGCGCCACCGGTGCTTTGCCCGCACAAATGCCAAGGCTGCGGCAGCGCGATCGAGTTCGCTTCAGCAAACAGCGCCTGCAACACGTCCTGGTATTCAGAGAAATCACGAATGCTTGCCCGTGGCCCGCTCGACAGACCATGGCCCGGCAAGTCGCAGGCGATCACGGCAAAATCCTGATCCAGCGCCCACTCGATCACATGCCGGTACAGGCCGATGTGATCGTAGTAACCGTGCAGCAGAAACAACGTCGCCTTGACCTTCTCCGGCCACCAGCAATGGCTGACCAGCTCGTAGCCATCGACCTCGAAACGACCCATGCCGCGCCAGACATCGCGCTCGGCAAAGTCGGTCTTGTAGAAGCGCTGATAAGCCTTCGCCTCATCCGATAACGGCTGCCACTCGGCCAATGGCTTGAGGCTCGCGCGTAAATGATCGGGGTCGAAAGTATCAGGCATGCGCACATTCCAAAGCGGTAAACGGACTTTATCGGCCTGCGATATTCATCTGTCGGAGCAAGCATGGCAAGCTAGCCAACCTTTTCAGATTCCGAAATCATGCGTTCGCCCTACCGCACCGCACTGTTCGCCAGCCTGCTCGCGCTGATCTGCGCCGGGGTGCTGTGGGCGGCGTATGACTGGTTTCAGGGCCGCTATCTGCGCGCGTTCAGCGAACATACGGCGGTATTTTCCGGTGACCCGCTGCGCCTGCCGGACAACCTCGCCGGGCCGGGCAATATCCGCCTGGTGCACTTCTGGGACCCGGCCTGCCCGTGCAACGTCGGTAATCAACAGCACCTGAGCGAGATGGTCGAACAGTTCGGTCCTCGCGGCGTGGAGTTCTTCGCCGTGCAAAAGCCCGGCAGCCACGGCCAGTTGCCCGCCACCCTCGCCAGCCTGAAAACCATCATCGTCCTGCCCGGCGCCGAACAGATCCCCGCCAGCCCCGCCGTGGCGATCTGGGATCGTAGCGGCAAACTCGCCTACTTCGGCCCGTACAGCGAAGGTTTGACCTGCAACTCCAGCAACAGCTTTATCGAACCGATTCTGCATGCCCTGACGGAAGATCGCCCGGTCAATGCCACGCATACGCTGGCAGTGGGTTGTTATTGCCCGTGGCCGGCGGACGCGAAGTAAGGCATTCCGGACTTTTCAAGGACAGCGCTGCACCGCACAGATGCTCTGTGCTAAATGTTTGCAGCCCGACGGGCGGCCTTCCCGCCTGCACAAGGAGTCACCATGAAGCGTGCGTTGATCGTCGTTGCCTTGCTCATCGTTGTCCTGCTCGGCGCCGCCGGCGGGTATATCTACAGCAAGCAGCCGACGCGCCAGGGCCAGGTCGAGCTGCGCAATCTGCAAGGCTCGGTGACCGTGCGCTATGACGAGCGCGGTGTGCCGCATATCCGCGCCGAGAACGAAACCGACCTCTATCGCGCCCTCGGTTATGTCCACGCGCAGGATCGTCTGTTCCAGATGGAAGCCATGCGCCGCCTCGCCAGGGGCGAGCTGGCCGAAGTGCTCGGGCCGAAACTGCTCGACACCGACAAACTGTTTCGCAGCCTGCGCATCCGCGAGCGTGCGGCCAGTTACGTCGCCAGCCTCGACAAGCAGTCGCCGGCGTGGAAGGGCCTGCAAGCCTATCTGGACGGCATCAACCAATATCAGGACAGCCACGTCGCGCCGATCGAGTTCGACGTGCTGGGCATCCCCAAGCGGCCGTTCACGGCCGAAGACAGCATTAGCGTCGCCGGCTACATGGCCTACAGCTTTGCCGCCGCATTTCGCACCGAACCGCTGCTGACCTACGTGCGCGATCAGCTCGGCGCCGATTACCTCGATGTGTTCGATCTCGAATGGCAGGCCAAAGGGGTTCTGGCCACCGATCACACTCGGCACGCACCGGCCCTCGCCGCCGGCGACTGGCAGGACCTCACCGCCCTCGCCCGCCTCAGCGAACAGGCGCTGCTCGACAACGGCCTGCCGCAGTTCGAGGGCAGCAACGCCTGGGTGATTACCGGCAGCCGCAGCCAGAGTGGCAAGCCGTTGCTGGCCGGCGATCCGCATATCCGCTTCTCGGTGCCGTCGGTGTGGTACGAGGCGCAGTTGTCGGCGCCGGGTTTCGAGTTATACGGCCATCATCAGGCACTGGTGCCGTTCGCGTTTCTGGGACACAACCTCGATTTCGGCTGGAGCCTGACCATGTTCCAGAACGACGATCTCGATCTGATCGCCGAGAAGGTCAACCCGGACAACCCCAATCAGGTCTGGTATCGCGGTCAGTGGACCGACATGCTCGTCAGCGAGCAGCAGATCAATGTGAAAGGCCAGGCTCCAGTGACGATAACCCTGCGCCAGTCTCCGCACGGGCCAATCGTCAACGACGCCCTCGGCAGCGCTGCCGGAAAAACACCAATCGCGATGTGGTGGGCCTTCCTCGAAACACCCAACCCGATCCTCGAAGGCTTCTACCAGCTCAACCGCGCCGACACCTTGGCCAAGGCCCGCGCGGCAGCGGCCAAGGTGCAGGCGCCGGGCCTGAATCTGGTGTACGCCAACGCCAAGGGCGATATCGCCTGGTGGGCCTCGGCCCTGCTGCCCAAACGTCCGGCCGGGGTGAAACCGGGCTTCATCCTCGACGGCAGCACGCCTGAGGCGGACAAGGAAGGCTATTACCCGTTCAGCGCCAACCCGCAGGAAGAGAATCCGGCGCGCGGCTATATCGTCTCGGCCAACTTCCAGCCCGTGTCGCCGACCGGCATGGAGATTCCCGGTTACTACAACCTTGCCGATCGTGGTCAGCAGCTTGACCGTCAGCTCAGCGACAACCGGGTGAAGTGGAGCAACGAGGCCAACCAAAAACTGCAATTGGGCACGGCGACCGGTTACGGCCCGCGTCTGTTGGCGCCGCTGTTGCCGGTGTTGCGTGAGGTGGTCAGTGATCCGGCGCAACTGAAACTGGTCGAGCAGCTGGCGCAGTGGCCCGGCGACTATCCGCTGAATTCCGTCAGCGCGACGCTGTTCAACCAATTCCTCTACGACCTTGCCGATGCGGCGATGCGCGATGAGTTGGGCAATGACTTCTTCGAAACACTGCTGTCGACGAGGGTGATCGATTCGGCGCTGCCACGCCTGGCGGCCAAGGCGGATTCACCGTGGTGGGACAATCGCAGCACGCCAGCCAAAGAAACCCGCGCCGATGTCGTGCGCACGGCGTGGGCGGCAAGCATGGCGCATCTGAAACTGACCCTCGGCGATAACGTGGCCGGTTGGCAGTGGGGCGCGGCGCACACCCTCACCCACGGCCATCCGCTGGGGCAGCAGAAGCCGCTGGACCGCCTGTTCAACGTCGGCCCGTTCGCAGCGCCGGGCAGCCACGAAGTGCCGAACAACCTCTCGGCGAAGATCGGCCCGGCACCATGGCCGGTGACCTATGGACCTTCGACGCGCCGACTGGTGGATTTCGCCGATCCGGTGCATGGCCTGACGATCAACCCGGTCGGCCAGAGTGGCGTGCCACTGGACAGTCACTATGACGACCAGGCCGAGGCGTATGTGGAGGGGATTTATGTGCAGGCGCATTTCAGCGAGGAAGAGGTGCTGGCGAATACGCGCAGTACGTTGAAGCTGCTGCCTGCGCGCAAGCCCTGAAGAGCCCCTCACCCTAGCCCTCTCCCAGAGGGAGAGGGGACCGATTGGGGGATATTCATGAGAAACGCCGACGTGAAAGATTGGCGCCGAATCCATAATCGATAAGGTCTTTCAGGTCGATGTAACACGCCAGACACTGCAGTCGGCTCCCTCTCCCTCTGGGAGAGGGCTGGGGTGAGGGCTTTCGAGCTCAAGCCCGGATCAAACATTCAGCGCAAAATTCATCCGAAACTGCTGCGGCGTCACGCCTAATCTGCGGTTGAACACACTGCGCATATGCTGCGCATCACGAAACCCGCACTGATAGGCCACGGTTTTCAGCGGCGCCGTGGTGCTTTCCAGCATGACCCGCGCCGCATCCACCCGCGCCCGTTCGACAAACTCCGCCGGGGTCACTTTCGCTTCCCGCGCGAACACCCGGGAGAAATTGCGCGCACTCATGTTCGCCGCATTGGCCAGATCGGCGATCGTCAGATCGCCAGTGAGATTGGCCAGCACATACAACTGCACCAGCGCCACCGCTGACGTCGGCTCGGCATGCGGCGTGAGGAACGGGCTGAACTGCGATTGCCCGCCCGAGCGCTGGGTAAACACCACCAGCCGTTTCGCCACACTCAGCGCGACCTCGGCACCGTGGTCGCGCGCCAGCAGGTACAGCGACAGATCGATGCCCGCGGTGACCCCGGCCGAGGTGTAGAGCGCGCCGTCCTCGACATACAGGCGATCCGCCTCGACCCGCGTGGTCGGGCACAACTGCGCCAACGCCTCGGCATCGTTCCAGTGCGTGGTGACAGTGCGCCCCTCGAGCAAACCGGCGCGGGCGAGCATGAACGCGCCATTGCAGATCGAGCCGAAACGCCGGGCGCGGCCACAGGCTTCACGCAGCCAGGCATCGAACGTGGGGCCAAAATCCATGAACGGCAATTGCGGGCCGCCGGCGACCAGCAACAGGTCGGGGCTATCCTTTGCTTCGCTGAAGTGGCAGTGGGCGTTCAGGCTCATGCCGTTGGAACAGGCCATCGGTCCATGCTCGACGCCGATCACTTGCAAGCGATAGTGATCCTGCGGCGCAAGAAAGCGGTTGGCTTCGGCGAACACGTCCATGGGGCCGCTGACGTCCAGTGACTGCACGCCGGGGAACACCACAATGGCGACGGATTTGTTCATGACTCAAACGTCCTCGATCCTTTGGCAGACACACAAACCTGTGGGAGCGAGCTTGCTCGCGAAGAGGCCAACACACGCAACATAGCTGTCGAATGAGAAACCGCTTTCGCGAGCAAGCTCGCTCCCACATGGGCCATGTCCAACTGGTTGATCGAGCTAACCCTGGCCAGCCCACACCCGACAAGTGAGCTTGGCACGATTTGCAGGTGCAATGGCAAGGATCGCAGCCATGACTCGATTGTTCGCTTGGCGCGCGGGGAACAGACTTTCTCCAGCAGCGCCACGACGGCGTTTTCGACGAGGAAACCGTTATGACCAGCACCATCGCCGGCATCAAGATCCCTGACAGCGCCCTCGCCCGGGCCACCACCGAGTACATCCGCGACATCGAATCCGACCTGCTTTATCACCACTCGCGCCGGGTGTTTCTGTTCGGTGCCCTGAGCGGCGAGCGCCAGCAATTGGCCTATAACCCGGAGCTGCTGTATGTCGGGGCGATGTTCCACGACCTTGGTCTGGTCGCAGGTCATCGCAGCGATGACGAGCGCTTCGAAGTGGACGGCGCTAATGCCGCCGCAGCCTTTCTCAAACCGTACGGGCTGAGCGACGACGACATCGAGCAGGTGTGGCTGTCGATCGCATTGCACACCACGCCGGGCGTACCCAGGCATCTGCGCCCGACCGTCGCGCTGGTGACCGCCGGGGTGGAGATGGACGTGCTGGGCATGGACTACGCGGCGTTCAGCAGCGTGCAGCGCGAAGCGGTGGTGCATGCGCATCCACGTGGGGAAGGTTTCAAGGAGTGCATCATCTGCGCGTTCGCCGACGGCTTGCGTCATCGCCCGCAGACCACGTTTGGCAATGTGAAGACTGATGTGCTGGTGGATCAGGAGCCGGGGTTCAAACCGATGAATTTCGTCGAGGTCATCCGCCAGTCTCCCTGGACTGCTTAAAACCAGATTTGGAACTGGGCCCTGTGGCGAGGGGATTTATCCCCGTTGGGTTGCGAAGCGACCCCCAAAAAAAGGCCTGCTGCGCAGTCCATCGGGGATAAATCCCCTCACCACAAAAGCCCGCTCCCACATTTTGATTTGGGTTGGCCTCGGGAATGAAACCAACCCGCCGGCTCACACAGTCTGTGGCGCAGGCGCGCGGCGTGCGTCCGGTTGCTTCCACGAATCAGCCGCGCTTTCTTCGATGGCCTGCTGGATGGCTTTCTTGCGTGCTTCTTCGGCGCGGCGGCTGAAGAACCAGACGAGGAAGGTCACCAGCGACACCGCCAGCAGAATCAGGCTGGCCACGGCGTTGATTTCCGGCTTCACGCCCAAGCGCACGGCCGAGAACACTTCCATCGGCAGCGTCGTCGAACCCGGGCCGGACACGAAGCTTGCCAGCACCAGGTCATCCAGCGACAGCGCGAACGACATCATCCCGCCCGCCGCCAGCGACGGCGCGATCATCGGGATGGTGATCAGGAAGAACACCTTCCACGGCCGTGCACCCAAATCCATCGCCGCTTCTTCGATCGACAGGTCCAGCTCACGCAAGCGCGCCGACACCACCACCGCCACATACGCCGCGCAGAACGTGGTGTGGGCGATCCAGATGGTGACGATGCCGCGCTCCTGCGGCCAGCCGATCATCTGCGCCATGGCCACGAACAGCAGCAACAGCGACAGACCGGTGATCACTTCCGGCATCACCAGTGGCGCAGTCACCAGGCCGCCAAACAGCGTGCGGCCCTTGAAGTGGGTGATGCGCGTCAGCACGAACGCGGCCAGGGTACCCAGTGCCACCGCAGCAACCGCGGTGTAGCAGGCGATTTCCAGCGAGCGCAACACCGAGCCCATCAGTTGCGAGTTGTCGAGCAGGCCGACATACCACTTGATCGACCAGCCGCCCCACACCGTCACCAGTTTCGAGGCGTTGAACGAGTAGATCACCAGGATCAGCATCGGCAGATAGATGAAGATCAGACCCAGTACCAGCATCAGGCTGGAGAAACGGAAGCGCTTCATTCTTTACCCTCCATTTCCTTGGCCTGACTGCGGTTGAACAGAATGATCGGCACAATCAGGATCGCCAGCATCACCACCGCCAGGGCGGACGCCACCGGCCAGTCGCGGTTGTTGAAGAATTCTTGCCACAGCACCTTACCGATCATCAGGGTTTCCGGGCCGCCGAGCAGTTCCGGGATCACGAACTCGCCGACCACAGGAATGAATACCAGCATGCAGCCGGCGATGATGCCGTTCTTGGACAATGGAATGGTGATCTTCCAGAAGCTGTTGAACGTGCTCGAGCCCAGATCGGACGCGGCTTCCAGCAGACTCTGATCGTGTTTGACCAGGTTGGCGTACAGCGGCAGGATCATGAACGGCAGGTACGAATAGACAATCCCGATGTACACCGCCAGGTTGGTGTTGAGGATCTGCAGCGGCTCGTCGATCAGGCCCATGCTCATCAGGAAACCGTTGAGCAGGCCGTTGTTGCTGAGGATGCCCATCCACGCGTAGACGCGGATCAGGATCGCCGTCCAGGTCGGCATCATGATCAGCAGCACCAGCACCGTTTGCAGCTCTTTGCGCGCGCTGGCGATGGCATAGGCCATCGGATAGCCGATCAGCAGGCAGAGCAAGGTGCTGATAAAGGCCATTTTCAGCGAGCCGAGATAGGCAGCGATGTACAGCTCGTCGTCACCAAGCAACGCGTAGTTGCCCAGGTTCAGCAGCACTTGCAGCTTCTGCTCGGCGTAGGTGTAGATCTCGGTGTACGGCGGGATCGCCACGTCGGCTTCGGCGAAGCTGATCTTCAGAACGATGAAGAACGGCAGCATGAAGAACAGGAACAGCCAGATGAACGGTACCCCGATGACCATCTGCCGGCCATTGGGGATGATTCGGTTTATGCGGCGTTTGAATTTGCGCATGTTCATGAGCGAAGTACCACGCCGCTATCGTCTTCCCACCACACGTAGACCTGATCGCCCCAGGTCGGACGCGCGCCGCGACGTTCGGCGTTGGCGACGAACGACTGCACCAGTTTGCCGCTCGGCAATTCGACGTAGAACACCGAGTGCCCGCCCAGATAGGCGATGTCGTGGACCTTGCCGCTCGACCAGTTGTATTCGCAGGTCGGCATGTCGGCGGTGACCAGCAGTTTTTCCGGGCGAATCGCGTAGGTGACCGACTTGTCCTGCACCGAGGTGCTGATGCCGTGGCCGACGTAGATCTGCCGGTCGAGGTCCTTGCAGGTGATGGTCGCGTGGCCTTCGGCGTCGTCGATCACTTCGCCTTCGAAGATGTTGACGTTGCCGATGAATTCGCAGACCAGACGGCTGGTCGGGGTTTCGTAGATGTCGATCGGGCTACCAATCTGCGCGATCCAACCGAGGTGCATGATCGCGATGCGCTCGGCCATGGTCATGGCCTCTTCCTGGTCGTGGGTCACCATTACGCAGGTCACGCCGACGCGCTCGATGATTTCCACCAGTTCCAGTTGCATCTGCGAACGCAGTTTCTTGTCCAGTGCGCCCATCGGTTCGTCGAGCAGCAACAGCTTCGGCCGCTTGGCCAGCGAACGGGCCAGGGCCACACGCTGGCGCTGACCGCCGGACAGTTGATGCGGCTTGCGCTTGGCGTACTGGCTCATCTGCACCAGCTTGAGCATCTCGGCCACGCGGGCGTCGATTTCAGCCTTGGGAATCTTGTCCTGCTGCAGGCCGAAGGCAATGTTCTGCGCCACGGTCATGTGCGGGAACAAGGCGTAGGACTGAAACATCATGTTGATCGGACGGTCGTACGGCGGCATGTCGGTGATGTCGACGCCGTCGAGGAAAATCCGCCCTTCCGTGGGCCGTTCGAAGCCTGCAAGCATCCGTAGCAAGGTGGATTTGCCCGATCCCGAACCGCCGAGCAGAGCAAAAATTTCGCCCTTCTTGATTTCCAGGGACACGTCGTCCACGGCAATCGTCTCGTCGAACTTCTTCGTGACCCGGTCGATTTTGACCAGCACCTGTTTTGGTGTCTGGTCGCCCTCGAGGGCTTTCTTGTAGGCGCCGGAGGCAACTGCCATTTACGAAACTCCCAACAGAAGCAGCAGTTCGCCCCGCAAGACGAACCCTGGATAGTTTGTGCGTTATTTGCCCGACTTGACCTTGGTCCAGCTACGGGTCATCAAACGCTGAATATTGGCTGGCAACTCGGTCGACACGTAGGTCTTGTCGAGGACTGCTTGCGGTGGGTAAACCGCTTCATCGGTGCGAATGGATTGTTCCATCAGCTTGTCCGAACCCGGGTTGGGGTTGGCGTAACCGACGTAATCACTGACCTGGGCGATCACCTCAGGTTTCAGCAAATAGTTGATGAAGGCGTGGGCTTCCTTGACGTTGGACGAATCCTTGGGGATCGCCAGCATGTCGAACCACAGCGCGCCGCCCTCTTTCGGGATCGAATAGGCGATGTTGACGCCCTTCTTGGCTTCCTCGGCACGGTTCTTCGCCTGGAAGATGTCGCCGGAGAAACCGATGGCCACGCAGATGTCGCCGTTGGCCAGATCGCCGATGTACTTCGAGGAATGGAAATAGGTCACGTAGGGACGCACCGCGAGCAACTTGGCGGTGGCCTTTTCGTAGTCTTTGGTGTTGGTGCTGTTGGCGTTCAGGCCCAGATAATTGAGCATGGTCGGCATCATTTCATCAGCCGAATCGAGGAACGCAACGCCGCAGCTGTGCAGCTTCTTGATGTTTTCCGGCTCGAACAGCACGGCCCAGGAATCGATCTTGTCGATGCCCAGCACAGCCTTGACCTTGTCGACGTTGTAGCCGATGCCGTTGGTGCCCCACAGATACGGCACGGCGTAGAGGTTGCCGGGGTCGTTCTGCTCCAGGCGCTTGAGCAGCACCGGGTCGAGGTTGGAATAATTCGGCAGTTGCGCCTTGTCGAGCTTCTGGAACGCGCCCGCCTTGATCTGCTTGCCAAGGAAGTGGTTCGACGGCACGACCACGTCGTAACCGGTGCGCCCGGCGAGCAGCTTGCCTTCCAGGGTTTCGTTGGAGTCGAAAACGTCGTAGACCGGCTTGATCCCGGTCTCTTTCTCGAAGTCGGCCAGGGTCGACTCGCCGATGTAATCGGACCAGTTATAAATATGCACCGTACCGGCGGCCTGGGCTCCGACAGCGATTGTCAGGCCGGCAGCGGCCAGCAGGGCTTTGCGCAAAGAAGAAAATACAGGCAAGTGGAGGTCCTCTAAATGGATTGGGCCCAAGTTGCCCCGCGCTGCATGACAGCCATGGCTGCCCGACAACAAAACCGGCGCGCAACTTACCCTCGAAAAACCGATCCAGCAAAACTTTCTGTCATTTAATTATCCGCTGGCCGCCGTCGCGACGACGACGGCCAGCGGTTGTGGCGACAAACCGGCTTATTTGCCCGATTTGATCTTGGTCCAGCTGCGGGTGATCAGACGCAGCGTTGCGGCGTCCAGATCGCTGATCGCATAGAGCTGCTTCTTCACTTCAGCCGACGGGTAGATGCTCGGGTCGCTGGTGATGCCCTTGTCCACCATAGGCGTCGCCGCCTTGTTGCCGTTCGGGAAACGCACGGCGTTGGTGATGCCGGCCATCACTTGCGGCTCCATCAGGTAGTTCATGAACTTGTAGGCGGCTTCGACGTTTTCGGCATCCTTGGGAATGGCGACCATGTCGTAGAAAGTACCGGCGCCTTCTTTTGGAATGGTGTAGGCCAGTTTGACCTTGTCACCGGCTTCCTGAGCGCGGGTCTTGGATTGCTCCAGGTCACCCGAGTAACCGACGGCGACGCAGATGTTGCCGTTGGCCAGGTCGGAGATGTACTTGGACGAATGGAAGTAGGCGACCGAAGGACGGATCTTCAGGAACAGGTCTTCGGCGGCTTTCAGGTCAGCCTTGTCCTTGCTGTTGGTCGGCTTGCCCAGATAGTGCAATGCCGCCGGAATCATTTCGGTCGGGGCATCGAGGAAGCTCACACCGCAGCTTTTGAGTTTCTCGATGTTTTCCGGCTTGAACACCACGTCCCACGAATCGATCTTGTCGATGCCCAGCGCAGCCTTGACCTTGGCCGGGTTGTAGCCGATGCCGATCGAGCCCCACATGTACGGGAAGGCGTGTTTGTTGCCCTGGTCGCTGGCATCGCCAACGGCCTTGAGCAGATCTTCGTCGAGGTTTTTCCAGTTCGGCAGCTTGGACTTGTCCAGCTCCTGGTAAACGCCGGCCTTGATCTGCTTGGCGAGGAAATTGTTGGAAGGCACCACGATGTCGTAACCGGACTTGCCGGCCAGCAGCTTGGCTTCCAGGGTTTCGTTACTGTCGAAGACGTCGTAGACGACTTTGATCCCGGTGGCTTTTTCGAAGTTGGCCACGGTGTCCGGCGCGATGTAGTCGGACCAGTTGTAGACGTGCAGTACCTTGTCGTCCGCGTGCACCGCACCCGCCATCATGCCCGCCATGGACAGCGCGAGCAGAGTCTTGCCAGCTAGCTTTTTACCTAATGCCTTCATGCGTCATGCTCCAAATTTTTCTTTTTTGAACCACTTTGTTCAGCGGCCGAACCCGGACAACTGGAACCGCGGCTAGTCTGGCAAGATCCGAGGCGGTCTTTCAACAAAAGACCAGCCTTTCTGACAGCTTTGAGCGAGTGCGCCGCGGCTCCCCCGCCCAAAGCCTAGCACCTAGGCCTGTAGCGCACCGAGGGTCAGGTCCAGACACTTGCGTGCTTTTGTAACCAGCTCATCGATCTCCGCTTTGCTGATCACCAGCGGCGGCGCGATGATCATGGTGTCGCCCACCGCGCGCATGATCAGGCCGTTGTCGAAGCAGAACTGCCGGCAGATCATGCCCACGCCCCTGCCTTCGTAACGCTTGCGCGTGGCCTTGTCCTGCACCAGCTCGATCGCCCCCAGCAGACCGACGCCGCGAACTTCACCCACCAACGGGTGATCGTTCAGCTCGCGCAGACGTTTCTGCAAATACGGTGCCGTTTCGTTGTGGGCGTTCTCGATAATTTTTTCGTCGCGCAGGATGCGGATGTTTTCCAGGCCCACAGCGGCTGCCACCGGGTGGCCGGAGTAAGTGAAGCCATGGTTGAAATCGCCGCCTTCATTGAGCACGGCCACCACCGAATCACGCACGATCAACCCGCCCATCGGGATGTAGCCGGAGGTCAGGCCCTTGGCGATGGTCATCATGTGCGGCTTGAGGTCGTAGAAATCGCTACCGAACCACTCACCGGTACGGCCGAAGCCGCAGATCACTTCGTCGGCAACAAAGAGGATGTCGTACTTGGCGAGGATTTCCTTGATGCGCGGCCAGTAGGTATCAGGCGGAATGATCACGCCGCCGGCACCCTGGATCGGCTCGGCAATAAAGGCACCGACGTTGTCGACGCCGACCTCGAGAATCTTTTCTTCGAGCTGATTGGCCGCCCAGATGCCGAACTCTTCCGGCGACATGTCACCGCCTTCGGCGAACCAGTACGGCTGGGCGATGTGGACAATGCCCGGAATCGGCAGGTCGCCCTGCTCGTGCATATAAGTCATGCCGCCGAGGCTGGCGCCGGCCACGGTAGAACCGTGGTAACCGTTCTTGCGGCTGATGATGACTTTCTTGTTCGGCTGGCCTTTGATCGCCCAGTAGTGGCGGACCATGCGCAACATGGTGTCGTTGCCTTCGGAGCCGGAGCCAGTGAAGAACACGTGGTTCATGCCTTCTGGCGCCACGTCGGCAATCGACTTGGCCAGTTCCAGTGCCGGCGGGTGTGCGGTCTGGAAGAACAGGTTGTAGTACGGCAGTTCGCGCATCTGTTTGGCGGCGGCATCGGCCAGCTCATCGCGACCGTAACCGATCGCCACGCACCAGAGGCCAGCCATGCCGTCGAGGATCTTGTTGCCTTCGCTGTCCCACAGATAAACGCCCTTGGCGTTGGTGATGATCCGCGGGCCCTTCTCTTTCAGTTGCTTGAAGTCGCTGAACGGGGCCAGGTGGTGATCGCTGCTCAGCGCTTGCCACTCACGGGTTTGCGGGTTGTTGCTGGTCATGCCAATTCTCCTTGTTATCGGTGAAGGCGCGACGGCTGGCCGCCGCGCCCGGCGTATCAGACGGCGAAGAGCAGGTACTCACGCTCCCAGGAACTGATCACGCGCTTGAAGTTTTCATGCTCGGCCCGCTTGACCGCGACGTAGCCGGTGATGAAGGTCTTGCCGAGGTACTTCTCGATGGTCGCGCTGTTTTCCATACGCTCCAGCGCGTCCTCGATGGTCAGCGGCAGGCGCAGGTTGCGGCGCTCGTAACCACGGCCGACCACTGGCGCGCTCGGGTTCAGGCCCTCGACCATGCCGATGTAACCGCAGAGCAGGCTCGCGGCGATCGCCAGGTACGGGTTGGCGTCGGCGCCCGGCAGGCGGTTTTCCACGCGGCGGTTCTGCGGGCCGGCATCCGGTACGCGCAGGCCGACGGTACGGTTCTCTTCGCCCCACTCGACGTTTACCGGTGCCGAAGTGTCCGGGAGGAAGCGGCGGAACGAGTTGACGTTCGGCGCGAACAGCGGCAACAGCTCGGGGATCAGTTTCTGCAAGCCACCGATGTGGTGCAGGAACAGTTGGCTCATCGTCCCGTCTTCATTGGAGAAGACGTTCTTGCCGGTCTGAATGTCGATGATGCTCTGGTGCAGGTGCATGGCGCTGCCCGGCTCGCCGGTCATCGGCTTGGCCATGAACGTCGCCGCCACGTCGTGCTTGAGCGCGGCTTCGCGCATGGTGCGCTTGAACACCAGAATCTGATCGGCCAGCGACAGGGCATCACCGTGACGGAAGTTGATTTCCATCTGCGCGGTGCCGTCTTCGTGGATCAGTGTGTCGAGGTCCAGCTCCTGCAATTCGCACCAGTCGTAGACGTCTTCGAACAGCGGGTCGAATTCGTTGGCCGCTTCAATGGAGAACGACTGCCGGCCGATTTCCGGACGGCCCGAGCGGCCGATCGGCGGCTGCAACGGATAGTCGGGGTCGTCGCTGCGCTTAGTCAGGTAGAACTCCATTTCCGGCGCCACGATCGGCTGCCAGCCCTTGTCGGCATACAGCTTCAAGACTTTCTTGAGGACGTTGCGCGGCGACAGCTCGATCGGGTTGCCTTGCTTGTCGTAGGTGTCGTGGATCACCTGCGCGGTCGGCTCTATGGCCCACGGCACCAGGTACACGGCGTTCTGGTCGGGGCGGCAGATCATGTCGATGTCGGCCGGGTCGAGCAGTTCGTAATAGATGTCGTCTTCGACGTAGTCGCCGGTCACGGTCTGCAGCAGCACGCTCTCCGGCAGACGCATGCCTTTCTCGGCGATGAACTTGTTGGTCGGCGATATCTTGCCCCGGGTAATACCGGTCAAGTCGCCGATCATGCATTCGACTTCTGTGATCTTGCGGTCTTTCAACCAATCGGTGAGCTGGTCGAGGTTGTTACTCATAAATGCCTCTGGGCTGAGTCTCCTGACGCGATGTCAGGCAATTTTGACGCTTGCGGCGTCGCGTTAAAGGGGGCTTGCTCGCGCAGTGCCGGCTTACGCCTGGCACCGCGCATAGACAATGAAAGAGGAGCTTACCTGCCCTTGACGCTGGCGTTGCATTTCCCGTGCAGTTTGCAAACGTGCAGAATCACAAGCATGACGCTGAGTGCGGCACGGGCTTTGAGAGGGAAAGAGTTCTATAGTGAAAGGAGACGCCATAAAGCGGATGCTGTGCCCGACGTCCAGAATATCGGACGCTGCCGTTTTGCCGGATGTTGACGAGAGTCTCGTCGACAGGCTGCGCGCCTTGCTGGCTGCGCTACGGACGGATTGATCGCCACTGATGTGATGAGCATGCAGACCGGACTGTTGCGAGCAGTCGGTGATGCCGATTAACGGCAGGCGAGACATGAAGCACCCCGGTATTATTGCTGTTATGGGTTTGACCGGAGCTTAGCCTTGTTCATTTTTTTACACAACACCCCCGTAAAAAATACAACACGGCCTGCTCAAGCCCGCAGCTGAGCAACGTTCAAGGTTTGAAAAAACGCCCCAAAGTGCCCCATAAATGCCCTTCAAGCGCTTTTTCGGGGCAAAAAAGGCCTCGCTTGACTTCGGCAGGCCGTTCGGGTTGACTGAAACCAGAAAAGATCAATGATTGATATTTTTAACAACAAAGGTGTTGCATCATGTCGGTACCCCCGCGTGCCGTTCAGCTTAACGAAGCGAACGCGTTCCTTAAGGAACATCCTGAGGTTCTGTACGTTGACCTTCTGATTGCGGATATGAATGGTGTGGTGCGCGGCAAGCGCATCGAACGCACCAGCCTCCACAAGGTTTACGAGAAAGGCATCAACCTGCCGGCCTCTCTATTTGCCCTGGATATCAACGGCTCCACGGTGGAAAGCACCGGTCTGGGCCTGGACATCGGCGACGCCGATCGCATCTGCTATCCGATCCCCGATACCCTGTGCAACGAGCCATGGCAGAAGCGCCCTACCGCGCAGCTGTTGATGACCATGCACGAACTCGAAGGCGATCCGTTCTTCGCCGATCCCCGTGAAGTGCTGCGCCAGGTGGTGACCAAGTTCGACGAGCTCGGCCTGACCATCTGCGCCGCCTTCGAACTCGAGTTCTACCTGATCGACCAGGAAAACGTGAACGGCCGTCCGCAGCCGCCACGCTCGCCGATCTCCGGCAAACGCCCGCACTCGACGCAGGTCTACCTGATCGACGACCTCGACGAATACGTCGACTGCCTCCAGGACATTCTGGAAGGCGCCAAAGAGCAAGGCATCCCGGCCGACGCGATCGTCAAGGAAAGTGCCCCGGCGCAGTTCGAAGTGAACCTGCACCACGTCGCCGACCCGATCAAGGCCTGCGACTACGCAGTCCTGCTCAAGCGTCTGATCAAGAACATCGCCTACGACCATGAAATGGACACCACCTTCATGGCCAAGCCGTATCCGGGCCAGGCGGGCAATGGTCTGCACGTACACATTTCGATTCTGGACAAAGCTGGCAAAAACATTTTTGCCAGCGAGGATCCCGAGCAGAACGCCGCGCTGCGTCACGCGATCGGCGGTGTGCTCGAGACCCTGCCGGCGCAGATGGCTTTCCTCTGCCCGAACGTCAACTCCTACCGTCGCTTCGGCGCGCAGTTCTACGTACCGAACTCGCCGTGCTGGGGCCTGGACAACCGCACCGTGGCGATTCGCGTACCAACCGGTTCTGCCGATGCCGTACGTATCGAGCACCGCGTGGCCGGCGCCGACGCCAACCCGTACCTGCTGATGGCTTCGGTACTGGCCGGCGTGCACCACGGCCTGGTCAACAAGATCGAACCGGGCGCGCCTGTCGAAGGCAACAGCTACGAGCAGAACGAACAGAGCCTGCCGAACAACTTGCGCGATGCCCTGCGCGAGCTGGACGACAGCGAGGTGATGGCCAAGTACATCGATCCGAAGTACATCGATATCTTCGTCGCCTGCAAGGAAAGCGAGCTGGAGGAGTTCGAACACTCCATCTCCGACCTTGAGTACAACTGGTATCTGCATACCGTTTAAATGGTTTGCAGCTTCAAAAAAACGCCGTTGGCTGATTCAGCCAGCGGCGTTTTTTTATGGCCGAACACAAAACCTGTGGCGAGGGGATTTATCCCCGTTGGGTTGCGAAGCAGCCCCAAATCCATCCCACTCGGTGCGTCAGGAATACCCGGCTCTCAGGGTTTACGACTGCTGCGCAGCCGAACGGGGCGGTGCGACGTTTCGCTAAATCCCCTCGCTACAGGGTACTGGCAGACAACACCTGAACCGCCTCGTACAATGCCCGCTGCCCCGCAGGAGACTTCCATGACGCGTCCCGCCACCGTTCGCAAACCCCGTGCCCGCAGTCAGGCGCGGATCGATTCGATCCTCGATGCCGCGCGCACGCTGCTGGCGGCCGAGGGCGTGGCCAGTCTGTCGATTTACAGCGTCGCCGAGCGCGCGCAGATTCCGCCCTCCTCCGTATATCACTTCTTCGCCAGCGTACCGGCGCTGCTCGAAGCGCTGACCGCTGATGTCCACGCAGCCTTCCGCGCCTGCCTGCAAGCGCCGATCGATCACGACGCGTTACGCGACTGGCGAGATCTGTCGCGACTGGTCGAACAACGCATGCTCGAGATCTACGACCAGGATGCGGCCGCACGGCAATTGATCCTGGCGCAACACGGCCTGACCGAAGTGACCCAGGCCGACCGCCAGCACGATCTGGAACTGGGCGACCTGATGCACAAGCTGTTCGACCAGCATTTCGAGTTGCCAAGGCTGCCGGACGATGTCGATGTGTTTGCCCTGGCGATGGAACTGGGCGACCGGGTGTATGCCCGTTCGGTGCAGCAGCACGGGCAGATCACCCCGCGCATGGCCGAGGAAGGGATGCGCGTGTTTGATGCCTATATCGGGTTGTACCTTCCGCCATATTTACCCAAAAGAAATCTCTAGCGCATGCACCGGCCCTTTCGCGAGCAGCCTCGCTCCCACATTTGAAATGCGTTCCCCTGTGGGAGCGAGCCTGCTCGCGAAAGCCGCGCCGCCGAATCCGCGACAGGCACAAAAAACCCCGCAGGGCTCACACCCTCCGGGGTTGTTTTTTGTTCACCGGCTTACAACTTGGCGATCGATACCTCGGTGGATTTCACAAAGGCGATCACCTCACTGCCGACCACCAGCTCCAACTCTTTCACAGAGCGGGTAGTGATCACCGAAGTGACGATGCCCGAAGCGGTCTGCACGTCGATTTCCGACAGCACGTCGCCGAGGACGATTTCCTTGATCGAGCCTTTGAACTGGTTGCGCACGTTGATGGCTTTGATAGTCATGGCATTTCTCCTAGGATCGAAATGAGCTGCAAGCGGCAAGCTATAAGCTGCAAGTAAAAGCACCAGGCTTGTTCTTGCGGCTTGTAGCTTGAAGCTTGCAGCTGCTTCATTGCGCCCAGCGCAGTTGCGTAGGCAGGGGTGAAACGGGTTCCGGCGCCGGCGGTTCGCCGGGCAGGGACAGAACACGGTTGAGCACTTCGGTTTCCAGTGCGGCGAGGCGATGCGAGCCACGCACCCTGGGGCGCGGCAGTTCGACGTGCAGGTCGAGGCCGACTTCGCCGTCCTCGATCAGAATCACCTGATCGGCAATCGCCACCGCTTCACTGACGTCATGGGTCACCAGCAGCACGGTAAAACCGTGTTGCTGCCACAGCCGTTCGATCAGTTGCTGCATCTCGATGCGGGTCAGCGCATCCAGTGCGCCGAGTGGTTCGTCGAGCAGCAGCAGACGCGGCTGGTGAATCAGCGCCCGGGCCAGCGCCACGCGCTGCTTCTGGCCACCGGACAATGCCGCCGGCCACTCATTGGCGCGATCAGCCAGACCCACGGCTTCCAGTGCATCCAGCGCTTGCTGGCGCCAGTTGCCCTTGAGGCCGAGACCGACGTTGTCGATGATCCTTTTCCACGGCAGCAGCCGCGCTTCCTGGAACATCAGCCGCGTATCGTCGCGCGCCTGGCTGAGCGGCGCGGAGCCGGCCAGCAGCTCGCCGCCAGTCGGTTGATCGAGGCCGGCGAGCAAGCGCAAGAACGTGCTCTTGCCACAACCGCTGCGCCCGACCACGGCGACAAATTGCCCCGCCGGAATGTGCAGATCGATGTCGCGCAGCACCTGCCGCGCGCCGAAGGTTTTCTGCAGGTTGCGCACCGCCAGCGGAATCCCGCGCAGCAGGCGTGGAGGTTGTTGAGCAGTCATGCCGCACCTCCCTTGGCAACCTGATAGGCCGGGTGCCAGCGCAGCCACACACGCTCAAGTCCACGTGCGGCGAGGTCGGCAAGTTTGCCGAGCACCGCGTAAAGCAGGATCGCCAGCACCACCACATCGGTCTGCAGGAACTCGCGGGCGTTCATCGCCAGATAGCCGATACCGGAGCTGGCCGAGATGGTTTCAGCGACGATCAGCGTCAGCCACATGAAGCCCAAAGCGAAGCGCACGCCAACCAGAATCGACGGCAACGCACCCGGCAGAATCACCTGCCAGAACAGGCTGAAACCGCTCAGACCATAACTGCGCGCCATCTCCACCAGCGCCGGGTCGACGTTGCGGATGCCGTGGTAAGTGTTGAGGTAAATCGGGAACAAGGTGCCCAGCGCCACGAGAAAAATCTTCGCTGACTCGTCAATGCCGAACCACAGGATCACCAGCGGAATCAGCGCCAGATGCGGCACGTTGCGGATCATCTGCACCGAGCTGTCGAGCAGGCGCTCGCCCCACTTCGACAGGCCGGTGATGAAACCCAGCACCAGACCAATGCTGCCGCCGATGGTAAAACCGAGTGCCGCGCGCCAGCCGCTGATCGCCAGGTGCGTCCAGATCTCGCCGCTGCGCACCAGACTGACACCGGCTTCGATCACCGCCACCGGTGCCGGCAGAATCCGTGTTGACAACCAGCCCGTCGACACCGACAACTGCCACACCGCCAGCAGCAACACCGGCAACGCCCAGGGCGCGAGGCTGTGGATAAATTTGTTCATGGCCGCGCCTCAGCTCTGCGATGCGGCTTTGGGCAGGATGTCGTTGGCGACCATCTCGCCGAACGGGCTGACATAACCGGCGCTCTTCGGCAGTTCCGGGCGCTCGACGTCGAGGTGCGGGAACAGCAGCTCTGCCACGCGATACGATTCTTCGAGGTGTGGATAACCGGAGAAGATGAAGGTGTCGATGCCCAGATCCGCGTATTCCTTGACCCGCGCCGCCACAGTCGGGCCATCGCCGACCAGCGCCGTGCCGGCACCGCCGCGCACCAGACCGACGCCGGCCCAGAGGTTCGGGCTGACTTCCAGATTGTCGCGGCTACCGCCGTGCAGCGCGGCCATGCGTTGCTGGCCGACCGAGTCGAAACGCGCCAACGAAGCCTGGGCACGCTGGATGGTGTCGTCGTCCAGGTGCGAGATCAGCCGATCCGCCGCCTGCCAGGCTTCGGCGTTGGTTTCACGCACGATCACATGCAGACGAATGCCGAAGCGCACGGTACGGCCGAGTTTGGCGGCTTTGGCCCGGACTTGTGCGATCTTCTCGGCCACCGCGGCCGGCGGCTCGCCCCAGGTGAGAACCATCTCGACCTGCTCGGCCGCCAGATCCTGCGCCGCTTCCGAGGAGCCACCGAAATACAGCGGCGGACGCGGTTGCTGGATCGGCGGATACAGCAGCTTCGCGCCCTTCACGCTGATGTGCTCGCCGTCGTAATCGACGGTTTCGCCTTCCAGCACACGGCGCCAGATGCGGGTGAATTCCACCGAGGCCTGATAGCGTTCCTCATGGTTGAGGAACAGACCGTCGCCGGCCAGTTCTTCCGGATCGCCACCGGTGACCAGATTGAACAGCGCACGCCCGCCGGACAAACGATCCAGCGTCGCTGCCTGGCGCGCCGCGACCGTCGGGGAAATGATCCCGGGGCGCAGGGCGACCAGAAACTTCAGGCGCTGGGTCACCGGAATCAACGAGGCTGCCACCAGCCACGAGTCTTCGCAGGAGCGTCCAGTGGGAATCAGCACACCGCCAAAACCCAGACGATCCGCCGCTTGCGCGACCTGTTGCAGGTAACCGTGATCAACCGCGCGGGCGCCTTCGGCGGTGCCAAGGTAATGGCCGTCGCCGTGGGTCGGCAGGAACCAGAAGATGTTGAGGCTCATGGAGTGGTCTCCTTGTGGATTCGAATTACTGGGCTTGGGAGCTTTGGGCCACAGCGGCCGGCGGGGTCCAGATCACATCCTTGATGCTCAACGGCTTGGGAATCAGCTTGAGCTGGAAGAACGTGTCGGCGATTTTCTGTTGCGCGGCGACCACTTCCGGGGTCAGGAACAGCGCGCCGTAGCCCTGGCGTTTCACCGAGGTCAGGGTGATGTCCGCCGGCAAGCCAAGCAGTGGCGCGACCTGTTGCGTCACGTCTTCGGGATTGGCTTGCGACCATTCACCCACCGCGCGCACCTCTTCGACGAGGGTCTTGATCACCTCGGGATTTTTCTGCGCGTAAGGTTTGGTCGCGAGATAGAACTGGTGGTTGTCGACGATGCCTTTGCCGTCACGCAGGGTGTGCGCTTGCAGTTGTTTCTCGGCAGCGGCCTGATACGGATCCCAGATGACCCAGGCGTCAACGCTGCCACGTTCGAACGCAGCGCGGGCATCGGCCGGTGGCAGGAACACGGTCTGAATATCGCTGTACTTGAGGCCGGCGTCTTCCAGCGCGCGCACCAGCAGGTAGTGCACGTTGGAGCCTTTGTTCAGGGCGACTTTCTTGCCTTTGAGGTCGGCCACCGATTTGATCGGCGAGTCTTTCGGCACGAGGATCGCTTCGCTGTTCGGCGCTGGCGGTTCATAGGCGACGTAGAGCAGATCCGCGCCAGCGGCCTGGGCGAAAACCGGCGGGGTTTCGCCGGTCACGCCGAAATCGATCGAGCCGACGTTGAGGCCTTCGAGCAGCTGCGGGCCGCCGGGAAACTCAGTCCATTGCACGTCGACGCCTTGCGCGGCGAGGCGTTTTTCCAGCGTGCCCTTGGCTTTGAGCAGCACCAGTGTGCCGTACTTCTGATAACCGATCCGCAATGTCTCGGCTTGAGCTTGGGTGATGGCGCCGAAGGTGACAGCCGCAGCAAACAGAGCGACCAGACCACGACGCAAAAATACAGTGCGCATAGCGCTCTCCTTTTTGCTGTTGGGTTTTGGCTGCACCTGCTTGCCCGTTGGCGGGCGAGTAAGGCCAGTACTTCAAATTTCGATGAGGCTTAAATGCTCCAGCGAGCACTCAACAAACGTTCGTTCAGCAGGCCCGGCTCCAGCGGTTTCGGCCGGCGCGCCATGGCGCCGATGAACTGGTCCAGGGCCTCGTGCAAGCGTTGCTCCAGGGCCGGCGCCAGTTGCGCTGCGGCACTGCCTTCGCCATAAGCGATCTGGCTGTCCTCGGCGAAAATGCCCTGAAGCATTTCCTGGGCCTTGAGTGCCGACAGCACAGGCTTGAGAGCGTAATCGACCACCAGCATGTGGGCGATGCTGCCGCCGGTAGCCATCGGCAAGACTACCTTGTGATTCAAGGCACGCTCGGGGAGCAGATCCAGCAGGGTCTTCAGCGCACCGGAAAACGAGGCCTTGTACACCGGCGTGGCGATCAGCAGGCCATCGGCGTTTGCGATCTGTTGCAACAGGTCGAGGACCTTCGGGCTGTCGAAGCGCGCGTGGAGCAGATCCTCGGCCGGGAAGTCCCGCACCTGATAACTCACCACTTCCACCCCTTGCTGTTGCAACCAGCGTTGCGAACGCTCCAGCAGCACCCCGGAACGGGAGCGCAGGCTGGGGCTGCCACCGAGTGAGACGACCAGCATTGCAGATTCCTTTAAGCGTTACGGGCGATTCGCAGGCTGCGATCTCGCTTCAATGGCAGTGACCTTACCAGCTGATTTATATATCCATAAATCATATTTATTCATTTGGTTATGCATTTAAGAGATATACCTCTGCGCAGAATACAGGCGAAAAAAAAGGCCGTCGAAACGGCCGAAATTCCCCTGCGTTGTAGTCACACGAAGATCGTTCCCACGCTCTGCGTGGCAATGAATCCATGGACGCTCCGCGTCCACTGTGACGCGGAGCGTCACGGGCGGCATTCCCACGCAGAGCGTGGGAACGATCAAAATCTCACTGACTTATTTGTTAGGCTGCGGCGTCAGGCGCAGGTACGGCTTCACCGCGCGATAGCCTTTCGGGAAGCGCTGCTTGATTTCGTCCTCATCCTTGAGCGACGGCACTATCACCACCTCTTCACCGTCCTGCCAGTTGGCCGGAGTGGCGACCTTGTAGTTGTCGGTGAGCTGCAGCGAGTCGATCACCCGCAGAAGCTCGTGAAAGTTGCGCCCGGTGCTCGCCGGGTAGGTAATGGTCAGGCGGATCTTCTTGTTCGGATCGATGACGAACAGCGAACGTACCGTCAGGGTGTCGTTGGCGTTCGGGTGGATCAGGTCGTAGAGATCGGAGACCTTGCGATCGGCATCGGCCAGGATCGGGAAGTTGACGATGGTGTTCTGGGTTTCGTTGATGTCCTCGATCCACTTGTGGTGCGAGTCCACCGGGTCGACCGACAGCGCGATGGCTTTGACGCCGCGCTGGCTGAATTCATCCTTGAGCTTGGCGGTGAAACCCAGCTCGGTGGTGCACACCGGAGTGAAGTCCGCCGGATGGGAAAACAGCACGCCCCAGCTATCGCCCAGCCATTCGTGGAAACGAATCTTGCCGGCGCTGGAGTCTTGTTCGAAATCGGGGGCGATGTCGCCGAGTCTGAGGCTCATGGTGCTGCTCCTGATGAGGAATGGGAGACAACAACTGTAGCTCGGGATCGATCAGTGTGAAAAAGAATAAATAACTAGATATCTAGATGATTATGGAATATTAAACATCTGTTCATTGGACACCGGCCGGCATCGCGACGAACATCCAACGCAAGGTTCGAGAAGGCCTTGAGTTGCAGCAAAGAGGGAAATCGAGAAAGGCTTACGGGGGTGAGCCTGACTCGAAACGCAAAAGCCCCGTCCGGCGCGATGCCGGACGGGGCTTTTTTTGCTTCAGTTGCTTGAGCGCTATTACAACAGCGGGATCGAGTAGCTGAGGATCAGACGGTTTTCGTCCTGGTCGCGTTGACCAGCGATGTCGGTGCGCCACGAAGCGTTTTTCCACATGAAGCCGACGTTTTTCAACGGGCCTTCTGGAACAACGTACGCTACGGTCAGATCGCGTTCCCACTCGGAAGCGCCATTCGAAGTCTGGACGCGACCGGCGTTGTACGTATCGACGTTGTCGCCACGCAGGTAAACCATACCGGCGGTCAGGCCTGGCAAGCCAACCTTGGCGAAGTCATAGGAGTAGCGTGCTTGCCAGGTGCGCTCGCCGGCACGGGCGAACTTCTGGATCTGCATGTCGGTGATGGTGTAGTTCGACGAACCGTCGCCCTGGTTCAGCCAAGGGAAGTCGCTGCTGCCGTTGCTCACCTGATAGCCGCCACCAAAGGTGTGACCGGCAACGGTGTAGAGGAACAAACCACTGTAGAGGTTGTTGTCGACTTTGCCGCGACCGTTGGCGAAACCAGAGTAGCTACCGTTGCTGAAGTAAGCAGGTGTGTTGCCGTTGGCGCCGTCGTCGGAACTGTTGAAGTAACGCAAGTCAGACTTCAAAACGCCCGGGCCGATTGCCCAGTTGTGAACCAGACCCAGGAAGTGTTGCTTGTAGAAATCTTCCAGGTTGCCGTAGTAGTACTGGGCAGTCAGGTCTTTGGTGATTTTGTAGTCACCACCGGCGTAGATGAACTTGTTGCTGTTAATGGTGCGCGCGCTTGCACCACCGATAGACAGCTGTTCATTGTTGCTGGAGTTACGACCTTTCACGTGCTCGATCTGGCCACCGACCAGAGTCAGGTCCTTGATCTCGCCGGAAGTGATCTGGCCACCCTGCCAGGTTTGCGGCAGCAGACGACCATCGTTAGTGACGATGACCGGGTTCTTCGGCTGCAGAGTACCCAGCTTCAGTTCGGTCTGGGAGATCTTGGCCTTGGCCGTCAGACCCAGGCTGGAGAAGTTATCAACCGCCTCACCGTTGGATTCGCTTGGGAAAACAGTGCCGCCGTAAGCAGTACCTGGGCCGCCGCCGGAGGCAACGTTACCGTTGGTGCCGCCGCCCGAATCCAGACGCACACCCAACAGACCGATGGCATCAATACCGAAGCCGACGGTGCCTTGGGTGTAACCGGAGATGAAACGCAGGTCGAAGCCTTGGCCCCACTCTTCGTTGCGACTTGGTTCGGCAGTGCCGTTACGGTTGTCAGTGTTGATATAGAAGTTGCGCAGACCCAGAGTAGCCTTGCTGTCTTCGATGAAACCGGCGGCGCCTGCCTGCTGCGCCATAACCCCAACGGCCACAGCCAGGGCCAAGGTGGACTTGTTCATGTATCGCTCCTCTCGTTCTAATTCTTGTGTTCCTGGTTCGGGGTCGATTTGCCCTGAATCCTAAGATGCGCGATTAGCGCCAGACCGTGACTGCCAAGTCAATCGTAACCTTGTGTGTCTACGACCATCGTCTAATCGCCAGTGATTGGGTCCCTGCAGCGTAAAGACTTCCTGATAATCCCAAAAAGAATTTATTCATCCTTTTTCATACCATTCGGACATATGGCCCATTAATGGCCCTTTGCGCCGGGAAACAGCGTATCGGCGCCTAAGCTCATTCCTAAATGGTATTTGTTGACCTTTTTTTAGATCGATTAGCTTTGCCTTGCTCCCAACACGGCAAATCCCATCGAAAAGGCGACGCATCATGGCGAAACGCGCACTATCAAGTCAATTTGTTACAGTTTGTGTGTCGGCACTGTTTTCTTTTTCCGCACATGCCGCCGGTCTGACGGTCGGCTACCAGACCGGGATCGATCCGAGCAAAGTGCCGCAGGCCGATGGTGTCTATGAAAAAACCATCGGCGAGAAGATCGACTGGCGTCGTTTCAACAGCGGCCCGGAAGTCGTCACTGCCATTGCTTCTGGCGACGTGCAGATCGGCAACCTTGGCTCAAGCCCACTGGCAGCAGCTGCTTCACGCAATCTGCCGATCGTGGCGTTTATCGTTTCGGCGCAGATTAATGCCGCCGAAGCCTTGGTGGTGCGCAACGGCAGCGGCATCGACAAACCACAGGACCTGATCGGCAAGACCATCGCCACGCCGTTCGTGTCGACCTCGCACTACAGTCTGCTTGGGGCGTTGAAGCACTGGGGCTTGACTACCTCGCAAGTCAAAGTGGTCAATCTGCAACCGGCCGAGATTGCCGCCGCCTGGAAGCGAGGCGACATCGACGGGGCGTTTGTCTGGTCGCCGGCACTGGGCGAGATCCGCAAGACCGGCAAGACCCTGACCGACGCCGCCCAGGTCGGCCAGTGGGGTGCGCCGACCTTCGAGGTGTGGGTGGCGCGCAAGGACTTTGCCGAGAAGCATCCCGAGGTCGTGGCCAAGTTTGCCAAGGTCACCCTGGACTCGTTCGCTGATTACGCCGCACACAAAGACAGCTGGACGGCCGACTCGGTGCCTGTGCAGAAAATCGCCAAATTGACCGGTGCCAACGCAGCAGATGTGCCGGAACTGCTGGCCGGTTCGGCGTTCCCGGATGCCAAGGCGCAGCAAACCACGGCGCTGCTGGACGGCGGCACCGCCAAGGCCATTGCCGAAACGGCGAAATTCCTGAAGGAACAGGGCAAGGTCGAGACGGTGCTGGCGGATTATTCGCCGTACGTCAGCGCCAAGTTCATCTCTGACTGAATGCAGAACCCTGTGGTGAGGGGATTTATCCCCGCTGGGTCGCGTAGCGACCACCTATGTTTTCACTTGGAAACGCTAGGGGACTGCTGCGCAGTCCAGCGGGGATGAATCCCCTGGCCACAGACCTCGCTGTTGTTCAAAGGGTCTTTTCGAAGATCTTCGAATTACGCTGATAGTTGTACAGCGACGCCCGTGCCGCTGGCAGGCGTTCGACGGTGCTTGGCTCGAACCCGCGCTCGCGGAACCAGTGCGCGGTGCGCGTGGTGAGTACGAACAGGGTCTTCAGACCCTGCGCCCTTGCCCGGGTTTCGATGCGCTCGAGCAATTCGTCGCCGCGACCGCCATGGCGGTATTCCGGGTTCACCGCCAGGCACGCCAGTTCACCGGCATCGGAATCGGCAATCTGATACAGCGCCGCACAGGCGATGATCATGCCTTCGCGCTCGACCACGCTGAACTGCTCGATCTCGCGCTCCAGCACTTCCCGCGAGCGGCGCACCAGAATGCCCTGCTCTTCCAGCGGACTGATCAGGTCGAGCAAACCGCCGACGTCTTCAATCGCCGCTTCGCGCACCAGTTCGAACTGCTCCTGCGCCACCAGCGTACCGCCACCGTCACGGGTGAACAGCTCCGTCAGCAGTGCGCCGTCTTCGGCGTAACTGACGATATGACTGCGCGCCACGCCGCCACGGCAGGCTTCGGCGGCGGCATCGAGCAACTCCGCTTGATAGTTGCTCATGCCCAGACGCTGCAAATGGGCCGGCACTTGCTGTGGGCGCAGTTCGCGCACCAGTTTGCCGTTCTCGTCGATCAGGCCGAGCTCGGCGCCGAACAACAGCAGCTTGTCCGCGCCCAGATCAATGGCGGCGCGAGTGGCGACGTCTTCGCAGGCAAGGTTGAAGATCTCGCCGGTCGGCGAATAGCCCAGCGGCGACAGCAGCACGATCGAGCGCTCGTCGAGAAGGCGGTTGATGCCCTTGCGATCAACCCGACGCACTTCACCGGTGTGGTGATAGTCGACACCTTCCAGCACACCGATCGGCCGCGCGGTGACGAGGTTGCCGCTGGCCACGCGCAGGCGCGAGCCCTGCATCGGCGACGAGGCCATGTCCATCGACAGCCGCGCTTCGATGGCGATGCGCAACTGGCCGACCGCGTCGATCACACATTCCAGGGTCGCGGCATCGGTGATGCGCATGCCGTGATGGTAATGCGGGGTCAGGCCACGGGCGGCGAGGCGGGTTTCGATCTGTGGGCGCGAGCCGTGCACCAGCACCAGACGCACGCCCAGACTGTGCAGCAAGACCAGGTCGTGGACGATGTTGCCAAAGTTGGGATGCTCGACGCCGTCGCCGGGCAGCATGACGACGAAGGTGCAATCGCGGTGGGCATTGATGTAAGGGGACGCGTGGCGAAGCCAATTGACGTATTCGGGCATGAACCTGGGCCTGTAATAAAGAGCAGCCGAAAAAAGGGGCGAAACGAAAAACGCACAGCGGGCTGATGGTTATCGTCGGAACAGGCTTGGCGACACGCGCGCTCTCCTCATGAATACGGGTTGGGGTGCAGGCAATTTACCGGGTTGATGCAAGACATTTAACCCTGTGGCAGCGAGCCTGCTCGCGAAAACGGTGGATCAGGTTCATCAATGGCGACTGACAAAACGCTTTCGCGAGCAGGCTCGCTCCCTCACAGGGCCATCATCGTTCGTCTGTCGTCAGGCAGTAATGTTCAATCAACTGCCGAATCAGATGCACGGTAGGCTGCAAACGTGACATTTCAAGGTACTCGCCGGGTTGATGCGCGCAGGCAATGTCGCCGGGGCCGAGGACGATGGTTTCGCAGCCGAGGCGCTGAAGATAAGGCGCTTCGGTGCCGAACGCTACTGCTTCGGCGCGATGGCCGGTGAGCTTTTCGGCGATGCGCACCAGTTCGGCATCCTCGGACTGTTCGAACGGCGGTACTTCCGGGAACAGCGGTCGGTAATCGATCTTCACCTTATGCCGCTCGGCCACCGGGTTGAGCTTGCGCAGGATTTCCGCACGCAGCAGGTTCGGGTCCATGCCCGGCAGCGGTCGCAGGTCGAACTCCAGCGAACACTGGCCGCAGATGCGATTGGGGTTGTCGCCGCCATGAATGCAGCCGAAGTTCATCGTCGGTTGCGGCACGCTGAATTGTGGATTGCTGAATTCGCGCTGCCACAACAGGCGCAGGCCGCGCAGTTCGCCGATGGCATCGTGCATCGCTTCAAGCGCGCTGTGGCCCAGACGCGGATCAGACGAGTGCCCGCTCTGCCCGAGAATGTCGATGCGCTCCATCATGATGCCTTTGTGCATGCGAATCGGCTTGAGCCCGGTCGGCTCGCCGATCACCGCCGCGCGGCCCAGCGGCTGCCCGGCCTCGGCCAGCGCGCGAGCGCCGGACATCGAGCTTTCTTCGTCGCAGGTGGCGAGGATCAGCAGCGGTTGCTTGAACGGCTGATCGAGCAGCGGCCGTACGGCTTCGATGATCAGCGCGAAGAAACCCTTCATGTCGCAGCTGCCCAGCCCGACCCAGCGGCCATCGACTTCAGTGAGCTTCAGCGGGTCGGTCTGCCACAACGCGTCGTCGTACGGCACGGTGTCGCTGTGCCCGGCCAGCACCAGGCCGCCGGGGCCGCTGCCGAAACTGGCGAGCAGATTGAATTTGCCGGGGCTGACCTGCCGGATATCGCAGCTGAAGCCCAGGTCACCGAGCCAGCCAGCGAGCAGATCAATGACGGCGCGGTTGGACTGGTCCAGGTTCGGTTGAGTACAGCTGACCGATGGCGCGGCAATCAGCGCGGCGAACTGGTCTTGCATGGACGGCAATGGCATCACTGACTCCAGGTCCCGGATTGAGGCCCACTATAGAACCATCCGGCGCGCGGAATAAACCGCCGCAGGGCGTAGGAAGTTTGACTCCTGTACACTGCACGGCCTTGGCAGCCACACATTCCCCCGGCTGCGCTCCCGATTCTGGATGTTCCGGCCATGCAAAAAGAAACTGAAATCAAACTCCGCGTCAGCCGCGAAACCCTCGCTGCCCTGCGCGAGCACCCGCTGCTGAAGAAACGCAACAAAAGTGGCTGGGAACGCCGTGAGTTGATGAACCAGTACTTCGACACCCCCGAGCGCGACCTCGCCCAAGCCAAAGTCGCACTGCGCCTGCGCAAGGACGGTGACGAAGTGATTCAGACCCTCAAGACCCGTGGCCAGAGCGTCGCCGGTCTGTCCGAGCGTAACGAGTACGACTGGAAACTGCCGAAAGCCAAGCTCGACGTAAAGAAACTCGACGGCGAATGCTGGCCCGAGGCATTGGCCGAGCTGGACAAGAAAACCCTCAAGCCGATCTTCACCACCGATTTCGTCCGCGAGCGCGCCGAAATCGCCTGGGGCCGTGGCAAGACCAAAGTGGTCATCGAAGCCGCGCTGGACCTCGGTCACGTGGTGGTTGGCAAGCAGAAGGAAGAGATCTGCGAGCTGGAACTGGAACTGCGCGAAGGCGAGCCTGCGGCGCTGCTGGAACTGGCTGCCGAACTGGCCGAAACCCTGGCGCTGATGCCATGCGATATCAGCAAGGCTGAGCGCGGTTATCGCCTGCACGACGCCAACAGCTACTCGCTGAGCCTCCCGGCGCCGCAGCTGACCAGCGAAACCCGTCTCGACGACGCCTTCGCCGCGCTGAGCTGGCATCTGCTCGGCAGCAGCCAGCGTCTGGCTGAACAATATCGTTTCAACGGCCACTGGCGCCTGTTGCAGGACTGGGTCGAGAACCTCGCGGAAATGCGCGCCCTGCTCAGCAGCCTCGGCCAGGCGGCGCCGCGTCAGTCGACCCACGATTTGCGCGTGGCCCTCGATGCCTTGCTCGAAGACTGGCGCCCGTTGGTGCAGGTCGGCATCGAGGACGAAGACGTGCGCAAGGCCGCGCCTGAGCAGTTCCTCGAAGAGCTGGAAGACCCGCGCTGGGGCCAGTTCTCGCTGAACGCTTCACGCTGGCTGCTGGCCCGCACCTGGACCGCCGACCGCAATACTCGCGGTAATCGTCAGGGTGACGCGCAATTGCACAGCTGGTTGCCGCGTCTGCTCGGCGAAGAAGCTACTGCTCTGCAGCTGCAACGCTATCAGCAGCAGCCGGAAGATCTTGCTGAACAACTGCCGCGTATCGAGCGCATTCAGGTCTGGTTGCACCATGCGCGCAACGTGCTGGACATCCCGGAAATGGATCGCCTGTACGGTGAATTGAACAAACTGGCGCAACTGGCCAACGAGCCGACCATCACCGACGAACTGCTCGATGCGCGCAAGCATCAGGCGATTGCGGTATACCAGAATCGCGCCTGGAAAATCCTCCTGCGCATGTGATGCCCCTGTGGCGAGGGGATTCATCCCCGCTGGGTCGCAAAGCGGCCCCGCTCTTGAAAAAGCGGGGACTGCTGCGCAGTCCATCGGGGATAAATCCCCTCGCCACAGTAAATACCCCCGCCACAGTAAAATCCCCTCGCCACGAAGGCCATCCGCACTAGACCGGCAGGCTGGTGGTGGACTTGATCTCCGACAGCGCCACGATCGAATTCACTTCCTGTATCCCCGGCACCAGCGACAGCTTCTCGAAAAAGAACCGCTCGTACGCCTCGATATCCGCCGCGACAATGCGCAGCATGAAATCCACCGCCCCCATCAGCACATAACACTCCAGCACTTCCGGAAAGCCGCGAATCGCCTCGGTGAACTCGGTGAAGTTCGAACGGCCGTGGGCATTGAGTTTGATCTCGGCGAAGATCTGCGTGTTCAGACCGATCTTCTTGCGATCCAGCAAGGTCACCTGGCCACGAATGATGCCCTCCTCCTTCATCCGCTGAATCCGTCGCCAGCACGGCGATTGCGACAGGCCCACCTGCTCGGCGATCTGCGCGCTCGACAGCGAAGCGTCTTCCTGGAGCAAGGCGAGAATCTTGCGGTCGTAGGCGTCCAGCTCGCTTTGCATAAAAAATCCTCAAAGATCAGCTTTCACGAATCAACTCTATCGATAAATCCGTTCAGACGCCGATCATAGCCAAGAAATACCCCGCACCGAATGTAAAAATTTCTCCAATGATTCTGGAGACTCGCCATGCCGCACCTCGAAGCCGTGAACAGCCCCGCCACCCGCGCCGATGTCTGGAACGTCAACAACGCCCACTGCCTGGCGCAATACCGGATCCTCGCCGAGGCCGAGCCGGATCTGCTGGTGCGGGTGCTGAATCTGTTCGCATTGCAGTTTCTGACGCCGGAGCAGGTCAAGGTCCAGCGCCAGGACGATCTGCTGTCGATCGATCTGCTCATGAGCGGCCTGAGCTGGCATCGCGCGCAAGTGATCGCGGAGAAACTGCGTAACCTGATCAGCGTCTGCGCGGTGGACCTGCACAACGCCGACACGGCGTGGCAGGCGCCCGCACAGGCTGCCGGCTGACAAATTCGGCAACGGCTTCGTCGGGTAGTGGCCCAACGGTCAGCGGGGCCACGACTATCCTTTTGCGCATGACGCTTAAAAAGGAAAGCCGCATGTCCGTTCAATTTGTCACTCAGGACCGCTGGCTGGACCTCAACGATGTATTACGGGAACTGGTCGCCCAAGGCTTCATCTGCCAGGACGCGGCGGAACAGGCGCTCAATGCCCGCCGTCGCCATGCTGCTCACGGGCAGATGCATCCGCTGGAATTCATCGCCAGCCAGCAACTCGACGACCTCAGCCGTCCGGGCAAACATCTGGATCTGGAAAGCCTGACCCTGTGGCTGGCGCAACAGGCCGGTCAGCCGTATTTGCGCATTGATCCGCTGAAAATCAATGTCGCGGCGATCACGCCGCTGATGTCCTATGCCTTCGCCCAGCGCCACAAGATTCTCGCCGTCGCCGTGGACCGCGACTCGGTCACCGTGGCCAGCGCTCAGCCCTACGTCAGCGGTTGGGAAGCCGACCTGACCCACGTATTGAAGCTGCCGATCAAACGTGTCGTGGCCAACCCGGTCGACATCCAGCGCTTTAGCGTCGAGTTTTTCCGGCTGGCCAAATCGGTCAGCGGTGCCAGCAATGCCGACGCCCAGAGCGGCAATCTCGGCAACTTCGAACAACTGCTCAACCTCGGCGCCAGCGATCAGGAGCCGGACGCCAACGACGCGCACATCGTCAACATCGTCGACTGGCTGTTCCAGTACGCCTTCCAGCAGCGCGCTAGCGATATCCACATCGAACCGCGCCGCGAGCACGGCACCGTGCGCTTTCGCATCGACGGCGTGCTGCACAACGTCTATCAATTCCCGCCGCAGGTGACCATGGCGATCGTCAGCCGCCTGAAAAGTCTTGGCCGCATGAACGTCGCGGAAAAGCGCAAACCCCAGGATGGCCGGGTCAAGACCAAGACCCCGGACGGCGGCGAAGTGGAGTTGCGGCTGTCGACTTTGCCGACAGCGTTCGGCGAAAAAATGGTCATGCGGATTTTCGACCCGGAAGTGCTGCTGAAGAATTTCGACCAGTTGGGTTTCAGCGCCGACGACCTGCGGCGCTGGCAGGACATGACCCGCCAGCCCAACGGCATCATTCTGGTCACAGGGCCGACCGGCTCGGGCAAGACCACCACCCTGTACACCACGCTGAAAAAACTGGCGACGCCGGAGGTTAACCTCTGCACCATCGAAGACCCGATCGAAATGGTCGAGCCGGCCTTCAACCAGATGCAGGTGCAGCACAACATTGAGCTGACTTTCGCCGCCGGGGTGCGCGCGCTGATGCGGCAGGACCCGGATATCATCATGATCGGCGAGATCCGCGATCTGGAAACTGCGGAAATGGCGATTCAGGCCGCGCTCACCGGGCACTTGGTGTTGTCCACTCTGCACACCAACGATGCGCCGAGCGCCATCAGTCGCTTGCTCGAACTGGGCGTACCGCATTACCTGATCAAAGCCACCGTGCTCGGCGTCATGGCTCAGCGTCTGGTGCGCACCTTGTGCCCGCACTGCAAGGCGCCGCTGACGCTCGAAGATGAAGACTGGCAAACCCTGACCCGGCCCTGGCAGGCGCCGCTGCCGAGCAATGCGCAACGGGCGATCGGATGCCTGGAATGCCGCGACACCGGCTATCGCGGCCGCGCCGGCGTGTACGAAATCATGCAGCTGAGCGACAGCCTCAAAGCGCTGATCACCCCGGATACCGACCTCACCGCGATCAGGCGTCAGGCCTTCAAGGAAGGCATGCGCAGCCTGCGCCTGTCCGGTGCGCAGAAAGTTGCGGCGGGGCTGACCACGGTGGAGGAAGTGCTGCGGGTGACACCGCAAAGTGAGTTGAAATAATTCAGCACGGAACTGGATCGGGGATCGGCTATCCAACGCCGTAGTCAATCCCAGGAGTCACCTCATCATGCGTCTCAAACTCGCTGTCGCCACCTTGGCCCTGCTGTCGCTTCCCGTTGGTTCGGCCATGGCGGACAGCTTTTGGCGTAACGTCATCTCCTCCGGTGCCACCACCGGCTCGACCTACCTGACCTTCAAGGATCACAAGCTGATCGTCGCCGCCCAGGACGACGCCGGCAGCTTCGTCGCCAGCGACGGCGGCATCCGTGGCCCGTACCTGGAAGCAGCCATGCAGAAAGTCCGCGCCGACAACCCTGGCCTGCAGGCTTCGGACATGGAACTGGCGAACGCGATTCTGGCGAAGAACGCCGTGGCTTCCGAGTAAGCCTCGCACCCTCAAAAATGCCGCTCGATCGAGCGGCATTTTTTTGCCCGGATTACCGCCTCACCACCATGCCTTGTGGGAGCGAGCCTGCTCGCGAAAGCGGTGAGCCAGTCACCGCAAATGCCGGCTGGACGATTGCTTTCGCGAGCAGGCTCGCTCCCACAGGGGCGGTGGTGGATTTAGAGATCAGCGGTAATCATCCACCGGCACACACGCGCAATACAGATTGCGATCGCCATAGACGTTATCCACCCGATTCACCGCCGGCCAATATTTGTGCAAGCGTGTGTGCGCATCCGGGGTGATGGCCTGTTCGATGCTGTAAGGCCGTTCCCAGATCCCAGTGACATCGGCCAAGGTATGCGGCGCACGTTTGAGCGGGTTGTCTTCGCCCGGCCAGTTGCCCTTCTGCACTTCATTGATCTCGGCGCGAATGCTCAGCATCGCCGCGATGAAGCGGTCGAGTTCTGCCTTGGATTCGCTCTCGGTCGGCTCGACCATCAACGTACCCGGTACCGGGAAGGACATGGTCGGCGCGTGGAAGCCGTAATCCATCAGCCGCTTGGCGACGTCTTCCTCGCTGATGCCGGTCTGCGCCTTCAGTCGGCGCAGATCAAGAATGCATTCATGGGCCACGCGGCCATTGCGCCCGGTGTAGAGCACAGGAAACGCGCCGGATAAATGCTGCGCCAGATAATTCGCCGCCAGAATCGCCACCTCGCTGGCGTCCGCCAGTTGCGGCCCCATCATGGCGATGTACATCCAACTGATCGGCAAAATGCTCGCACTGCCCCACGGCGCTGCGCTGACTGCGCCGTTCTGCGCCAGCGGCCCGTCAATCGGCACCACCGGATGGTTGGCGACAAACGGCGCCAGATGCGCGCGAACCCCGATCGGGCCCATGCCCGGCCCGCCGCCGCCATGGGGAATGCAGAAGGTCTTGTGCAGGTTCATGTGCGACACGTCGGCGCCGATGTCCGCTGGTCTGGCCAGGCCGACCTGGGCATTGAGATTGGCGCCATCCATATACACCTGGCCGCCGTGCTGGTGGATCACTGCGCAGATTTCGCTGATGCCTTCCTCGTAAACCCCGTGGGTCGACGGATAGGTTGCCATCAGGCACGACAACTTATTCCCCGCCTCGGCGGCTTTCAGCTGCAAATCATCCAGATCAACGTTGCCCGCCTCATCGCATTCGACAATCACCACACGCATCCCGGCCATCTGCGCCGAGGCCGGGTTGGTGCCGTGGGCCGACGACGGAATCAGGCAGATATCCCGCGCGCCCTCCCCCCGGCTCTCGTGATATTTACGGATCGCCAGGAGCCCGGCGTATTCGCCCTGGGCGCCGGAGTTGGGCTGCATGCAGATCGCATCGAAACCGGTAATCGCGCAGAGCCAACGCTCAAGCTCCTCGATCATCAGCGTGTAACCGACAGCCTGCTCCCTCGGCACGAACGGGTGCAGATCGGCGAACTGCGGCCAGGTGATCGGGATCATCTCGCTGGTGGCGTTGAGTTTCATCGTGCACGAGCCCAGCGGGATCATCGATTGGTTGAGCGCCAGATCCTTGTTTTCGAGCTGTTTGAGGTAACGCAGCATCTCGGTTTCGCTGTGGTGAGCGTTGAACACCGGATGTTGCAGGTACGGCGTACTGCGCTGGAGTTCGTCGGGAATTCCCGAGGCGATGTCCTGCGCATCAAGCGCATCCACGCTCAGGCCGTGATCGGCGCCGAGCAGCACATCGAACAGCTTCGCCACGGTGTGTTCATCACAGGTCTCGTCCAGACTCAGACCGACGCGGCCACGACCAAGAATACGCAGGTTGATCTGCGCTGCCTGAGCACTTTCGATGATCGCCGTTTGCGCACCGCCGACCTCCAGCGTCAGCGTGTCGAAGAACTGCCTGTTGAGCCGTTTGATGCCGTTGCGCTCGAGTCCCGCCGCGAGGATGCAGGTCAGACGATGCACGCGCTGGGCGATACGCTTCAAACCCTCGGGGCCGTGATACACCGCATAACAACTGGCGATATTGGCCAGCAGCACCTGCGCGGTGCAGATGTTCGAATTGGCTTTCTCGCGGCGGATGTGTTGCTCGCGGGTTTGCAGGGCCATGCGCAGCGCGACGTTGCCGCGAGCATCTTTCGACACACCGATGATCCGCCCCGGAATCGCCCGTTTGTATTCCTCGCGGCTGGCGAAGAACGCCGCGTGCGGGCCGCCATAACCCATCGGCACACCGAAACGCTGGGACGAACCGAACACCACATCGGCACCCAACTCACCCGGCGGCGTCAGCACCAGCAGGCTGAGCAAATCGGTGGCGACGCAGGCCAGGGCCTGTTGTGCGTGCAGGTGGTTGATCAAGGGTTTGAGATCGCGGATTTCGCCGTGGGTGTCGGGGTATTGCAGCAGCGCGCCGAACACCTCGTGCTGCGCCAGGTTATCCACCGCGTCGACGATCAGCTCGAAGCCGAAACCTTCGGCGCGGGTCTGTACCACGGAGAGAGTTTGCGGATGGCAATTTTCATCCACAAAAAACAGATTGCTCTTCGACTTCGCCACGCGCTTGGCCAAAGCCATGGCTTCGGCCGCTGCGGTAGCCTCATCGAGCAGCGAGGCGTTGGCCAGTTCCAGGCCGGTGAGGTCGATCGTCAGTTGCTGAAAATTGAGCAACGCTTCGAGCCGGCCCTGGGCGATCTCTGGTTGATATGGGGTGTACGCGGTGTACCAACCGGGATTTTCCAGCACGTTGCGCAAGATGACGGTCGGCGTGACAGTGCCGTGATAGCCCATGCCGATCAGGCTGGTGAACAGCTGATTCTGCTCGGCATAACCGCGCAGTTTCGCCAGCGCAGTCTGTTCGTCGAGTGCCGGCGGCAGATCCAGTGCGCGATTGAAGCGAATGCCCGGCGGCACGGTCTGCTCGATCAGCTCGGCGCGACTGCCCAGGCCGAGGCTGTCGAGCATCGCCTGCTGCTCGGCGGCATCCGGGCCGAGGTGGCGGCGCAGAAAGGCTTCGGGATCGCGTAACTGGCTCAGGGACGGCGACTGGGACATGACGGGCTCTCCTGGCTGGCGCTTGGCGTCAATCGACACGGTCAAACCAGCATAGCAGGCGAATTTTCAAGATCACGCCGCCCCTGTGGGAGCGAGCCTGCTCGCGAAAGCGGTGTTTCAGAAACCTTGGCATTGACTGATATGGCGCTTTCGCGAGCAGGCTCACTCCCACAAAGGGATATTCGTCTCCCATAAAAAAGCCCCGACGAATCGGGGCTTTGGGGCGCGCCGGCAAGTTACTCGCCGATGGCAGCCTTGTAAGCCGCCGCATCCAGCAGCTTGTCCAGCTCGGCCTTGTCGCTTGGCTTGAGCTTGAAGATCCACGCGCCGTACGGGTCGGAGTTCAGCAGTTCGGGCGAGCCGCTCAGGTCTTCGTTGATCGCGATGACCTCACCGCTGACCGGGGCGTAGATGTCGGAGGCGGCTTTCACCGACTCGACCACGCCGGATTGATCACCGGCGGCGAACACCTTGCCGACTTCGGTCAGCTCGACGAACACCACGTCGCCCAGCGCTTCCTGCGCGTGATCGCTGATGCCCACAGTGACGGTGCCGTCGGCTTCCAAACGCGCCCATTCATGACTTTCGGCAAATCGCAGTTCGGCAGGGATATCGCTCATCTTCGGTTCCTCGGAAATTGGTCAGCGGTCATGCCCGCCAGAAAAGGTTAGATCAAGGTTTTGCCATGGCGCACGAAGGTCGGTTTGACCACTCGCACCGGATACCACTTGCCACGGATTTCCACTTCGGCGCGGTCGGCGGTTGCCATCGGAACACGCGCCAGGGCAATCGATTTGCTCAGCGTAGGAGAGAAACTACCACTGGTGATCTCCCCTTCGCCAACATCGGCGATGCGAACCACCTGGTGAGCACGCAAAACCCCGCGTTCTTCCAGTACCAGACCGACCAGTTTGTGCGCCACACCGGCGGCTTTTTCCGCCTCCAGCGCCGCGCGGCCGATGAACTGCCGCGAGGCCGGCTCCCAGGCGATGCTCCAGGCCATGTTCGAGGCCAGCGGTGAAACGTCCTGATGAATGTCCTGACCGTACAGGTTCATCCCAGCCTCGACCCGCAAGGTGTCACGGGCACCGAGGCCAATCGGCGAAATGCCGGCGCCGACGAGGTCGTTGAAGAAACCCGGCGCCTGATTCGCGGGCAGGCAGATTTCCAGGCCATCCTCACCGGTGTAACCGGTACGCGCGATGAACCAGTCGCCGTCGATGGCGCCTTCGAAAGGTTTGAGTTGCTGGATCAGCGTGGCACGGGACTGGGTGACCAGTTCGGCAATCTTGTGCCGGGCCTGCGGGCCCTGGATGGCGAGCATCGCCAGCTCGGCGCGCTCGTGCAGTTGCACGTCGTAGGCGCCGAGCTGGGCGTTCATCCAGGCCAGATCCTGATCGCGGGTCGAGGCGTTGAACACCAGCCGGTACGCGTCGTCGAGGCGATAGACGATCATGTCGTCGACGATGCCACCGCGCTCATTGAGCATGGTGCTGTACAACGCCCGGCCGGGGCGGTGCAGACGTTCGACGTCGTTGGCCAGCAAATGCTGGAGCCAGGCTTTGGCCTGGGCGCCGTTGACATCGATCACGGTCATATGGGAAACATCGAACACCCCGCAATCGCGGCGCACTTCGTGGTGCTCCTCGACCTGCGAGCCGTAATGCAGTGGCATGTCCCAACCGCCAAAATCGACCATCTTCGCGCCGAGCGCGAGGTGCAGGTCATACAGAGGCGTACGCTGTCCCATGGGTTTCTCCTTCCGGGCGTGGCGAGGGTGCGGACCGCCGCTATACGGCTGAAAGCCTTGATGAATAAGGCTTTCAGCCGATTCCAGCGCACGGGTCTGTCAGACGAACCGCACCGAATGCCGCGCATTGTAGCCGCATGATGTAGGACTGACGACTAAGTGTTTCGGTGCGCCGAACGTCGAATCAATCCGATCACCGGCACCAACCCGACCAGCACCAGCGTCAATGCCGGCAATGAGGCGCGCGCCCATTCGCCTTCGCTGGTCATTTCGAAGATGCGCACCGCCAGCGTGTCCCAGCCAAACGGGCGCATCAGCAGGGTCGCGGGCATTTCCTTGAGCACATCGACGAACACCAGCAACGCGGCGCTCAAGGTGCCGGGCAGCAACAGCGGCAGATACACTTTGAAAAACAGTCGCGGCCCACTGACACCCAGGCTACGTGCCGCTTCGGGCAAAGATGGCCGTATACGCGCCAGACTGCTTTCCAGCGGCCCATACGCCACGGCAATGAAGCGCACCAGATACGCCATCAGCAACGCCGCGAGGCTGCCGAGCAGCAACGGTTTGCCGGCACCACCGAGCCAGGCGGAGAGCGGAATCACCAGTTCACGATCCAGATAACTGAAGGCAAGCATGATCGACACCGCCAGCACCGAACCGGGCAAGGCGTAGCCGAGATTGGCCAGACCTACGCCGGAGTTGATGGCTGGGGTCGGCGCCAGGCGCCGGGCAAACGCCAGCAACAGCGCAACGCTGACGGTGATAAGCGCCGCCATCGCGCCCAAGTACAGCGTGTGCAGAATCAGTCCGGCGTAGCGCTCATCCAAATCGAAGCGTCCACGCTGCCAGAACCACACGATCAGTTGCAGCACCGGGATAACGAAGGCGCAGGCGAATACCAATGCACACCAGCCCGTCGCCGCGAAGGCCTTGATTCCCCGCAGGTGATACAGCGCTTTCACCCGTGGCCGCTCGTTGCTGGCCCGATTCGCCCCGCGTGCCCGGCGCTCGCCGTACAGCACCAGCATCACTACCAGCAGCAACAGACTGGCCAGTTGCGCAGCGCTAGGCAGGCTGAAGAAGCCGTACCAGGTTTTGTAGATGGCCGTGGTGAAGGTGTCGAAGTTGAACACTGAGACCGCACCAAAATCGGCGAGGGTTTCCATCAGCGCCAGCGCCACGCCCGCGCCGATCGCCGGACGCGCCATCGGCAGCGCAACCCGCCAGAACGCCTGCCAAGGCGACTGCCCGAGCACCCGCGCCGCTTCCATCAGGCCTTTGCCCTGAGCCAGGAATGCGGTGCGCGCCAGCAGATAAACGTAGGGATAAAACACCAGCACCAGCACCACGATCACCCCGCCGGTGGAACGCACTCGCGGCAGGCGCAGACCCGTGCCGAACCATTCGCGCAGCAGGGTTTGCACGGGGCCGGCGAAATCGAGCAGGCCGACGAAAACGAACGCCAGTACATACGCTGGAATGGCGAAGGGCAGCATCAGCGCCCAGTCGAGCCAGCGCCGACCGGGGAATTCACAGAGACTGGTCAGCCACGCCAGGCTGACACCCAGCAGGGTCACGCCGACACCGACGCCGAGGATCAGCGTCAGGGTATTGCCGAGCAGTCGCGGCATCTGGGTTTGCCACAGATGCGACCAGATCTGCTGATCGATGGTCTGCCACGACAGCAGCATCACGCTCAGCGGCAACAACACCAGCGCGGCGATGGCGAAGACGATGGGGTACCAGCGGCGTTGGGCGGGGTGGGCCACTTTTGGGTCTCTGGAGGGATTGGGGTGTTCTTGGATTGCGTATTTCAGGTTGGGATTGCTGCCCTCACCCTAGCCCTCTCCCGGAGGGAGAGGGAACTGACCGAGGTGCTCATGCAAACTACATCGACCTGAGATATTGAGTCGCTCAAGTTTCGAAAGCAACACAAGTTGGCTCCCTCTCCCTCCGGGAGAGGGCTGGGGTGAGGGAGCGATCTTGAAAGATCAACAGTTACACGAAACGCCTCAGTTCCACCCCGCCCGATCCATCATCCGGATCGCCTCGGCCTGACGCTTGCCCGCCACTTCAACCGGCAAGGTATCGGCGACAAACTTGCCCCACGCCGCCACTTCTTCCGAGGGTGCCACCGCCGGGTTGGCCGGGAATTCCTGGTTCACGTCGGCAAAAATCTTCTGTGCCTCAGGCGTGGTCATCCATTCGACCAAAGCCTTGGCCGCTTCCGGGTGCGGTGCATGTTTGGTCAGGCCGATGCCCGACAGGTTCACATGCACACCACGATCAGCCTGGTTCGGCCAGAACAGCTTCACCGGCAATTCAGGCTTCTGCTTATGCAGGCGACCGTAGTAGTAGGTGTTGACGATGCCAACGTCGCACTGCCCGGCGTTGATCGCTTCCAGCACTGCAACGTCATCGGAGAACACGTCAGTGGACAGGTTGTTGACCCAGCCCTTGAGGATTTTCTCGGTCTTCTCGGCGCCGTGGACTTCGATCATGGTTGCAGTCAGCGACTGGTTGTAGACCTTCTTCGCCGTGCGCAGGCACAGGCGGCCTTCCCAATTCTTGTCGGCCAGCGCTTCGTAAGTGGTCAGTTCGCCCGGCTTCACCCGCTCGGTGGAATAGGCGATGGTCCGCGCGCGCAGGCTCAGGCCGGTCCAGGCGTGGGTGGACGAGCGATATTGCAGGGGGATGTTGGCGTCGATGGTTTTCGAAGTGAACGGCTGGAGGATGCCCATCTGCTCGGCCTGCCACAGGTTGCCGGCATCGACGGTGAGCAGCAGATCGGCGGTGGCGTTTTCACCTTCGGCCTTGATGCGCTGCATCAGCGGCGCTTCCTTGTCGGTGATGAACTTGATCTTCACCCCGGTCTTGGCGGTGTAGGCATCGAATACCGGTTTGATCAGCTCATCGATACGCGACGAGTAAACCACCACCTCATCGGCGGCCTGGGCAGTGGTGCTGCCGATCAGGGTCAAGGCCAGTGCGGTCAGAAGACGCTTGGATGCCAACATGGGAGTGGTCTCACGGTCGGGAAATGTGGGCCAAATGATAAGGACTCACATTTACCACCACAATCGAACACTGGGGGAAGGCGTTACCAGATGTTGCACGACTCAAAACTGCGGTAAGTGGGCGGACGCTTTCGCGAGCAGGTTCGCTCCCACATTGGAATGCATCTCAACTGTGGGAGCGAGCCTGCTCGCGAAGGGGCCATCAGCCTCAATGAGGAGGTCAGGGCTTTGCCAGAGCTGGAAGATCCCCGGTCAACCCCAGCGCCTCGCGCACAAACAACGCCTTCGCCTCGGGCATCTGCTCGACCAGCTTCAACCCGGCATTGCGCAACCAGCGCAGCGGCAGCGGGTCGGCCTGGAACAACCGCTCGAAGCCTTCCATCGCCGCCATCAGCGCCAAATTGTGCGGCATACGCCGACGCTCGTAGCGGCTCAGCACCTTCACGTCTGCCAGTCGCTCACCGCGCTCATGCGCTTGCAGCAACACTTCCGCCAGCACCGCTGCATCGAGGAAACCAAGGTTCACACCCTGCCCGGCCAAGGGGTGAATGGTGTGCGCCGCATCACCGATCAAGACCAGGCCCTCAGCGACGTAGCGCTTGGCGTGACGCTGACGCAACGGCACGCACAGACGCGGGTCGGCGCTGATGACTTCACCGAGGCGTCCCTCGAAGGCTCGCTCCAGCTCAGCGCAAAACGCAGTCTCTTCCAGCGCCATCAAGCGCTCGGCTTCAGCCGGTGTGGTCGACCAGACGATCGAGCACCAGTCCTGCTGACCGTCACGCTCCAGTGGCAAAAACGCCAGCGGCCCGTGATCGGTAAAGCGCTGCCAGGCGGTTTTGCGGTGCGGCTGGCTGCAGCGCACGCTGGTGACGATGGCGTGATGCAGATAATCCCACTCGCGGGTCGCCACGCCGGTCAGACGGCGCACCGCTGAATTGGCGCCGTCCGCCGCGATCACCAGCGGCGCGCGCAAGGTGCGGCCATCGGCCAGGGTCAGCAGCCAGTCATCGCCGGAACGACGCATCTGCTCCAGCCGTGCATTGGCCAGCATGCCGAGGTCGCAATCATGCAAACGCTCGAGCAGCGCATCCTGGACCACGCGGTTTTCGACGATGTGGCCGAGCACATCGGCATGTACGCTGCTCGCCGAGAAATGAATCTGCCCGGTGCCGCTGCCGTCCCAGACGTGCATGTCGGTGTACGGGCTGCTGCGCCGCTGGGCGATGCCGTCCCAGACGCCAAGGCGCTCGAGAATGCGCTGGCTCGCCGCCGACAATGCGCTGACGCGCGGTTCGAACGCCGCCTCGGCATCGAACGGCTTCACGCTCAACGGGCTGCCGTCGAGCAACAGCACTTCCAGCCCACTGTCCTGTAGCGCCAGCGCCAGGGCGCTGCCGACCATTCCGGCTCCGACAATCAGCAGATCTGCGCGCATTTCCATGCTTTAGGCCTGTCTCGCTTGCGGCTTGAGCCGCACGTAAAGGGTTTTACCGACCCGCGCCACAAGGTTGCCGGCGCCGTCATGAATGTCGACCTGCAACTGCGGCAGGTATTTATCGCCGTTGGCGGTCTGCCGGCGGATCTCGTCGAGCAGGGTCTGGTCGATGTTGAACCGGGCGAACACCGGGCCTTTGCCCGGCGCAATGAAATCGATGTCGGCGGCCTTGTCCCAGACGATGTACTTCGGACCGAGGTTTTCCATGAGCATCAACATGAAGAACGGGTCGACCATCGAATACAGACTGCCGCCAAACTGGGTGCCGACATAGTTGCGGTTGTACCAGCCCAACCCCATGGACACCTGCACATCGCGAAAGTCGTCACTGATGTGCCGAACGCGCACTCCGGCGCCGAGATACGGCGGGTAGAAGGTCATTACCCAGCGCATCAATCGTGCCTTGCCGAATTTTTTGCTCAGCCACTCAAGCATCCGGACGGGTTCCCAGGCCCATCGCCTGCCGGGCGAACCAGCGTTTGGCTGGCGGCAGCAGGTCGAGGCCGAGCAGGCCGAGATTGCGCCCCAGCGACACCAGCGGCTGGGTGCTGCCGAACAGGCGCGTGACCTGATCGGAGAAGCCCACCGTCAGGTCCTGATCGAGGCGCTGCCGTTCGCGATAGGCCTGCAACGTGGCGAAGTCGCCCAGCGGCTTATCACTCGCAAGCAGCGCGGCAGCCAAGGCATCGGCGTCACGCAGCGACAGGTTGAAGCCCTGGCCGGCGATCGGGTGCAGGCTGTGTGCGGCGTTGCCAAGTACGGCCAGATGCGAGCGCACCTGTTCTTCAGCTTCGATCAGTGACAGCGGATAAAGATGCCGTGCGCCGACCTGTTTCAAAGTGCCGAGGCGGTAACCGAACACGCCTTGCAGCTCGCTGAGAAAATCACGCTCGCTCAATTCAGTCAGACGCTGCGCGTCCATGCCCAGACGGGTCCAGACCAGCGCGCAGCGATTGTCCGGCAGCGGCAGCAGGGCCATTGGGCCTTCGTCGGTAAAGCGCTCGAAGGCCATGCCGTTGTGCGCTTCACTCGGGGTGATGTTGGCGATCAGTGCGCTCTGGTTGTACGGGCGCTTGCGCACGTTGATGCCCAACTGTTCGCGCAACCCGGAGCGGCCGCCATCGGCGAGTACCGCGAGATCGCATTCCAGTGTGGTTTCGTCGTTGAGGGTCAGGCGGTAGCCATCGGCCAACGGTTCCATGCGCGTGACTTCCGCCGGGCAGCGCCACGTGATCACGTCTTTATCGAGGTGTTGCCACAGGCACTGGCCGAGCCAGGCGTTTTCCACCACGTAACCGAGCGCTGGCACACCCTCTTCCATCGCCGACAAGCGCGCGGTGGAGAAGCGGCCACGGTCGGAGACGTGAATCTGTTTGATCGGCTCGGCGCGGCGGGAAATTTCCTGCCACACGCCCAGGCGCTGATAAATCTGCCGCGAGCCGAACGAAAGGGCTGAGGAGCGGGCGTCGTAGCTCGGTTGCCAGCTGTCGCCGGGGGCGAACGGTTCGATCAGGACGATCTTCCAGCCCTGCGCCTTGGCCCCGGCCTGCAACGCCAACGCCAGACTGGCGCCGACCAGACCGCCACCGATGATTGCCAGATTGACTCGACTCATGCTGCGTGTGTCCTTGCTTGTGCCATCAGCGCTTCGATCTCGGCGACGGTTTTTGGCACGCCGCTGGTGAGGATTTCACAACCGGATCGGGTCACGACCACGTCATCCTCGATACGCACGCCAATACCGCGCCATTTCTTCGCCACGTTCTGATTGTCCGCCGCGATGTAGATGCCAGGCTCCACGGTCAGCGCCATGCCGACCTCCAGCACACGCCATTCGCCGCCGACCTTGTACTCGCCAACGTCATGCACATCCATGCCCAGCCAGTGGCCGGCGCGGTGCATATAAAAAGCCTTGTAGGCTTCGCTTGCGATCAACTCGTCAACCTCGCCCTGCAACAAGCCAAGCTTGACCAGACCTGCGGTGATCACCCGCACCGTGGCTTCGTGCGCCTGGTTCCAGTGCTTGTTGGGGGCGATCTCGGCGAACGCCGCTTCCTGCGAAGCCAGCACCAACTCGTAGATCGCCTTCTGCTCCGGCGAAAACTTGCCGTTGACCGGCCACGTGCGGGTGATGTCGCTGGCGTAGCAGTCGATCTCGCAACCGGCGTCAATCAACACCAGATCGCCGTCCCTGAGCAGCGCGTCATTCTGCTGGTAATGCAGGATGCAGCTGTTGCGCCCGGCGGCGACGATCGAACCGTAGGCCGGCATCTTCGCCCCGCCCTTGCGGAATTCGTAATCCAGTTCGGCTTCGAGGCTGTATTCATACAGCCCCGGACGACTGGCCTGCATCGCGCGGATATGCGCCTGCGCCGAAATCCGCGCGGCTTCGCGCATCACCTTCACTTCTGCCGCCGATTTATACAGGCGCATGTCGTGCAGCAGATGATCCAGGGCAACGAATTCATTCGGCGGTTGCGCGCCGAGGTGTGCCTTGGAGCGGATCACGTTGATCCAGTCCATCAGGTGCCGATCAAATTCGGGGTTGCTGCCCATCGCCGAATACACCCGGTCGCGGCCTTCGATCAGGCCCGGGAGGATGTCGTCGATGTCGGTAATCGGAAAAGCATCGTCGGCGCCATATTCGCGAATCGCGCCTTCCTGCCCGGCACGCAGGCCATCCCACAATTCGCGCTCGGCGTTGCGTTCACGGCAGAACAGGATGTACTCACCGTGCTCGCGACCGGGCATCAGGACGATGACGGCTTGTGGCTCGGGAAAACCGCTGAGGTACTGGAAGTCGCTGTCCTGGCGGTAGACATGCTCAACGTCGCGGTTGCGGATGGCCACCGCGGCGGCGGGCAGGATCGCGATGCTGTTGGGTTCCATCTGCGCCATCAGGGCCTTGCGGCGACGGCTGTATTCCGCTTTGGGGATGTGGGTCATGGGCAGATGGCTTTCCCTGGCACGCGATTAATGCAGCGACGGCTTGGCGGCTGGCGGCACATCGGCTTTTTTGGTTTCCGAGAACAGCAGCAACGGCGCGACGCGCAGGTATTCCATGACTTCCATGTAGTCGGATTCGCCGTCTTCGGATTCTTCCAGCGCGTCCTGCACCTGAGCGATGGCGGCCAGATCCCGCAGCACTTCGTTGGCTTCCTCACCCAGTGCATAAGCACGGCGGGTCAGACCGAAACCGCTGAGGAAGCCCTGGCACCACTCGCCCAGTGCGGCGGCGCGCTCGGCCAGCGGTGCATCGTCGGTCGGCAGCAGCAGCACGACGGTGATGTCGGCGCCGGTCAGCTCGCCTTTGACCATCTCCTGCAGGCCGATCAGGGCGTTGCGGACGTTGTCCTGGATATCGCCTTCGAGCAGTTCGGCGGCGTCGATCAACCAGCCTTCGTGATCGAAGCCGGCCCCGGCGCAACTGCGCCCGAGCAGCACGCCGTGCAGTTCGGCAGGCGAGACGTTGTGGCCGCTGGCAGTCAGCAGGGTGGCAAAGGCTTGGTACGGGGAATTCGCAATGGTCATGGGCAGCTAGGCGCCAGACGGCGCTATGTCTAGAATGAAGGCCTTGTATCCTACATCGACAGCCCCGCCAAGACCATTAAAGGCTGTCCGCCAGTTACCACCCATCAGACGAACACGTGGACCCAATGGAAGACACCGACCTGCAAGCGCTGATGGCCAGACTCGAACTGCTGATTGGCCGAGTCGAGCAACTTAAGAGTCAAAACGCACTCTTACTAGCTCAGGAAAAAACCTGGCGCGAGGAACGCGCTCACCTCATTGAAAAAAACGAAATCGCCCGGCGTAAGGTCGAATCGATGATTTCGCGCCTCAAGGCCCTGGAGCAAGACTCATGAGTTCAAGCAATAGCGTTACCGTGCAGATCCTCGACAAAGAGTATTCGATCATCTGCCCGCCGGAAGAACGCAGCAATCTGGTCAGTGCCGCCCGCTACCTGGATGGCAAGATGCGCGAGATCCGCAGCAGCGGCAAAGTCATCGGCGCCGATCGCATTGCCGTGATGGCCGCGCTGAACATCACCCACGACCTGTTGCACAAAGAAGAGCGCCCGGACATCCAGGCCAGCGGTTCGACCCGCGAACAGGTACGCGACTTGCTCGATCGTGTCGATCTGGTTCTGGCCGACGATCAGAACACCGCCAAGGGCTGATTCGACTGACAGCTTGAGGTATACTCGCGGCACTCCCTGGGGTGCTTGCCAGTTGACGATGTCCCGGAGCCGATTCGCACTACCCTGGAAGTTGCACGTTGGGCTGGTGTGCATGTCCGCTAGACGGAAAGCCTTAAAGTCTACTGCTTCTTCCACCTTGAACTTTCGGGTTCAAGGGCTGAGTTGACAGCGGTTCATCCGGGGAGCCTGATTCGAATCCGATGTCGGTGTATGCCGACATCGGATTTTTTATGCGTACGTTTTTGCATCCACCTGCCGAAGCCGAACCATGACCGAACCCGCGCTGCTGCCCCGCCCGCAACTCCGCCGCCTGCTGCGCAAGGCGCGCCGCGCACTGACGCCGGGCGAACAACGCCGGGCTGCCAAAGGCCTGTTCCGGCAATTGGCGCAAGACCCGCACTTTCGCCGGGCGAAACATATCTCTCTGTATTTGCCCACCGACGGTGAAATCGATCCGCGCCTGCTCCTGCGCGAAGCCCAGCGTCGCGGCAAGGCGACTTATCTGCCGGTACTCAGCGCGTGGCCACGAACGAAAATGGTCTTCCAGCGCATCCGCCCCGGCGAAAAGCTCACGCCCAATCGTTTCCGCATCCTCGAGCCCCGGGCCAATCTGGCTCGGCAACGCAAGGTCTGGACGCTGGATCTGGTGCTGTTGCCGCTGGTGGGGTTTGACGATGTCGGCGGACGCTTGGGCATGGGCGGCGGGTTTTATGATCGCAGCCTCGCCTATCTGGCCCGGCGCAAGAACTGGCGCAAGCCGACGCTGCTGGGCCTGGCCCATGAGTGTCAGAAAGTCGAGCGTCTGGCGCAGGCGAGCTGGGATGTGCCGTTACAAGGCACGGTCACCGACAAGGCGTGGTATTTCGCAGAGTAGACGCCGCATGGAACAGCGGCGTCGAAGAGACAGGTTCAGCGTTTGAAAGCGGTCGACTGTTGCACCTGTTGCGCCACTTCAATCGGCGCGTCGGTCTTGTTCGCCCACAGGCTCTGCGCGTAACCGGTGGTTACCACGCCCAGGCCAAACAAAATTACCAAAGTCCATAGCAAATCCGGTTTGCGTTTCATCGATTGCCCCCCTCAAGGCACATCATCACGATGACAGCAGCGGTTTCCGTTCGTAGGCCGTGCAGCAGCGTCAAGCTTTAAAGGCCGGCATTTTGCGGCAACGTGAACCTGTGCGCAAACGCTGACGTCAACCGACTGTCGGTTTGTCATAAAATTGCCCGACAACCTGCCCAATGACCGCTTCAGGAGCACACCACATGGCCTATTGGCTGATGAAATCAGAGCCCGACGAACTCTCAATCAAGGGTCTGGAAAAGCTCGGCAAGGCGCGCTGGGACGGGGTTCGCAACTATCAGGCACGCAACTTCCTGCGGGCGATGGCGGTCGGTGACGAGTTCTTTTTCTACCATTCCAGCTGCCCCGAGCCGGGGATTGCCGGGATTGGCAAAATTATCCAAGCAGCGTATCCCGATCCGACGGCGCTGGAGCCAGACAGTCACTACTTCGATCCGAAAGCTACGCCGGAGAAAAATGCCTGGAGCGCGATCGATGTCGAGCATGTCGAGACGTTCGAGCGGGTGTTGAAGCTGGATTATTTGAAGCAGCAGACGGCGCTGGCGGAGCTGCCGCTGGTGCAGAAGGGCTCGCGGTTGTCGGTGATGCCGGTTACACCAGAACAGTGGACGGCGGTTATCGGGCTCAAACCCTGATTCATTTATGCCGGATAAATAGCTTTCGCGAGCAGGCTCGCTCCCACAGGAACATGCAGTCCAATGTGGGAGCGAGCCTGCTCGCGAAGAGGCCAGCCCGGACAGCGAATGACTTACTGAATGATCAGGTTGTTGAACAACAGATCCTCAACAACAGGCTTGCCGGTCTCGTCATTCATGACCTGCTGGGTCTGCTTCAACGCTTCCTGACGCAGCTTTTCCTTGCCCTCGATGCTGCCCATCGCCTCGGTCGACTGCTGAGTGAACAACGCCACCAGCTGATTGCGGATCAGCGGCTCGTTGGCCTTGACCAGTTTGGTCGCCTCTTCGCCAGTTACGCGCAGGGCCACATCGGCCTTGTAGACCTTGAGCTTGGCGGTGCCGTCGAGGCCATAGTTGCCGACGAACGGCGGGCTCAGGGTGATGTAATTGACCTTCGGCGCCTCGCCTTCTTTGGCTTCTTCGGCCAGTGCTGCCACAGGCAGAGACAGGGCCAGCAACAACATGATCCACGCTTTCACAATTCGCTCCTTATCCGGTTTGCGGCCTAGCATAACGACCCGCCGCGCAAGCACAAGCTTATGGCTGACTATCAGGGCCGGGCATGCTCGTTGACCCGTTGATTCACACACCTACACTTATCGGCCATCACTCCCAAAGGAATAGCCCTGATGAAAGCCGTGCTGTGCAAAGCCTTCGGCCCTGCCGAATCGCTGGTGCTGGAAGACGTCGCCAGCCCTGTCGCCAAGAAGAATGAAATCCTGCTGGACGTGCACGCTGCCGGAGTCAATTTCCCCGACACGCTGATCATCGAGGGCAAATACCAGTTCAAACCGCCCTTCCCGTTTTCGCCAGGCGGTGAAGCGGCGGGCGTGGTGCGCGAAGCCGGGGAAAAGGTCAGCCATCTGAAAGTCGGCGACCGGGTCATGGCGCTGACCGGTTGGGGCAGTTTTGCCGAGCAGGTGGCGGTGCCGGGCTACAACGTCCTGCCGATTCCGCCGTCGATGGATTTCAACGTCGCCGCTGCATTCAGCATGACCTATGGCACGTCGATGCATGCGCTCAAACAACGCGCCAACCTGCAACCGGGCGAAACCCTGCTGGTGCTCGGCGCGTCGGGCGGCGTCGGCCTCGCCGCGGTGGAGATCGGCAAAGCCATGGGCGCCCGCGTGATCGCCGCCGCCAGCAGTGCCGAGAAACTCGCGGTGGCCAAGGCTGCCGGCGCCGATGAACTGATCAACTACAGCGAAGCCAGCCTCAAGGAAGAGATCAAACGCCTCACCGACGGCCAGGGCGCCGACGTGATCTACGACCCGGTCGGCGGCGACCTGTTCGACCAGGCCATCCGCGCCATCGCCTGGAACGGCCGCCTGCTGGTGGTCGGCTTCGCCAGCGGACGCATCCCCGAACTGCCGGTCAACCTCGCCCTGCTCAAAGGCGCGGCGGTGCTCGGCGTGTTCTGGGGCTCCTTTGCCCAGCGCCAACCCCAGGACAACGCAGCAAACTTCCAGCAGCTGTTCGCCTGGTTTGCCGAGGGCAAGCTGAAACCTCTGGTATCGCAGGTGTATCCGCTGAGCAATACCGCGCAGGCGATCGATGATCTCGGCCAGCGCAAGGCTGTGGGCAAGGTTGTCGTTCAGGTTCGTTAACAACATGGAGCGATCCGGAGCAACCATCCGGATCGCTTTACCGTTGAGGTCTGCCTCTTCCATACGTCAAACCGCAGAAACCCACCCGAGCCACCATCCCCTCAGCGCCGCCTTCTTATCTCAGAGCGACATGTTCATAAAGGAACGCTCATCTGCCCAAATTTCCGCTGTTTTGCCGACGTGAAGCGATGCTATTTTCGGTAACGAAACTGTAACATTCGCATCCGCAGTCAAAACAAGAAAACTGGAGCTCTTGAATGTTTGCTTTCTTTCGTCCTGCCGCACATCAGGCTCCATTGCCTGAAGAAAAAATAGACAGCACCTACCGCCGCCTGCGCTGGCAGATCTTCGCCGGTATCTTTATCGGCTACGCCGGTTACTACCTGCTGCGCAAGAACTTCTCCCTGGCCATGCCGTACCTGATCGACGAAGGCTATAGCCGTGGCGACCTCGGCTTGGCGATGTCGGCGATCGCCATTGCGTATGGTTTGTCGAAGTTCCTCATGGGCCTGGTGTCCGACCGTTCCAACCCGCGCTTCTTCCTGCCGTTCGGTCTGCTGGTCTCGGCCGGGGTGATGTTCATTTTCGGTTTCGCGCCGTGGGCAACGTCCAGCGTGACGATGATGTTCATTCTCCTGTTCATCAACGGCTGGGCGCAGGGCATGGGCTGGCCGCCGAGCGGGCGGACCATGGTGCACTGGTGGTCGCAGAAGGAACGCGGCGGCGTGGTCTCGGTGTGGAACGTAGCGCATAACGTCGGCGGCGGTCTGATCGGCCCGCTGTTCCTGATCGGCATGGGCCTGTTCAATGACTGGCACGCGGCGTTCTACGTCCCGGCAGCGGTCGCGCTGGGCGTGGCGGTATTCGCCTTCATCACCATGCGTGACACCCCGCAATCAGTCGGCCTGCCGCCGATCGAGCAGTACAAGAACGATTACCCGGAAGGCTACGACGCCAGCCACGAAGACGAATTCAGCGCCAAGGAAATCTTCGTCAAATACGTGCTGCGCAACAAAATGCTCTGGTACATCGCTCTGGCCAACGTCTTCGTCTACTTGCTGCGCTACGGCGTGCTGGACTGGGCGCCGACGTACCTGAAGGAAGCCAAGGGCTTCACCGTGGATAAGACCTCGTGGGCCTATTTCTTCTACGAGTGGGCAGGCATCCCGGGCACGCTGCTGTGCGGCTGGATGTCGGACAAGATCTTCCGTGGCAACCGTGGCCTGACCGGCATGGTGTTCATGGCCCTGGTGACTGTCGCGACCCTGGTTTACTGGCTGAATCCGGCCGGCAACCCGATGGTCGACATGATCGCCCTGCTGTCGATCGGCTTCCTGATCTACGGTCCGGTGATGCTGATCGGCCTGCAAGCGCTGGAACTGGCGCCGAAGAAAGCCGCCGGTACCGCAGCGGGCTTCACCGGTCTGTTCGGTTATCTGGGGGGTTCGGTCGCGGCCAGTGCGGCGATGGGCTACACCGTTGACCACTTCGGCTGGGATGGCGGTTTCGTCCTGCTGGTCGGCGCTTGCCTGCTGGCGATGGCCTTCCTTGCGCCAACGCTGTGGCACAAGCAAGTCGCCAGTCAGAGCCGTGAAGCGGTCGCCTGATCGCTGTGTGATTTACAGCGCTTGAGCCGCGCCTCCAGATTGCGGTCTGGCATGGCGTGGCTGCGCAGGGCGTGCGCGGTCTGCTCGACATAATCGCGAGTGGTGCCGTAACGCCCGCTGGCGTTGGCGAACACCTGGCTGAGCACATGATCCGGCAAGTTGCCGGCATAGCTCGGCAGGTGACGCTCCAGAACGAATCCCAAGGCCTGCACCTGAGTGCCATCTTCGAGCCGGCAATTGAGCCAGTGCGGGCGATACGAGGGAAACGGCATCTCGCGTTTCCACAGCGCATACAGCGCGGTATCGAGATTGTCTTCCGGCAAGCGGTAGGCAAAGCCACTGCATGAACCGCCACGATCCAGACCGAACACCAGACCGGGCATTTCCGGGGTGCCCCGATGCTCGTGGGACCACAGGTACAAGCCACGATGGTAGCCATGCACGCGACCGCGCATGCGCTCAACTGCCGTGCATTCCGGCCGCCAGATCAGCGAGCCATACGCGAACAGCCACACCGGCCCGCCCTTGTGGCGTGCCATGGTCGATTGCATGGAAGCGAGAAGTTGTTCGTGCGTCAGCTGCGGCCCAAGATCGAGCCGCGGAGGGTAAGCCAGGTTCAGAATTGCGTTTTCAATGGCGCTCATGGCGAATAGCGTTCAGCTCCCCGCGGGTGAAGAATTACTTAATAGAACGCACCGCTGTAACAATAAGGCACATATGTTTTAAGGCAAATTAAGTGCCACTGATTAATTGCCTGATTCATATATAACCTAGCGATATTTACTGTTTAAGGTAAATACCGATCGGCTATATACCAAGTTATAAGTCTCAGGAGCGCGGCGCATAGGCGAAGACGTCGGCGCGCATCTGATGCGCATCCATCCCCGCCTCGACCAGCGCGTCCAGCGTGCCATAGACCATCGCCGGCGAACCGCTGGCATAGACGTGCAGCGGCTTCAGATCGGGGAAATCCTCGCAAACCGCCTCGTGCAACATCCCGCAGCGCCCTTCCCAGCCGCACTGGTCGCTGACCACTTTGTGCAGGAACAGATTGGGCAGCTTCAGCCATTCGTCCCAGTGCTCGATCTGATAGAAATCTTCCGGGCGGCGTACGCCCCAATACAGATGCACTGGATGTTTGAAGCCTTCGGCTCGGCAATGTTCGATCAGACTGTGAATCTGGCCCATGCCGGTGCCGGCGGCGATCAACACCAGAGGACCGTCGGGTAGCTCCGCAAGATGTGTGTCGCCAAAGGGCAGCTCGACACGCACCATCGGGTTGCGTTGCAGCTGCTCGATCAGGCTCAACGCACTGGTTTCGCGCGCCAGCACATGGATTTCCAGATCACGCCCGCCGTGGGGTGCCGAGGCCATGGAGAACGCGGATTTCTCACCGCTCTCGCGCTCGATCATCAAATATTGCCCAGCGTGATAGCGCGGCGGCTTGCCCGCCGGTGCACGCAGACGCACGCGCCAGGTGTCGCCGCCGACCTCGCGGCACTCGATGACCTGACACGACAGGCTACGCACCGGCAGCTCACCCAGTGCGAGCACGCCATCCCACAACAGCACGCAGTCTTCCAGCGGTGCGGCGATGCAGGTGTAGAACTCGCCATGATCGTGGACTTTGCCGGCCTGTTCGACGCGGCCTTCGACCAGCAGCGCTGCACACACGTGGCAATTGCCGTTGCGGCAGCTTTGCGGGCAGTCATAGCCCAGGCGCCGCGCACCGTCGAGAATCCGCTCACCGGGCTGTATCTCGAGCACTGCTCCGGAAGGCTGCAGGGTTACACGCATCAATCTATTCCTAACTGATTCCAGATGGCATCGATCCGTTGGGTGACGGCGTCGTCCTTGACGATCACGCGGCCCCATTCGCGGGTGGTTTCGCCCGGCCACTTGTGGGTGGCATCCAGGCCCATTTTCGAGCCCAGGCCGGAAATCGGCGAAGCGAAGTCGAGGTAGTCGATCGGCGTGTTGTCGATCATCACCGTGTCGCGCTTGGGGTCCATGCGCGTGGTGATGGCCCAGATCACGTCGTTCCAGTCGCGGGCGTTGATATCGTCGTCAGTGACGATAACGAACTTGGTGTACATGAACTGTCGCAAAAACGACCAGACGCCGAGCATCACGCGCTTGGCATGCCCCGGATACGACTTCTTCATCGTCACCACGGCCATGCGGTACGAGCAGCCTTCCGGCGGCAGGTAGAAGTCGGTGATCTCCGGGAATTGCTTCTGCAGGATCGGCACGAACACTTCGTTCAGCGCCACGCCGAGAATCGCCGGCTCATCCGGCGGGCGGCCGGTGTAAGTGCTGTGATAGATCGGCTTGATCCGGTGGGTGATGCGCTCGACGGTGAACACCGGGAAGCTGTCGACTTCGTTGTAGTAACCGGTGTGGTCGCCATACGGGCCTTCGTCGGCCATTTCGCCGGGATGAATCACGCCTTCAAGGATGATTTCGGCGGTGGCCGGCACTTGCAGATCGTTGCCACGGCACTTGACCAGCTCGGTGCGGTTACCGCGCAAGAGCCCTGCAAAAGCATATTCGGAGAGGCTGTCCGGTACCGGCGTCACGGCACCGAGAATCGTTGCCGGATCGGCGCCAAGGGCTACGGACACCGGGAAAGGCTGACCCGGATGCTTCTCGCACCACTCGCGGAAGTCGAGAGCACCGCCACGATGGCTGAGCCAGCGCATGATCACCTTGTTGCGGCCAATCACTTGCTGGCGGTAGATACCGAGGTTCTGGCGTTCCTTGTTCGGGCCTTTGGTGACCGTCAGTCCCCAAGTGATCAGTGGGCCGACGTCGCCGGGCCAGCAGGTCTGCACCGGCAACATCGCCAGATCGACGTCGTCGCCTTCGATGACCACTTCCTGACACACCGCGTCTTTGACCACTTTCGGCGCCATCGAAATGATCTTGCGGAAGATCGGCAGTTTCGACCAGGCGTCCTTCAAGCCCTTCGGCGGCTCCGGCTCCTTGAGAAAGGCCAGCAGCTTGCCGATTTCGCGCAGTTCGCTGACCGACTCGGCGCCCATGCCCATGGCCACGCGCTCGGGGGTGCCGAACAGGTTGCCGAGCACCGGAATGTCGTAACCGGTGGGCTTCTCGAACAACAATGCCGGGCCTTTGGCCCGCAGCGTGCGGTCGCACACCTCAGTCATCTCCAGCACCGGCGAGACGGGAATCTGGATGCGTTTCAACTCTCCGCGCTGCTCAAGCTGCTGCACGAAATCCCGAAGATCCTTGAATTTCATTGACGATGGCACCCTCAAAATAGGCGTACATCCTACCTGCTCTGAGGAGCAAACAGCAGCCCGTCATTGCTCGATTGTGGCCCCCGCGCTGCGGCGAAGGCGCAGGCCTCGAACTCGGGAGTACGCTGCCGACGCCGCAAAATCGGCCCATCAACAGATATCCGTGATGGGCGCGAGATTTTTCGGGGCAAAAAAAACGCCCCCTTGCGGGAGCGTCCTTTGTTGAAACGCCAGCGTATTACTTGCGTTTCATCGACAAGAAGAACTCGTCGTTGGTCTTGGTCGTCTTCAGCTTGTCGACCAGGAACTCGATCGCGGCGACTTCGTCCATCGGGTGCAGCAGCTTGCGCAGAATCCACATGCGCTGCAGTTCGTCGTCGGCGGTCAGCAACTCTTCGCGGCGGGTGCCGGAGCGGTTGATGTTGATGGCCGGGAACACACGCTTCTCGGCGATCTTGCGATCCAGAGGCAGTTCCATGTTGCCGGTACCCTTGAACTCTTCGTAGATCACTTCGTCCATCTTCGAGCCGGTTTCAACCAGCGCGGTGGCGATAATGGTCAGCGAGCCGCCTTCTTCGATGTTACGCGCGGCACCGAAGAAGCGTTTTGGCTTCTCGAGGGCGTGGGCATCGACACCACCGGTCAATACCTTGCCGGAGCTCGGGATCACGGTGTTGTAGGCACGGGCCAGACGAGTGATGGAGTCGAGCAGGATCACCACGTCTTTCTTGTGTTCGACCAGGCGCTTGGCCTTCTCGATCACCATTTCAGCAACCTGCACGTGACGGGTCGGCGGCTCGTCGAAGGTCGAGGCAACCACTTCGCCGCGCACGGTGCGCTGCATTTCGGTCACTTCTTCCGGACGCTCGTCGATCAACAGCACGATCAGGTGAACTTCAGGATTGTTACGGGCGATGTTCGCTGCGATGTTCTGCAGCATGATCGTTTTACCGGCTTTCGGCGGTGCGACGATCAGACCGCGCTGGCCTTTGCCGATCGGTGCACACAGGTCGATCACGCGACCGGTCAAATCTTCGGTGGAACCGTTACCGGCTTCCATCTTCATGCGCACGGTCGGGAACAGCGGCGTCAGGTTCTCGAAGAGAATCTTGTTTTTCGCGTTCTCCGGACGATCGAAGTTGATCGTGTCGACCTTGAGCAGGGCGAAATACCGCTCGCCTTCCTTCGGAGGGCGGATCTTGCCAACGATGGTGTCACCGGTGCGCAAGTTGAAGCGGCGGATCTGGCTCGGCGAGACGTAGATGTCATCAGGGCCGGCGAGGTAGGAAGCGTCTGCGGAGCGCAGGAAGCCGAAGCCGTCCTGGAGAATCTCCAGCACGCCATCACCGGAGATTTCCTCGCCGCTTTTCGCGTGCTTTTTCAGCAGGGAGAAAATCACGTCCTGCTTGCGCGAACGGGCCATATTTTCTATGCCCATCTGTTCGGCCAATTCGAGCAGTTCGGTAATCGGCTTTTGCTTGAGTTCAGTCAGATTCATATAGGAATGACGTAATCATTTATGGAGGGGGGGAAATTAAGCTTTTGGCTTAATGAGGCCGCGCCGCGGAGAAGGCGACAGGATCGCGAACTAATTCGAAAAGGAGTGCGTCGGCGACGGCTAGCAGGGGGCATTGGAGAAACCAGTGCGGGGCCGAATGTACCACCTGAGTTTCGGAGCGTCTAGCCCTGAATACGCAAAAAGCCCCGCGATTTGCGGGGCTTTTTTTCAGCGTTTTACTGCGACGCTCAGATGTTGGCGTCGAGGAACGCCGCCAGCTGCGACTTCGACAGTGCGCCGACCTTGGTCGCTTCAACGTTGCCGTTCTTGAACAGCATCAGCGTCGGGATACCACGCACGCCATGCTTGGCCGGGGTTTCCTGGTTTTCGTCGATGTTCAGTTTGGCAACGGTCAGCTTGCCTTTGTAAGTCTCGGCAATCTCGTCCAGAACCGGTGCGATCATTTTGCAAGGGCCGCACCATTCAGCCCAGTAGTCGACCAGGACAGCGCCTTCGGCCTTGAGTACGTCGGCTTCGAAGCTAGCGTCGCTAACGTGTTTGATCAGATCGCTGCTCATGGAATTCTCCAGGTTGTAAGCAAAAAAACGTGGCCCATCATAGCCGCCCTTCCCTTGTTCAGGAAGCCGCAGATGATTGAGTGTTGCTATGGCCCTTGATGAGTTTGGGTATAGCTCAAGTCACGCCGTGGCGGGAGCGATGAAGGCGATTCCGGTACGCAGCGCGGCGTTGCGCACATGTTCCTGCATGGCTTTTTGCGCTGCTCCCGACGCACGGCGGGCCAGGGCACGGAGGATCTTGCGGTGTTCCTGCCAGGTTTCCATGGCGCGCTCGGCGCGGATGAACGGCAGTTTCTGGCTCTCGAGAAAGATCTCGGCGCTGGCGGTGAGAATGCTCAGCATCGCCTGATTACCGCTGGCAAGAAGGATGCGCCGGTGGAATTCGAAGTCGAGTTTCGCCGCTGCCTCAAAGTCGCCGAGCTTCAATTGCTCGCGCATGGCCGCAACGTTGTCTTCCAGCGCATCCAGATCGAACGTGCTCAACGTCACTGCCGCCAAACCTGCTGCAAACCCTTCGAGCGCATAGCGCAATTGAAAGATATCCAGCGGCGATGCCTGCGCCGCAAACGACCAGCCTGGCGCGTTGTCGCCGCGCGACAATTCGACCGGCGACTGCACGAACACGCCCTTGCCCGGCTGAATGCTGACCACGCCCAGTGCACTGAGCGACGACAGCGCTTCACGCAACGATGCCCGACTGACGCCCAGTTGCAGCGCCAGATCCCGTTGCGAAGGCAACGCGTCGCCGGCACCGAAGCCCTGTTCGGTGATCAGTTTGCGGATCGCTTGCAGCGCCACTTCGGGTACGGCGCGGGAGATCGAATTCATGATGTGCGGACGCGTCAGGGCCAAGATGCGGCTAGTTGTAAAGCTATTCGTCGAGTCCGGCAAGTCGTGCCCCAGCGGGGTTCGGCGCGCACTGCCGATGCGCCATCGCAGTGCGAAAACCGAGTTGACTGTTCAGACCAGTAAGACCGAACGAAGCCGCTGGTGCCGCGGCTTGCCGGGGCGAAATCCGCCTGTTGGCACGGCCCATGCTCTGTCCGATCGCAGCAACCACTTCCCGCCGATCCGGAGATTGTCCATGACCCAGCGTTACAGCGCCCTCCTCGCTTCCCTGTTTGCCGGCCTGCTGCTGTGCCAGGCCCCCGCTCACGCCGACGGTCTGGACGACGTGGTCAAACGCGGCACGCTGAAAGTTGCCGTGCCCCAGGACTTCCCGCCGTTCGGCTCGGTCGGCCCGGACATGAAGCCGCGCGGCCTGGATATCGACACGGCGAAACTGCTCGCTGACCAACTCAAGGTCAAACTTGAACTGACGCCGGTCAACAGCACCAACCGCATCCCGTTCCTCACCACCGGCAAAGTCGATCTGGTGATTTCCAGCCTCGGCAAAAACCCCGAGCGTGAGAAAGTCATCGACTTCTCCCGCGCCTATGCGCCGTTCTACCTCGCCGTGTTCGGCCCGCCAGACGCTGCGATCACCAGCCTCGACGACCTCAAGGGCAAGACCATCAGCGTCACCCGTGGCGCCATCGAAGACATCGAGCTGAGCAAAGTCGCCCCCGAAGGCGTGACCATCAAACGTTTCGAAGACAACAACTCGACCATCGCCGCTTATCTGGCAGGGCAAGTCGATCTGATCGCCAGCGGCAACGTGGTGATGGTGGCCATCAGCGAGAAGAATCCCAAGCGCGTGCCGGCGCTGAAGGTGAAGCTCAAGGATTCGCCGGTCTACGTCGGTGTGAACAAGAACGAAGCGGCGCTGCTGACCAAGGTCAACGACATCCTCAACACCGCCAAGGCTGACGGCGCACTGGAAAAGAACTCGCAGACCTGGCTGAAAGAGCCGCTGCCGGCCGATCTCTGATCGACTGCGCGGGAGACCTTCATGGCTTATCAGTTCGATTTTTTGCCGGTGGTGGAAAACACCGACCTGCTGCTGCGCGGCGCTTTGTTCACGCTGGAGCTGACCGCCATCGGCGCGCTGCTCGGGGTCGGCGTCGGGATTGTCGGGGCGCTGGTGCGGGCGTGGCAGATCCGCCCGTTCTCGGCGATCTTCGGCGTCTACGTCGAGTTGATCCGCAACACGCCGTTTCTGGTGCAACTGTTCTTCATCTTCTTCGGCCTGCCGTCGCTCGGCGTGCAGATTTCCGAATGGCAGGCGGCGGTGCTGGCGATGGTGATCAACCTTGGCGCCTATTCGACCGAGATCATCCGCGCCGGCATCCAGGCGATTCCGCGCGGGCAGCTGGAAGCGGCAGCGGCACTGGCGATGACCCGCTTCGAAGCGTTCCGCCACGTCGTCCTGCTGCCGGCGCTGGGCAAGGTCTGGCCGGCGCTGAGCAGCCAGATCATCATTGTCATGCTCGGTTCGGCGGTGTGTTCGCAGATCGCCACGGAAGAATTGAGCTTCGCCGCCAACTTCATTCAGTCACGCAACTTCCGCGCCTTTGAAACCTACGCGCTGACTACCCTGATCTACCTGTGCATGGCGCTGCTGATCCGCCAATTGCTCAACTGGTTCGGCCGGCGGTTCATTGCGAGGAGCAGCCAATGAGCGATTTCACTTTCTGGGACATCCTGCGCAACCTGCTCACCGGCCTGCAATGGACGCTGGCGCTGTCGCTGGTGGCATTCATCGGCGGCGGCCTCGTCGGCCTGCTGATTCTGGTGATGCGCATCTCCAAGAACACGCTGCCCAGCAGCATCGCCCGCACCTGGATCGAGCTGTTTCAGGGCACGCCACTGTTGATGCAGCTGTTTCTGGTGTTCTTCGGTGTGGCGCTGGCCGGGATCGAGATTTCGCCGTGGATGGCCGCCGCGATCGCTTTGACCTTGTTCACCAGCGCCTATCTGGCGGAGATCTGGCGCGGTTGCGTCGAGGCTATTCCCCACGGTCAGTGGGAAGCTTCGTCGAGCCTGGCGCTCAATCCGCTGGAGCAGTTGCGCTACGTGATCCTGCCGCAAGCGCTGCGCATCGCCGTGGCGCCGACCGTGGGCTTCTCGGTGCAAGTGGTCAAAGGCACAGCGGTGACCTCGATCATCGGCTTCACCGAACTGACCAAGACCGGCGGCATGCTCGCCAACGCCACGTTCGAACCGTTCATGGTCTACGGCCTCGTCGCCCTCGGCTACTTCCTGCTCTGCTACCCCTTGTCCCTCAGTGCGCGCTACCTGGAAAGGAGACTGCATGCCTCTGCTTAGAATTTCCGCCCTGCATAAATACTACGGCGATCACCACGTACTCAAAGGCATCGACCTCAGCGTCGAGGAAGGCCAGGTCGTGGCGATCATCGGCCGCAGCGGCTCGGGCAAATCGACTCTGTTGCGCACACTCAACGGCCTGGAGTCGATCAACGACGGCGTGATCGAAGTCGACGGCGAATACCTCGACGCCGCCCGCGCTGATCTGCGCAGCCTGCGACAGAAGGTCGGCATGGTCTTCCAGCAGTTCAACCTGTTCCCGCACCTGACCGTCGGGGAGAACGTCATGCTCGCGCCGCAAGTGGTGCAAAAAATACCCAAGGCCAAGGCTGCCGAACTGGCGCGGGAAATGCTCGAGCGAGTCGGGCTCGGGGAGAAATTCGATGCCTTTCCGGATCGTCTGTCCGGCGGGCAGCAACAGCGGGTGGCGATCGCCCGGGCTTTGGCGATGTCGCCGAAGGTGCTGCTGTGCGATGAAATCACCTCGGCGCTGGACCCTGAGCTGGTCAATGAAGTGCTCAGCGTGGTGCGGCAATTGGCCAAGGAAGGCATGACGCTGATCATGGTCACCCACGAGATGCGCTTTGCCCGGGAAGTCGGCGACAAACTGGTGTTCATGCACCATGGCAAGGTGCATGAGGTGGGCGATCCAAAGGTGTTGTTTGCCAATCCGCAGACGGCCGAGCTGGCGAACTTTATTGGCACGGTGGAAGCGACAGCCTGAAGATTTTCTGAGGCAGTGATGCCCTCTTCGCGAGCAGGCTCGCTCCCACAGGGGAATGCGCTCATCTGTGGGAGCGAGCCTGCTCGCGAATGGCCGCGCCGCGATCCCCAGACTTTCTGCGCTGAATCAACGGTTTGAACCATGCGCGTTGGCGCCAGCGTTTGATCGTGGCACGATGTCGGGGTTATCGACCGAGACCCCCTGACCATGCCGCAATCCCAAGCCAAGAATCTGTCCCTGATCGCCGCAATCGACCTGGGCTCCAACAGCTTTCACATGGTCGTGGCCAAGGCCCAGAACGGCGAAATCCGCATTCTCGAGCGCCTCGGCGAGAAGGTGCAACTGGCCGCCGGCATCGACGATGCGCGCCAGCTCAACGAAGAATCGATGCAGCGCGGCCTCGATTGCCTCAAGCGCTTTGCCCAACTGATCAACGGTATGCCGCTCGGTGCCGTGCGCATCGTCGGCACCAACGCCCTGCGTGAAGCGCGCAACCGTGGCGAATTCATCCGCCGCGCCGAGGAAATCCTCGGCCACACGGTAGAAGTCATCTCCGGCCGTGAAGAAGCGCGCCTGATCTATCTCGGCGTTTCGCACACACTCGCCGATACCCCAGGCAAACGTTTGGTCGCCGACATCGGCGGCGGCAGTACTGAATTCATCATCGGCCAGCGCTTCGAGCCGTTGCTGCGCGAAAGCCTGCAAATGGGCTGCGTCAGTTTCACCCAGCGCTACTTCAAGGACGGCAAGATCACCCCGGCCCGCTACGCCCAGGCCTACACGGCGGCGCGCCTGGAGATCATGAGCATCGAGCACGCCCTGCATCGCCTGACCTGGGATGAAGCCATTGGCTCCTCCGGTACGATTCGCGCCATCGGTCTGGCCCTGAAGGCCGGCGGCCACGGCAGCGGCGAGGTCAACGCCGAAGGCCTGGCGTGGCTCAAGCGCAAACTGTTCAAGCTGGGCGACGCCGACAAGATCGATTTCGAAGGCATCAAGCCTGACCGCCGCGCGATCTTCCCGGCGGGCCTGGCGATTCTCGAAGCGATCTTCGACGCCCTCGAACTGCAACGCATGGATCATTGCGAAGGCGCGCTGCGTGAAGGCGTGCTCTACGACCTGCTCGGCCGCCATCATCACGAAGACGTGCGCGAACGCACCCTGACCTCGCTGATGGAGCGCTATCACGTCGATCTGGAACAGGCGGCGCGGGTCGAGCGCAAGGCCCTGCACGCGTTCGATCAGGTCGCCGTCGACTGGGAGCTGGATGACGGTATCTGGCGCGAACTGCTCGGCTGGGCGGCGAAAGTGCACGAAGTCGGCCTCGACATCGCTCACTATCACTACCACAAGCACGGTGCCTACCTGATCGAGCACTCCGATCTGGCCGGCTTCTCGCGAGAAGATCAGCAGATGCTCGCGCTATTGGTGCGCGGGCACCGGCGCAATATTCCCAAGGACAAGTTCGCCGAATTCGGCGATGACGGCATCAAGCTGATTCGCCTGTGCGTGCTGCTGCGGTTCGCCATTCTGTTCCATCACATTCGCGGAACCCAGGCGATGCCGCAGGTGGCGCTGCATGCGAGTGGCGATCATCTCGATGTGGAATTCCCGGAGAACTGGCTGGATGAAAATCAGCTGACCCAGGCGGATTTCGGGCTTGAGGCGGACTGGTTGACGCGGGTGGGGATTGTTCTCACGGTGCACTGAGTAACTGGCTGGCACAAAAAAGGCGATCCGTTAGGATCGCCTTTTTATTGGGTTTGTTTGAGAGCGGCGGTGTAGCTCTCCCCTCACCCCAGCCCTCTCCCGAGGGAGAGGGAGCCGATTTGTACTAGCGTTGAGGCCAGAGTTCGATCAGGTATTTCAGGTCAGTGTATGACGCGAGACACCTCGGTCAGTCCCCTCTCCCTCTGGGAGAGGGTTAGGGTGAGGGGCTTTTGACTTTCAGCTCTCAGCTGCTCACCGGCAATATCGGGCTGCCCAGCCGCTCCAGCAACGTCGCCTGCGCACTGCGCGGGTTCTGGTTTCCGGTGGGCGTGTTGCGAATGTAGCGGCCGTCCGACTGCAGACTCCAGCTGTGGGTGTTGTCGGTCAGGTACAGCTCCAGCTCCTTCTTGACCCGAGTCAGCAATTTCTTGCCTTCCACCGGGAAGCAGGTCTCGACGCGCTTGTCGAGGTTGCGCTCCATCCAGTCGGCGCTGGAGAGGAACATCTGCTCGTCGCCGCCGTTGAGGAAGTAGAACACCCGCGTGTGCTCGAGGAAGCGGCCGATGATCGAGCGCACATGAATGTTGTGCGAAACCCCAGCGATGCCCGGACGCAGGCAGCACATGCCGCGCACCACCAGATCGATGCGCACGCCGGACTGGCTGGCCTTGTACAGCGCGCGGATGATCTTCGGATCGGTCAGCGAGTTGAACTTGGCGATGATGTGCGCCGGTTTGCCTTCGAGGGCGAACTGGGTTTCGCGGGCAATCATGTCGAGCATGCCCTTCTTCAGGGTGAACGGCGCATGCAGCAGCTTTTTCATGCGCAGCGTCTTGCCCATGCCGATCAACTGGCTGAACAGTTTGCCGACGTCTTCGCACAAAGCGTCGTCGGAGGTCAGCAGGCTGTAGTCGGTGTAAAGCTTGGCGTTACCGGCGTGGTAGTTGCCGGTACCGAGGTGCGCGTAGCGGACGATTTCGCCAGCCTCACGGCGCAGGATCAGCATCATCTTGGCGTGGGTTTTGAAGCCGACCACGCCGTAGATCACCACCGCACCGGCCGCTTGCAGACGGCTGGCCAGTTGCAGGTTGGATTCTTCGTCGAAGCGCGCGCGCAGCTCGATCACCGCAGTGACTTCCTTGCCGTTACGCGCGGCATCCACCAGCGCATCGACGATCTCGGAGTTGGCGCCGGAGCGGTACAGGGTTTGCCGTACGGCGAGCACGTGCGGGTCTTTCGCGGCCTGACGCAGCAGGTCGACCACCGGGGTGAACGACTCGAACGGGTGCAGCAGGAGGATGTCCTGCTTGCTGACCACACTGAAGATGTTTTCGCTGTTTTGCAGCAGTTTCGGGATCTGCGGGGTGAACGGCGTGTATTGCAGCTCCGGATGGCTGTCCAGACCGGTGATGCTGAACAGGCGCGTCAGGTTGACCGGGCCGTTGACCTGATACAGCTCGGTCTCGCTCAGGTTGAACTGCTTGAGCAGATAGTCCGAGAGGTGTTTCGGGCAAGTGTCGGCGACTTCCAGACGCACCGCGTCACCGTAGCGCCGCGAGAACAACTCGCCACGCAGAGCGCGGGCCAAGTCTTCGACATCTTCGGAATCGAGCGCCAGGTCGGCGTTTCGGGTCAGACGGAACTGGTAGCAGCCTTTGACCTTCATGCCCTGGAACAGGTCGTCGGCGTGGGCGTGGATCATCGACGACAGGAACACATAGTTGTCGCCGGCGCCGCCGACTTCTTCCGGCACTTTGATGATCCGTGGCAGCAGGCGCGGCGCCGGAATGATCGCCAGACCGGAGTCGCGACCGAAGGCGTCGATACCTTCGAGCTCGACGATGAAGTTCAGACTCTTGTTCACCAGCAGCGGGAACGGGTGCGTCGGGTCGAGGCCGATCGGGGTGATGATCGGCGCGATCTCGTCGCGGAAATAGCGGCGGACCCAGGTCTTGAGCTTGGTCGTCCAGTTGCGCCGACGGATGAAGCGCACCTGATGCTTTTCCAGCTCCGGCAGGAGGATGTCGTTGAGGATCGCGTACTGGCGGTCAACGTGACCGTGAACCAGTTCGCTGATCCGCGCCAGCGCCTGATGCGGCTGCAAGCCGTCAGCGCCGGCCTGTTCGCGGGCAAAAGTGATCTGCTTTTTCAGCCCAGCGACGCGAATTTCGAAGAATTCGTCGAGGTTGCTGGAGAAGATCAGCAGGAACTTCAGCCGCTCCAGCAACGGGTAGGACTCGTCCAGCGCCTGTTCCAGCACGCGGATGTTGAACTGCAATTGCGAAAGCTCGCGGTGGATGTACAGGCTGCTGTCATCCAGGCCGGGAATGGCGATCGCCGGTACCGCCACAGCGGTTTCGGCAACCGGCGCGGGTGGCGCAGGCTCCAGTTCCGGCGGGGTTTCGGTGATTTGCTCGACCACCGGCTGAGCTTCTTTTACGGCAACTTCAGTGAGTCCTTCGGTATTCATGGAATGTTCCTGGGAGGGCTATTTCTGCTCTCGTAACAATTGAGCGGCACGAACGGCAAAGTAAGTCAGGATGCCATCTGCACCGGCACGTTTAAAGGCGGTCAGTGACTCGAGGATCACCGCTTCGCTCAACCAGCCATTCTGGATAGCGGCCATGTGCATGGCGTATTCGCCACTGACCTGATAGACGAAGGTCGGCACCTTGAAGGCATCTTTGACGCGAAAAAGAATGTCCAGGTAGGGCATGCCCGGCTTGACCATGACCATGTCCGCACCTTCGGACAAGTCGGCACCGACTTCGTGCAGCGCTTCGTCGCTGTTGGCCGGGTCCATCTGATAAGAAGCCTTGTTGGCCTTGCCCAGGTTCGACGCCGAACCCACAGCATCGCGGAATGGGCCGTAGTAGGCGCTGGCATACTTGGCCGAGTAGGCCATGATGCGCACGTTGACGTGACCGGCAATTTCCAGCGCCTCACGAATCGCCTGGATGCGACCGTCCATCATGTCCGATGGCGCCACCACCTGCGCGCCGGCGTCGGCGTGGGACAGCGCCTGACGCACCAGCGCATCGACAGTGATGTCGTTCTGCACGTAGCCGTCTTCGTCGAGAATGCCGTCCTGACCGTGGGTGGTGAACGGGTCCAGCGCGACGTCAGTGATCACGCCCAGCTCCGGGAAACGCTCGCGCAGGGCGCGAGTGGCGCGCTGGGCGATGCCTTCAGGGTTCCAGGCTTCGGCGGCATCGAGGGATTTCAGCTCAGGCGGGGTGACCGGGAACAGCGCCAGCGCCGGAATGCCCAGCTCGACCCATTTCGCCGCTTCTTCAAGCAGCAGATCAATGCTCAGTCGCTCGACGCCCGGCATCGAGGCCACGGCTTCGCGGCGGTTTTCACCGTCGAGCACGAACACCGGCAGGATCAGGTCATCGACCGTCAATACGTTTTCACGCACCAGGCGCCGCGAAAAATCATCACGACGATTGCGGCGCAGACGAGTGGCAGGGAACAGACGATTGGCGGGGGTAAAGCTCACGGCAGACTCCTGAGCCCGGGCAAACGGGCGAGCGTGACAGTTATAGACGGCCATTATGACCAACAGATGACAGTTATGTGTGCTCTGTGACAGGTAGCCGCAATCCATTGTCGATGTAGGAAATGTTCACGTCGAGACACATTTGGACACTTTCATGAATGTGCCCGAAGGGTTAGGCTGCGCGTTCATTTCGCCAGCACCCAGACAATGCTCCAACAATTTCTGCACGACTTTGGCTACTTTGCCTTGTTTCTCGGCACGTTCTTCGAAGGCGAAACCATTCTGGTGCTCGCAGGCTTCCTTGCGTTCCGTGGATACATGGACATCAACCTGGTGGTGGTCGTGGCGTTCTTCGGCAGTTATGCCGGTGATCAGCTGTGGTACTTCCTGGGGCGCAAGCACGGGCGCAAATTGCTTGCGCGCAAACCGCGCTGGCAGATGATGGGTGACCGCGCACTGGAGCACATCCGTAAACATCCGGACATCTGGGTCCTGAGCTTCCGCTTCGTTTATGGCCTGCGCACGGTGATGCCGGTGGCGATCGGCCTGTCCGGTTATCCACCGGGACGTTACTTGCTGCTCAACGGCATCGGCGCGGCGATCTGGGCCACCGCCCTGGCTGCGGCGGCTTACCACTTCGGCGCAGTGCTGGAAGGCATGCTCGGCAGCATCAAGAAGTACGAGCTGTGGGTGCTCGGCGCCTTGCTGATCCTCGGCCTGGGCCTGTGGCTGCGGCGCCGCTTCAAGAATGCGCAACTGGCGAAGAAAATCTATCAGGACGAGCAGCTCGCCAAGGCCGCCGAGGCAGAGCAGTTGCGCCAGGCCGAAGCGACCCCTCCTGCCGGGCCGAAAACGCCAGCCGAATAAGCCATTCGCTGGCGGCTGCCACGCGCAGTCCAGGCAAATAATGAACACCCCGCCGCCGTTGCGATCCATTGAGAGAGCGCTCTGTTCCCGCGCGCGTCAGCCATGCCCTTATGGCCACGCGCGACGATTTGAGGGACATTGAGCGCCATGAATCTGGAGAGAAGCCCATGAGCAAAAAAGTTGCAGTGATCCTGTCCGGCAGTGGCGTGTACGACGGCGCCGAAATCCAGGAAAGTGTCATCACCCTGCTGCGCCTCGACCAGCGCGGCGCGCAGGTGCAGTGCTTCGCGCCAAACATCGCGCAATTGCATGTGATCAACCACCTGACCGGCGAAGAAATGCCGGAATCGCGCAACGTGCTGGTGGAGTCGGCGCGCATTGCCCGGGGCAACGTCAAGGATATCCGCGATGCCGACGTCGAGGACTTCGACGCACTGATCGTGCCCGGCGGTTTCGGCGCGGCGAAGAACCTGTCGAACTTCGCCATCGAAGGCGCCGGCTGCACCGTGCAACCCGAAGTGCTGGCCCTGGCCGAAGCATTTGCCGAAGCGGGCAAACCGGTCGGGCTGATCTGCATCTCCCCGGCGCTGGCGGCGAAAATCTATGGCCCGGGCGTGACCTGCACCATCGGCAACGACGCCGACACCGCTGCGGCCATGAACAAGATGGGCGCCACCCACGAAGAATGCGCCGTCACCGAAATCGTCGAAGACAAGGCGCGCAAACTGGTCACCACCCCGGCGTACATGCTGGCGCAGACCATCAGTGAAGCGGCTTCGGGGATCAACAAACTGGTCGACCGCGTGCTCGAACTGACTCACGAAAACGACGCTTGAAATCAAAAGATCGCAGCCTTCGGCAGCTCCTACAGGTTCCGTGTCGCGCCGTGATATTGCGGCATACACCGCCCCGGTAGGAGCTGCCGCATGCTGCGATCTTTTCAGGGCTTGCGGGTGAGCCGGGTCAGAATCCGGTCCAGCGCATTGGCAAACGCCTGCTTCTCACGCTCGCCAAAGGGTGCCGGGCCGCCGCTCATCTGGCCCTGCTCCCTGAGATCGGTGAACAGATTCCGCACCGCCAGCCGCTCGCCCATGTTCTGCGCATCGAACTCCTTGCCGCGCGGATCCAGTGCCGTCACGCCCTTCTTCACCAGCCGATCGGCCAGCGGAATATCGCTGCAGATCACAAGTTCGCCCGGCACGGCGTGCTCGACCAGATAATCATCCGCGGCATCCGGCCCGCTCGGCACCACAATCAATTTGACGATCGCCAGCCCCGGTTTGATCTGCGGCTGCCCGGCTACCAGCACCACTTCGAACTGGCGCTTTAACGCGAACTTCACCACCAGATCCTTCGCCGCCCGCGGACAGGCGTCGGCATCGATCCATACACGCATGTTCTTGCCTCCAAAAAATTCGCGAGCAGGCTCGCCCCCACAGGATACATACCGAACCTGTGGGAGCGAGCCTGCTCGCGAATAGGAGCGCAGCGAATGCCTTTATGCAGCCGACACCCGACGCTTCTCCGCCACCCAACTGCGCCCATACAGCACAGCAATCGCCACAATCGCCACCACCTGCGCGGTCAGCGAATAGGCGTCGGCATGGATTCCCAGCCAGTCGAATTCAAAGAACGCCACTGGCCGTGTGCCGAAGATCCCGGCTTCCTGCAGGGCCTTGACGCCATGCCCGGCAAACACCACCGACAACGCGCACAGCAGCGCGGCGTTGATACTGAAGAACAAGGTCAGCGGCAGTTTCGCCGAGCCGCGCAGGATCACCCAGGCCAGACCGACCAGCAGCACCAGCGCCGTCGCACCGCCGGCCAACACGGCGTTGTGCCCGGCAGGCCCGGCCTGCAGCCACAGGGTTTCGTAGAACAGGATCACTTCAAACAACTCGCGATAGACCGAGAAGAACGCCAGGATCGCAAAACCGAAACGACCACCGCCGCCGACCAGGCTGCTCTTGATGTAATCCTGCCAAGCCGCCGCGTGACGGCGGTCATGCATCCACACGCCGAGCCACAACACCATGACGCTGGCAAACAGCGCGGTGGCGCCTTCCAGCAACTCACGCTGCGAACCGCTGACGTCGATTACATACGCCGCCAGCGCCCAGGTGCCCAAGCCTGCCAGCAAGGCCAGACCCCAACCGACGTTGACGCTGCGCACCGCTGACTGCTGGCCGGTGTTGCGCAGGAAGGCGAGGATCGCCGCCAGCACCAGAATCGCTTCCAGACCTTCGCGCAGCAGAATCAGCAGACCGGAGATGTAACTCAGCGACCAGCTCAGACCATCGCTGCCCAGCAGGCCGGCGGATTCCTTGAGTTTGGCTTTGGCCGCGTCCAGACGCTGCTCGGCCTGCTCGACGGGCAGACCATCCTGCAATGACTGCCGATACGCCATCAGCGATTTTTCGGTGTCCTTGCGCACGTTGGCATCGACGTTGTCCAGCGAGCTTTCCACCAGCTCGAAGCCTTCCAGATATGCCGCTACCGACAGGTCATAGGCCTGATCATGTTCCCCGGCGCGGTAGGCCGCGAGGCTCTTGTCCAGCGTGGCGGCAGTGTAATCAAGCAACTGTGCCGGACCACGTTTGACCTGCGGCGGTTGCGCGCGCTGGGCACGGAACGTCGCTGCGACCTCTGCGCCCTCGGCAGCCTGCACCTCGGCCGGGGTCTGCCGGGCCAGGTCGGCGATGTTGTAAACCTTGTCGGACTTGGCGGCCGCCGCATCGGCACTGAAGCCGGCGATGTAGGTGGCCAGATCCCAGCGCTGGCGATCATCGAGCTGATCGGCAAACGCCGGCATGTCGGTGCCTTCGACACCCTGGCCGAGGGTGCTGTAGATCGCGTACAGACTCAGGTGATCCATGCGCACAGCGTCGCGCAGGTTGGCTGGCGCGGGAGTCAGACCTAGGCCGGCCGGGCCGTCGCCGGCACCTGTATCGCCGTGGCACACCGAGCAGTTCTGCGCATACAACGGCGCACCGCGTGTCGGGTCCGGGGTGATGATCGGCGCCTGGCTGACTTCATAAGCCACCGCCAGTTTGGCCCCCAGCTGTCGGGCCTGACGGGCGACATCAACACCGTCATGCTTCGCAGCGATGGCGGCGTGCAAAGACTCGACGCCCTGTTCCAGCGCGGCTTTTTCCGGTTTGGCCGGTAATGCAGTGATCAAGCCTTGCAGAACCTGGGTGAATTCCAGCTGCTCGCGGTATTCGCCATCGTCGATGACTTTGCCTGCCGCGACCGTCGGCGGGTAATCGGCACTGATGTAATCGAGCAGGTGCAACGCTTGCGGCGCGCCTTCCACGGTATCGGCCAGCAGCGGCAGGCTGCTCAGGGACAATAACGGGAACAGCAGCCAGGCCAGCAATCGGGACGAGGCAGTCATGAACGAATCTCAAATGGAAATGCGAAGTTACATATTGTTCACTTCGAAGACATTTCTCTCAAGCTTTGTCGGCGTTTCGCTTTGATTGGCAGGAAATACCCGGCAGACGGCAGCAGCGTTTGTCGCCGAGTATTGCCGCACTACCCGCTGCCGATCGAGCCTCGACACGTTCGATCAAGATCACAGCCATTTGCCACCATCCACTTTATACTGCCCGCCCCAGAGCATTTGCGCGCAAGGAATCAACCTCAATGCGGAGTCTTCCGTTCGTTTTGCTGCTTTGCGTTGCTGTTCAGTTGAGCGGTTGTGCCGCCTATCGCAACTACGATCTTGAAATGCAGCAGACCACCGAGCAAATGACCCGGGGCAATCTGACCGGGGCTCTGGCACTGGTGGAAATGAACAACCCGTGGGAAGACAAGGATCTGCTGTACTACCTGGAAAAAGGCGCGATCCTCAGCGCTGGCAGTGCCCTGCCCGACAGCCAGGACGCCTGGCGCAATGCCGACCGGATGATCTTCCAGCGCGAGGAAGCCAACCCGTCCGGCGCGATGAAATTACTGGCGCGTTTCGGTGATGAAATGGGCACGATGCTGGTCAACGACAAGCTGCGGCGCTATGAAGGCTACGATTACGAAAAGGTCATGTTGACTACGCAAATGGCCTTGAACCAGCTATCCGTCAATGACTTTGCCGGCGCCCGCGCAGACATCAGGAAAACCCACGAACGCGAAGCATTGATCGCCCGCCAGCGTGAAAAGCAATACGAAGCGGCCGAGGAACAGGCAAAAGCTCAGGGCAAGATTCTCCAGTACAAAGAACTGGAAGGCTACCCGGTCGCCTTGCTTGATGCGCCGCAGGTCGTTGAGCTGAAAAACGGCTACCAAAGTGCGTTCAGCCACTATCTGGCCGGATTCACCTATGAAGCCCTCGGCGAACGCGCCCTCGCGGCGGCCGGTTATCGTCAGGCGATCGAACTGCGGCCGGACATGCCCTTGCTGCAAAAGGCCCTGCGCAATCTCGACAAACCGCAAGCGAAAGCCGATGAAAGCGATGTGTTGCTGATTATCCAGAGTGGCCTGGCCCCGGCTCGCAGCTCAGTGCAAGTGCCGATCCCGGTTCGTCTGAACGAAACGCTGGTCATCATTGCGCCCATTTCATTCCCGGTGATGGTGCCGGACGCAGTTACGCCCAACTTCAGCCATATCACCGTAGACGGTCGCAAACAGCCGTTGGTAGTGATCAACAGCGTGACTGACATGTCCATGCGCACACTGCGCGACGACATGCCGCAAATCATCTCGCGGGCGATGTTCCGCGCCAACATGGCCGCCATCGGTCAAGCGCAGGAAAACGAGCGCAACCCGGCGAAAGCCTCGTTGATCGTCACTCAGCATGATCCGTTCGAAGAAGCCGACACCCGCACATGGCGAGCGTTGCCGGACAAGACGCTGGTCGCCCGCCTGCGCTTGAAGAAAGGCCTGCATACCTTCCGTTTTGCGCCTGCGTCTATCGACCACGCTTTTGAAATGCGCGTCGACCAGGACCGCCAGATTCTGCACCTGCGGGTATTCCGGGATCAGGTCTATACCGTCGGATCAGCCTTTGTACCGAATAAAAAACCCACGTCGGATAAACCCGCTTCTGCGGAGAAGTGATGGCACCACATCTGAAAATGCACCCAAAAAGCTATTACATAGCCATCACGCCACGTTTATAATGCCGCGCCCTCGCCCAGCGAGCCGGCATCAAAAGCTCCTCACCCATGAGGAATTGGCAGGAGGCCAGCGCCGCCGTCGATAGGTCACACCAGCCCGACCAGCACACGCGGCTGCAAGTTTTGTTACTCAGGGAAGAAGTACCCATGGCATTCCGCGCTCCCATGCTGCTCGCGCTCAGCGCTGTCACGCTGTTGTCCGGCTGCGCAGCGTTTCGCAACTACGATTCCGAACTGGCCCAGACCAATCAGCAACTGGCTTCCGGCAACGTCGACGCGGCGCTGACCCTGCTGGAAAAGAACAACACCGGCACCGACAAAGACCTGCTCTATTACTTCGAGAAAGGTGAACTGCTGCGCGCCAAGGGCGACCTGTCGGGCAGCCAGAACGCCTGGGGCAGTGCCGATCAGGTGGTCGGTCAGTGGGAAGACGCGGTCAAGCTCGACTCGGCCAAGTACCTGGCACAGTTCGGCAGCTTCATCGTCAACGACAAGGTGCGTCGCTACGAAGGCTATGACTACGAAAAAGTCATGCTGACCACGCAGATGGCCCTGAACCTGTTGGCGGTCAACGATTTCGATGGCGCCCGCACGGCGATCAAAAAGACCCACGAACGCGAAGCGGTGATCGCCGACCTGCGCGACAAGGAATACCTCAAGAGCGAAGAAGAAGCCGAGAAAGAAGGCATCAAGACCCAGTACAAGGATCTGCAGGGTTATCCGGTGGCCAGCCTCGACGCGCCGGAAGTGGTCGGCCTGAAGAACAGCTACCAGAGTGCGTTCAGCCATTACCTGGCCGGTTTCGTTTACGAAGCTTTGGGCGAGAAGGATCTGGCCGCGCCGGGTTATCGCAAAGCTGCCGAACTGCGTCCGAACACGCCGCTGCTCGAGCAGGCGCTGGCCAATCTCGACAAGCCTTCCAAATCCGATGACAGCGACATTCTCATCGTCGTGCAGAGCGGTCTGGCCCCGGCCCGCGACTCGATTCGCGTGCCGCTGCCGCTGCCGATTTCCAACAACGTGGTGATCACTCCGCTGTCGTTCCCGATCATCAAACCGGACACCTCCACCGCGCCGTTTGCGCAGATCGGTGTCGACGGCAAGCAAGTCGACCTGACCGCGCTGAACAGCACCACCGCCATGTCCCGCCGCGCCCTGCGCGATGACATGCCGGGGATCATCGTGCGCACCACCGTGCGCGCAATCACCAAAGGCGTGGCGCAAAAGCAGATCAACGAAACCAACCCGCTGGCCGGTCTCGCCGTGGGTATTTCTTCAGCGGTGCTTGAAGGTGCCGATACCCGTACATGGCGCACCCTGCCGGACAACACGCAAGTGGTGCGTCTGCGCCTGAAAAAAGGTGAGCATCAGGTTACCCTGCCGAGCGCCGTCGGCGGCTCGGTGGTCAAGGTCACTGTCGACCAGCGCTACCAAGTGATCAGCCTGCGTGCCGTGGGCAACCAGGTATTCGCTGGCGGCATCGCTGCTCACGTAATGCCGAGCGCTGCCGCGACCAACGTCGCCAGCCTCAAACAACCTTAAGAACGGAGTCTTTGCAATGCGCTTGAAGATCATCGCCGTCGCCGCCCTCGCCTTGCTGGCAGGCTGCGCCACCCCGCCACCGCCGGAGCCGGGCAGCGCCGCGAGCAAAGTCGTGGCCATGGGCCCGCAGAAACACATCGTCGTCGGCGCCATGCGCGTGGCTCGTGAAAACGGCTTCATGACCGTCAACGTGCAGTTGAGCAACACCCTCAACAGCAACAAGATTTTCTACTACCGCTTCGCCTGGCTTGGCGCCGAAGGTTTCCCGGTTGCCGAAGAAGAAGTGTGGAAAAGCCAGATGATGTACGGCGCCCAGACCAGCTTCATTCAGGCCATCGCGCCGACCCCGAAAGCCGTGGATTTCCGTCTGGAAATCAAGACGCCGTAAACCCGCCACCCTATTTCTGATTGAGAGAGCTTTCTCATGTTTGCACGCTTTTCCTGCATCGCCGTCATCGCCCTGCTCGCCTCCGGTTGCGCCAACACCTCGCCGACCCTGGGCAGCAAGAACATCAGCTACGGCGACACCAAAGCGGTTGAAACCGTGACCAACGAATTCGGTTCGACCGACCTGCAAATGATCGCCGAGTCGATGACCCGCTCGCTGGCCCAGTCCGGCATCCTGCAGGGTCGTCCGGTGGTTCAGGTCTACGATGTGAAGAACAAGACCAGCGAGTACATCGATACCCGCGAAATCACCACCAGCATCAAGACTCAGTTGATGAAGACCGGTGTTGCGCGCTTCGCCAGCGACAACAATGCGATGCAGAGCCAGGTTGACCAGCTCAAGCTGCAAAACCAGAGCGGCCTGTACAAGAAAAGCACCGTGGCCAAGACCGGCAACATGGTTGCCGCCAAGTACCGCATCGAAGGCTCGATCAGCTCGATCGTCAAGCGCAGCAGCGACTACAAGGACGTCTTCTACAAATTCAGCCTGCAGTTGATCGACGTCGAAAGCGGTCTGGCCGAGTGGATGGACGAAAAAGAGATCCGCAAAACCACGGAGCGTTGATCGATGCGCACATGGATTGGCATGATGGCCCTGGCTTGCGCGTTCAGCGCGCAGGCGGCCCCGAAAGTGGCGGTGACGGATCTGGCGTATCAGGAGCGCGTGGAGCAATACATCCACATCGTTTCGGCGCAGAGCAATCACCGCGAGAATTACTACAGCGCCAGCGGTTCTTCGAGCTACAACGAGATCGAAGCGACCACCAGCTACATCGAACAGGGCGAGTTGCGCAAATTCACCGGCGACATCAAGGGTGAAATCCTGCGTACCGGCATGTTCCAGCTGGTGCAGGGCACGCCGTATACCGCCTCATCCAAAGGCGATGTGTATGACGTGATCAAGCGCATCAAGGCCGGCAACTTCAAGGGTGCCGACTATGTGCTGTTCGGCACTGTGTCCGACATCGATTTCACCCAGGACATCAACGAGCTGGCGCACACCGACAGCTACTCGGCGGTACTGGGCCTGACGCTGGTGGCGGATTTCAGTCTGATCAACACCAAGACCTACGAGATCACCTCGGCCTTCACGGCGATGGGTGAAGCGCAGGACACCAAACTGGTTAACCATCGCGACATCAAGATCTCGCTGAACCGCCCGCGGGTGGTGCGTGAGGTGTCCAAGGCCTTGGGCGAAGACGTGGCCGGGCAACTGAGCATGCAGCTCGGTGGTGGTGACGGTTATGAGCAGCCGCGTGAAGCGCCGCAGCGCAACAATCTGCCGCGTGATACGGCACCGGTGATCTTACGCTGAACCGGATCTGAGGACTTTTGTGGCGAAGGGCTCTGTGGCGAGGGATTTATCCCCGTTGGGTCGCGAAGCGGCCCTCGCTATTGATTCAAGAAAAGCTCGCTTGCCCCGATGTCTCGGTAGAAATGAAAAAGGCGACCTCTTGAGGTCGCCTTTTTTGTGCCCGAGCGTTTTACGCCGCCGCTTTGCGCAATGTCGCCATGAACGCCGCCGCGCCAATGAATAACCCGGCAAAGGTGCGGTTCATGCGTTTCTGCTGCTTGGGCGTGCGCAACAGGCGCAGCACCTTCGACGCCAGTCCGGTGTAACCGGCCATGACAATCAGGTCGACGAACACCATGGTCACGCCGATCACCAGATACTGAATCAGCAGCGGCGCATGGGGATTGATGAACTGAGGCAACACCGCGAGCATGAACACCAACGCCTTGGGGTTGCTGATGTTCACCAGAAAGCCGCGAAACACCAGGGCCAGTGGCTTGCCGATCGGCCGAACCGCGGCGTCATCGCTCATGTCCATGGGCAGCGCGCGCCATTGCTTGATCGCCAGATAAACCAGATAGGCGACACCGAACCATTTGATCGCATGGAATGCCGTGGCCGAAGCGGTGAGCACAGCGCCAACACCCGCGCCGACAATCGCGATCTGCACCGCCAGACCGATCTGCAGGCCCAGTGCATTCCAGTAGCCGCGCCAGAATCCGTACTGCAGACCGCTGGACATCGACGCGATGGCGCCCGCGCCCGGGGACAGGCTGATCACCCAGCAGGCGGCAAAAAATGCCAGCCATGTTTGAAGCTCCATCGCACACCTCGGCTGATGCTTGTGACAAGTCGTCAAAACTAATGCTGTTTGGGGCTAAAAGCAAAAGATCGCAGCATTCGGCAGCTCCTTGTATGTTCCCCACACACCAGCATGAATGAGATCTAAGCTCG
>NZ_RCOC01000075.1:0-904 GCF_004307515.1 Pseudomonas sp. Sample_14 | reverse complement strand
GTTTCGGCGGCGGCGGTTCGTCCGGCGGCTGGTGAGATCAAAAGAATAATGAGCAGGCACTTTTCGACATGGCATTACTGACTGAACACGAACAACGCAAAGTCGCCGAGGCCATCGCCCGGGTCGAACGCGACACCGACGCCGAACTGGTCACGGTGCTCGCTGCCCGTGCCGACGATTACGCGTACATCCCGCTGCTCTGGGCCAGCCTGCTGGCGCTGGTGTTGCCGGGCATCGTCCACTACCTCACCGGCTGGCTGACCCTGCGCAGTCTGCTGCTGGTGCAATGGGGCATGTTCATCGTCCTGTGCCTGCTGTTTCGTCTGCCGAAAATCACCACGCATCTGGTCCCGCGCCGTGTGCGCCACTGGCGCGCCTCCAACCTGGCGCGGCGGCAGTTTCTCGAACAGAACCTGCACCACACCGTGGGCAGCACCGGCGTGCTGATTTTTGTCTGCGAGGCTGAGCGCTATGTGGAAATTCTGGTGGACGAGGGAATTTCCAAACGGCTGGACAACAGCAACTGGGACGCGATTGTCGCGGCGTTTACCGAACAGGTCAGGCAGGGGCGCACGCTGGAAGGGTTTGTCACGTGCGTGGAGGCGTGTGGCGAGTTGTTGAAGGTGCATGTGCCGGTGACGCAGGTGAGGAATGAATTGCCGAATCGGTTGGTGGTGTTGGGCTGAAAAACCCTCACCCCAGCCCTCTCCCAGAGGGAGAGGGAGCCGACCAGGGTGTTCTGTCGAGTTCCGCCGACCTGAAATGCCGAGTCGAAATCAAATCCTGACAGCCATAGCCGACTCGGTCGTTCAGGTCGATGTCGAGCGCAAGACACCTCGGTCGGCCCCCTCTCCCTCCGGGAGAGGGCTGGGGTGAGGGGCTTCTGGACCGTTGGGTAAATAAG